>NZ_JBHIMM010000005.1:0-171124 GCF_042194115.1 Bartonella sp. MR90HLJMH
ACATAGCGTATGAAATCCGCCAATCTTTTCAGAATTATCCTTTGTATAGCCATCAGGAGCCGTCGGATTTTGCGAAATTGCAAAGGATATCTTCATTCGTCTGATCTTTTAAGATGAGATATATATAATAATCCTTTCCTGCTTCAAGATCTTCGTCAAAAGACATCCTTCCACGCCTTGGAACGCGGTAAAAGAGGTACCTACCCCCAAATTCTCACCACCATGATAAAAGCGAAAACATGCCCCTTCATTGATCACAATACCTTTTCTATTTGTCGGATTGGCTTCCAGAATTCTGTGAGGCTGATCAAAACGCACATTCTCTAAAAAATAAGTGGAAAGAAAACCTACTGTTGCCTTGTTTGTGAGCTGATCAACCATTAGATTCAACGTCTCATCCGCTTGAATAAAGAAGGACACTATTTTGACTCCCTCCATCATTCGTGCTTTTTGTTCAACTAACTCTTTAAGAATGGGTAGGATGCTTTGATGATCGCTTTTGCAAAGATTTTCTTGTTTGTTGACGTTTTCTTTCATTCTCAAAATGAGTTATCATGACCCGTTCCTTCTTGCTCGTATTGCTTAGACCAAAAGTATCATTGTCCATAAATTGCTGATATCCAGCTATCATGAGATCGGTTAGGAACGAGTCACTTTTCGGAGGTTGTGTAAAATAAATCCCCTTTGAATCCTGCAATTTATATCGAAAACCTGCTTTTTTCATGCACTCATATACTGAAGCAAATTCACTTGCATACGAATTCATATCACTAGAAGAAGCATAAACCGGTTTCCAACCACATTTTAAAAGTGATTGTTCGATTACAGCCCGATCTGCTCTAGGCTTTTCCCATAAAACCAAAGTCGATGGGGGAGGATTGCCTAATTGACATCCAGCTGTACTTAAGAGAGCCATGCTGCTCAATAGTTTTAAGATTTTTTTCATTTTTCCCCTCCTCCATAGTTTTTTCCAAAAACTCTTGTAAGAAGATGTGAATTTCAAACCAAGAGCTTTCTCCACCTTTTCAATCTGTAGATTATCAGCCGCATTTTCTTCAGTACGAAAATTGATAATATCATCATTATATTTATTAACTTTATCAATTAATACTGCAACATCATCTAAGGTATAGGTTTTCATAAATCTTCCCCTGCATACTCTTTAATTCTTTTACAGAGAAATTCATAAAAATTACTTGCGTAATATTGGGGATCATCAAGTGGAAACTTAAGATAGAGCGGGCACTCTCCATCCCGAAATTGAGTATAATCAAAGTAAAAGGTTTCACCAAAATCAGTTGTGCAGATAACAAGTTGTTTGGGATTCGTAAAGCCATCTCTTCTATCGAGCAAATTTCGGTAAACAATATCACCAGCAGGAATACCAGCACAGATTTCATAAATACTGAATATTTCTTCACCTCCAACTTCTCCGCCTCCATAATTTTTTAAAAAACCCTTATAGGAAGAGGTAAATTGTAAATCGAGAGTATTCTCAGCCGTTTTAATCCTTACATCATCAGGGGCATTATCTTTAGTACCAAAATTAATAGCATGACTATGCATATCAATATATTGTGCAACATCCGATAAAGTATAACTTTTCATAAATTTTTCTCCATAAGTCACAGCGTGTTTTTACTAATAATTAGTGTTTCTACTGATCAATATTTCTCTACCATAGCCAATGGAATTGGGATTACATTGATAGAATCATAAGGGATATTTTCTTGAAGGAGCTCTTTTCTCATCTGTGTCTGTAAAATCATCTCGCATTTACAATATATGATATAATTAAAGGGGATGATCATTAAAGCTTAGAGAGCGCCTTTTAGTGTCATTACTTCAATATTTGCAATAATTACTTTTTCTTTTTTCCTGCTTAGGAGACTTTTTTTGAAATCCAACAAATAACTTTTTTGATAAAATTTGTCTTTGGCTTCATATAAGCAACCAAACTCTTGTCTTGATAAAATGAGTAGAGAACTTCAGCGAGAGGACTATCTTGTTCTTGTGTTATAGGATATAACATAATAGGCCTACAATCGACTCCAATAGGAGCTCTTCCTGATACCATTCTTTCCACATTTGTACCTGCTACTATCTGTCCTTTTTCTTTCCAAGAAGAAACTGTTTCAGGCTCAAACAGTTCATCTTCCGGATAAACTTTTTGACCTTTAAATTCCACAGGCTCTGCTGCCCCCATACTTTTTTTCTTTATCCATTTCATGATTCATAATCCCCTCGATTTTTTTTCAAAATAATCAATGTATTCTGTGTTCTAAATAGACTTAATACACTCTCCTTCCAAGAGCGAGATTATTCCTCGCTAGAAAACTCTGAGTGATTATCGAAATCCTTTTGCCACCTGTTTAATCAAAGCGTAGCTCACTTGCTTCACCTTTGCTACTTCTTTTGCTAAAGCTAATGCACGCTCAAGGTGGGTTTTGTTGATGCTCTCGTCAAAGCCTAGGTGATCACCTGCTGTAAAACTTTTCTGATAAGATTGCAAGGCTTCAACATCACCCAATAAAGCAAGAGCGCCAAGATGAAGTAAAGCATAATCCTTATTGTCTGTTTTGGACTTTGCATCCTGTTGCCAAGGAGCTCTACCATAATCAGAGCGTAGCCTTTTAGAAAAGTCAATGTCTTTGACTGACCATTCTAGCGCATCATCAAGTGCTTGCTTTAAGCGATCCGCAGTGACTTCTGGTTCAAAGATTTCTAACCCCTTTGCTTCAAAATTAAGCTGTATGTCTGGAATATCTTCTGTGTGGGTAGGATCAATGAATTTGCAAGCGGTGGAAAGAATGCCCGTGCTAATCATAAAGGCGCTATCAAATTGCGGGTAATCTTTGGCAATTTCATCGTTATAAAGAATATCTACTTCACGATCGGCCAATTGATAGCTTGCCATATGGTCATTCTCATTGATTTTCTCGGTTGACCAGCCTAGACTTTTTAAAAGTGCTGTTGCACTTTCCATAGTGAGACGATCATCAGTGTCATCTGCTTCATCCACTTCCTCTGCCACTTCAACAGAAGTTGTTTTAGAAGCAACAGATGCTGTTTGCGGATCCAAGCTTAAAATCGGAGCGTTTTTCGGAAAACCTGCTCGATAACCCCGTGCAAGAGTGAGGAGATTATCAATTCTATATTTTGAGATTTCTTCCACAAAACCTAAAGGATTTCCCTTTCTAAAATTCTCCTTATAAGATTTGAGCTTTTCAACATCCCCAATCAAAACAAGCGCAATAAGGTGACGCGCTACAAGATCAAGTTCACTGTCTGGGGGAAAAGCTACATAATCATAGATGATTTGATTCACATTTTGCCGATCAGCCCATTCAAGAATATCCGCACTGATCTGTTTCAGCTTGCCTTCATCCAATTCAGTACTAGAAACTGTATAAACTTCTTCTGCTTCTTTGATGGCTATATATTGAGGCATATTATAGAAAATTTCTCTATGAGCAGTGGAAAAACCAAGTGTTGAAAGGGAAGCCTTAAATACAACAATCGGCTCTTCTTCATCACTTTGAAGGTTATACATTATATTGATGATACGGTCTTTACTTACAAAATAAGCATTGCGATTGTAGTTTTTATCACGATAAACTGTCCAACCCATTTCTTTTAATTGCTCTGTAACTTTATTGAAAGTAATCAAAACTTGTGGACTAAGATGTGCTTCTGCTGCCTCTCGCTCATTAAGGATTTTCAGATGTCTTTCAGCAAATTCAACAGCGTGATTAACATACCCCTCCAGTTCTTCATCAAGATTTTGCAAATGCTCAGGAATCTTATCCTCTGCGATAGAATCTTGATAGGATTTTAAGACATCAATTTGACCTGTCAATGCTAAACAAGCCAAATGCCAAATCACAGCTGGATAATAGCTATATTTTTGGATAAGCGTTTTGCTTTCTATTGATGCTTGTAAATCTTGGGCACGTGCCCATTGTATTATCCGCTCAGAGATTTTTGTCAACTCTTGCTCATTCAATATCTCTACACAAATATCAATTCCTTTATCAACCCCACGAAAATTCTCTCCTCCAATCGTATTAAAAGATCGATAAATATCCGTAGGTCGTACAAGATTACGTTGTCTACAAAAATGAATATACAAGCAAGCCAAAGAAATCTCTTCATTAGATATTTCAGCTTCGAGATGAACATTATACTGATCATAGAGATGTACAAAGCCAAAATCTAACTTAATAAAACGATCCGGCAAAACCAACCACATTTTCCCAAGCTCTGTGGCAAACCACCCTTGAATTTTAAAAATGCGAGTTGCTGCTGTAAGAATCATCGACCACTGTTTAGGTTTTTTACGCGCTAAAATGTCATCTAACTCCCCGTTTTTATAAGCTTGCGCAAAAAGAATGAGGCGCTCAATCCACCCTATTGTTTTGTAATCTGCAAATTCTGGTACATGTAATTGGGGTGTAAACTTAGAACTTTTTAAAGCCTCAATATCACCAAGTAATGCTTCTGCAACAGCAGAATGATTAGCAGCTTCTTCATGTAATTTTTTTTCAATATCTTGTGCTTGCGCCCAAGCAATAACCCTATTTAAAGATTCCTTAACATGGCTTTCTGAGAGATCTAAAGCTGTAACATCGAAATCCTCTTTCGCAGAAAACAGCGTATCTTCATACTTATCCTGTGATACTTCACCACTAGCATATTCGCAAGAAAGGCAATAAGGAGCAGTGGTAAGATCAGCTGATAACCGAAATTTTCCACCCTCCTCTCCATAATCTACAACATCATAACTAATGCCTACAATGCGATCGGGAAAATGATAATGCGCAAAGGTATCCCCCACTTCATCACGATAAGGCTCCCAGCCCAGTCTTTTTAAAATCTCTGTGACATCTTTGGTTTGCATCGTCATTACCCCCCAGCATGTTCCATAATTCTTTTACAGAGAAATTCATAAAAATTACTTGCATAATACTGGGGATCGCTAGGTGAAAATCTAAGATAGAGCGGGCACTCACCATCCTGAAACTGAGTATAATCAAAGTAAAAGGTTTCACCAAAATCTGTTCTATTGATAACAAGCTGCTGTGGTTTTGCTAAACCATTTTTTATATCTGTTAAGTGATAATAAACAATATCATCACTACGAGCAATTTCAAAATTTGTATTATAAACACTTAATATTTCCTCACCACAGATCTCCGCTCTTCCATAATTCTTCAAAAAACTTTTGTAGGAGGATGTGAATTGCAATTTAAGAATCCCCTCTGCTTTTTCAATTAGTACATCATCAACTGCTTCATCTGTAGAGCCAAAATCGATACTATCGCTATATTTATCAACTAGTACTGCAACATCAGCTAAGGTATAGGTTTTCATAGATGATCCCCCTAAAAGTGATTAACAATTCTTGCATTTTTGAAAACAAAAAAGGATGACGGCTTTAACAGTGTATTTCAAAAGGAAACCGCCCGACAAAAGCGTCATTCCAAATTAGCTATAATTCTTTTACAGAGGAATTCATAGAAATTATTTGCATAACATTGTCATATTTGTTATGAGAAAGACCCTGTCCATTGGGGCGAACAATATCAATCAGCGGCACATCATTGCCGGCTTTCCCCACCGTGGGGCGGAAAACAGAGCCAACCCCATCAGCTGCTTTAATCCCTTGGCTCTCTTGTGCAACAGGACTTCGCGCTCCAAGCGCTTGTGCTTGCAACAACAAAGGCTGAAAAGCTAAGCAAAAACTTAAAACAAGTGAAAGCCCCTTATGGATCCCTCGCTGCAAAACACAAAGAACGCGCTTTCCTCGCTTGTATCCATATCCCAATTTATGCTTTTGATTTTTCAATCCCCGCATCTTCAGCTCCTCATAAAATTCTTTATCTTTAAAAAAAACAACCCAAAGGGATGTAAACAGCGCAGCGATATTTTTACCGCCCCTTTGCTCTAAAATCTCAATAATGCCCGCACTTGAAATAACCCTGTCGCATTTCCCTTTTCTCGCACTGTCGATTGGGTTAAAATATTCGAATAAGACACATCAACATCCGTAATGTCTCCGGTTGCATGGAAACCAAGAGTTGCCCCAACGAGACTCCCGCCAAAGCTGTTTTTGCTTACATCATTGGCCACGGCTCCCAGATCAAGCGCCATATAAGGGGAAAATTGACTCATAAATTTACGCCCCATGTTCGAAGAAAAACCTGGCAACAACAGCGACAATTCATTGCGCCAAAACGCCCCATTATTGCCGTAATAAATCGCCTCACGCACTCCGCGCACAGAGGAACTGCCACCAAGCGATATTTGCTCTGAACTAAACAACGTGTCGGGTGATAATTGTCCTGAAAACAGCGTGTTATAGCGAAAATTATACTGGTGAAGAGAAAAAGGACGCACGTAGCCTAGAGAAAAAGACAATTTGGAAAATTGCCCTTTGGGTGCATTCTTTGTTGCATTCTCTTGCTCTTTATCATCATAAGCGCCAAGAATTGCCAAACCCTTATGAAACCCTATATGCGCGCTTAATTCTCCTCCAAGCCACTTGCGCGAATGATCAAGCTCAAAGGTTGCAATAGCCAATTTACGGCTGGAAACATCAACCCGACTGCCCATAATAAAATTATCAGAATATTTCCATGTCAACCGTCCCGTAACCCAGGTCTTGCCCTCTTGATCACGGTCGATAACCCGTGAAATCCATGGCGTCAGCGATAAAGACTTACCCGCAGTCATAATATCGGAAAATATTCCCTTAACACTTGAATGATATTGGCTCCACGTCCCATCAAAACCTGTTGTCCAATAGCCATAGGGAAGAGAAAATGATCCCGTTAGAGTATCACTATTGGGACGCTTGTGAGAAAAATGATACGGACCACCATCCATGGAGCGCTGATAGCTAAACGACCATTGATCATTGATCCCTAACAGATCATCAAAAGAAAGGCTCAAGCGCGTTTGATAAATTCCTGTTGCTTTAGCGCCAAGATTATCGCTGGAAAGCGTAATAAGCCAAGGTTTCTGTTTTTCAATATGAACATCGAGTATCGAACCACCCGAATTGCTCCCCGCACCAAGATTAATGGTGGCTTGGCGTGAGAAAAGCCGATTGATTTGATCAAGCCCTTGCTCTATCTGGCGCAGATTGGTCGGCTTCCCAATAAGGTTTGGAAAAGCCGTGGTGATTTCTCCTTGAGATTTCCTTCCAACTTTATGCCCATCAAGGGTAATATCTTCCATCACACCTTCAACTACAACAATCTTGAGATGACCGTGCAGGCAGAGTAAAATAGGCTTAAAATTTGCCAACAGTTAGAGGAATTAGTGTCTAAAAAATTCTGCTAATGAGGTTTATTTTGCTTTTCCTTGACTTTTAAGCCACGCTAGCATGTCTGAATCCACACGCACAGTTAGCAACAGTTTTCGTTGGTTTATAGAATGGATTGAGAACGGCGTTTTTCCAGAACGCATCATTGAGTGACGAAATATCTCTATGATCAATTGTACTGTCCGGCATTACAGCCAGTTTATCAACTTCAACTCTCTGTTTATCTGTCAAAGGTGATAAGTTACCTACCTCAATTTCATAACGAACTTTCTTCTTTATAACGTTTCCTTTCTTTCAAGTTGGCTCGCCGTGCTGAAATAATACGGATTCCCTCTATGCCATCTTTATCGTCATAGACAATATGCGCTACGAAGAAGGATAAAAAACCATCCATGAGCCCTAAAGCTTGCTAACCATACTCTCCGTTTTCAATACGATCTTGTTTAGCTATGGAGAATGGGTCCGAAAAAACACATGCAGCTTTCTAAGATTATTTTTTGTTTTAGCTTCATCCCATGCAAATCTTATTTTTATACCTTATATTAACACATTTATAAGGGTATTATGTACATCAAGAGTTTTAAATGAACACTGAATTATCAATGTTTTTGTACAATTAATATAATTTAATACTTTAAAAATTAGTGATTAATTAACTGAAAATATAAAAAATAATAAATAATCCTAAGGCGTTATGCATATAATATGCAAATCGAATAAAACTTACAAGCATGTTGAATAAAATGATATTAATTGACTATTTAGGGGTCTGCTCCTGAAAGCAAAAAATAAATTTTGGTGCCGAAATATTCAACTTTCGTATGGCTACCTTTGAGAGCTATACAGATAAAAATACCAATAAAAAGTAAATAAAACAGAATGGTATTCCGTGGTGCTTTTTAATCCACATACATTTGGCAAAAATTGTTCTTCAGTACAGAACTACCCCTTTTTAAGAATGAATGAGAGGAGCGATTTTTTTAATGGTCAACGCTACAAAGGATGCAATCAGCACTTTCAAGAAACCACCAGCCAAAAAACCTAATGAACTTATTAAAACCGTCAGCAAAGGAACCTGAGTCATATAAGCTACCCATGGTATTCCAAAAGAATAAACTATCCCAATGCCGCCCACAGTATTTATCACAAATAATATTATAAAATTTAACCGCTGCCAAAACAATTCTACCATAAAACCAATAAAAAATGCAGCAAATGGAAAACTAATCAGATAACCACTCGTAACTCCTGAAAAAACACTAATTCCACCACGACCACCAGGCAATAGAGGTAACCCAATCGCAATAAGAACAAGGAAAAGAAGTGATGCTAAAGCTCCCCTTTTCGCTCCAAGTATAGAGCCTGCTAACATCGGAGCCATAGACTGAGCTGTAATAGGGACACCCAGCAAAAAAGGAAAATAAATAGGAGGAAAAAGACTCAAAACAGCGTAAATAGCGGCAAATAAAGCAATATAAACTAAATCTTTTGTATTCACTGAATTATTCCTTCACTATGAAAAAACTTTTGTTATTGTTTTATAATTAATAAGTTGTATAATTAATAAAAAGTATCAGATTTATAAAAGTACACTTTAAATGCCTTAGATATAGAGAAAAATACTATAATAATTTATTTTAATAATATCACTTATATAAATCACATTAGATTCTACAATGTTTAATTACATTATAGATTACTATGGTTAAATTCAGTAAACTTATTGTGATGCATGAATATCATATAATAACAGCATAACAAAATAATACATTTATTTTAGCTTGTTCTTATTATGCTTTGAATGAATGAGAGGAACAGATCTTTTAATCGCGAGTGCAACAAAGGATGCAATCAACACTTTTAAACAATCGCCTATCAAAAAACCTGATGAAGCCATTAAAACCTTCAGTAAAGAGACTTTGGTCATATACGCTGTCCATGGAACACCAAAAGAATAAACTATCCCAATGCCACCAACAGTATTTATCACAAATAATGTTATAAAATTTAACCGCTTCCAAAACAATTCTACCATTAAACCAATAAAAAATGCAGCAAATGGAAAACCTATTAAGTAACCACTTGCAATCCCTGAAAAGACACTGATCCCACCGCGACCACCAGGTAACAGAGGTAATCCAATCGCAACAAGAATAAGAAAAAGGAGTGACGCTAAAGCACCCCTTTTTGCCCCAAGAATAGACCCTGCTAGCATCGGTCCCATCGATTGAGCTGTAATAGGTACCCCTAGAAGAAAAGGAAGATAAATAGAAGGGAAAAGTCCCAAAATAGCATAAATAGCGGCAAATAAAGCAATATAAACTAAATCTTTTGTATTCATTTGATTCTTCTTTCACTATAAAAAACTTTGATTATTATGAGATGCTGTATCAATGGTATCAGCATCATAAGAACGCGCTTCCAATGCTTCAGCCACTTCTGAAGCCATTCTTATGGTTCGTATAATTAAAGGTATCGCAAGAGCGACAATGTTAGTATTAAGTCCCCGTGCTTGCTGTGCTTCATGTACCTCATTAAACTTTTCACTCAAAAGAGGAATAAACCTGATCGCCATAGAGATAACCATACTCACTTTTGATGGATTTATACCAAAACAGCAAAAAGGCTGAAGCCCGACTTCAATTGCATCCACCATATCTGAAACTTTTGTTGTGAATGAAACAAGTGATGATAAAGAAAAGAGGATAACAAGACGTAATATGACCTCAACCCCCGTAAGCCAACCGCTAAAAATAGTTTGAAATACAAATAAAAGAACTAAAAGCAATCCCATCGATTTAAATTGCTTTATCGCAGTTTTGAAAGGGACCTTGGCGACTCTATAGAATAAGATGACCAACAACAAAAATAACCCAAGAAGCGCTATGGAAGAAACCATTATTATAAAAGTTCCACACGCCGCAAGAAATAATAACTTAACTCCAGGACTTAACCTATGAATAAACGTATCCCTTGGAATATATAAACCGATCATGACATTCTTCTTATATACTCCTTGATAGCAACAAAAGGTACATCATCAATTGCTATCTCCCCCTTATCAAAAACCAGCACTCTATCAAACTTTTTCAAAAACTCCAAATCATGCGATACAACTATTGCCGTTTGTGGTAATTCTTCTATCACTTGCGTAACGCGATGCTTATTTCGCAAATCAAGTAATGTCGTCGGCTCATCAAAAATAATGTAGTCTGGTTTCATTGCAACTACACCGGAAATAGCAACGAGTTGTTTTTGCCCACCACTTAATAAATGGACAGCGTGATTTCTGAAGTCTTGAAGTTCATAGCGCTGTAAAATTTCATCTACACGCTCCTTAATTTCATCTTTACTAAGCTTTAAATTTTTGAGACCAAATGATAAGTCCTCTTCAACTAATGGTAAAACAATCTGATTATCGGGATTCTGAAATACAAATCCAACTTTACGCTTTACTGCTTTTGCATCGCGCTTGGTATCAAGCCCATCAACGCTTACAAAACCGTGAGATGGTAATTGGAGTCCATTAATAAGACGAACAAATGTACTTTTTCCAGAACCATTCGCACCTATAACAGCAATTCGTTTTTCGGTAAGCTGTACAGTAATATTTTTTAAAACACACAAATCACCAAAAACTTGTGTTACCTCATCAAATTTTATAGTCCCCAAGATTTATTCCAATCAATCCCTTTTATTAGCTCTTCTTTCTCTATCGTTTCAGTTTATAACCTAAAAGTAATAATAAGCACCATAGAGGAATAATAATGACTGCCAAACTCATATCAGGCATCTGTACAGGAATATATGTTTCAAGAAAAGGCACGCTTATTCCTATCATATCAAAAAGTCGAGTCATCAATCCATTTTGCCCAAAACCACTGATAAACATAATGCAAAATAATAAAGCAAGAAAGCAGAGACAAAGATAGTTAGCGTAAGGATATAAACCAAACGCATAAGTAAAGTCGCCTTTTTTGTTCTTATGTGCATTGCGAAATTTCAAATGAACAATAACAATAATAGCCCAAGTAATCACTGCTGCTGCAGTTGCAAGAGCCATGATCCGCATGAAACTATTATCAGGAACAAGAGCATTAACAACGACAATCAACACCGTACAGAATGATGAAAAAAGGATAGCAATATAAGGAACACGAGCAGCACTCAGTTTACTAAAAATATGTGGTGCATTTTTTTGTACAGCTAAACTATAAAGCATACGTCCATTAGAATAAATGCCACTATTGTAAACAGAAATAGCAGCCATAATCACCACAAAATTCAAAATATGACCAGCAGCAGGAATTCCTATAGTCTCGAAAATTGTAACAAAAGGACTACCATTTTTTCCAATCATATTCCAAGGGCTGATTATCATAATAACGCTGATAGAACCAATATAAAAAATTATAATTCTCCACATAACTTGACGGATAGCCGCTGGAATTGTTTTTTGTGGATCAGATGCCTCTCCAGCAGCAATACCAATAAGCTCTGTTCCTCCAAAAGAAAACATTACTACAGAAGTCGCTAAAACAACCCCTACTGCTCCATAAGGGAAGAAACCGCCATGGTCCCAAAGATAATGAATATTCGCTTGATTTTCCCCTAGTCCAGTGACAATGAGAAAAATTCCCAAAATAATCATACCAATAACAGCAGCCACTTTGATCAAAGCGCAAGCAAATTCAAATTCTCCATAAAAACGAACATTAAACAAGTTAATGAATGTAACAAATAAAAGAACAACGAAAGATGCCTTCCAGTGATCAATCAAAATCCAATGATCAAGGTAAAACCCTATCACTGTAAGTTCAGCCATGCTCACAAGAATATAAAGAAACCAATAATTCCAACCTGTTATGAAACCAGCTAATCTCCCCCAATATTTATAAGCAAAAAAACTAAATGCTCCTGAAGACGGTTCTTCTACTGACATTTCACCAAGCATTCGCATAATGAAATACATAATAAGCCCGCCGACAAGATAAGATAAAATGACTGAGGGACCAGCTAATTGAATTGCCTCGGTTGATCCATAAAAAAGTCCCGTCCCAATAACGCCACCCAAAGCAATCATTTGAATATGGCGATTTTGAAGGCTACGCTTCAATTCATTGTGCTTTTTTTCAAACATCATGCCTCATTACTTTTGTTGAACCTAACCTCAACTTTTATCGAAAAATTAGGCACCTTTTTCAAAAAACACAAAACAAACGTAAACCTATTTTCTTATCATAATGCAACTCCTTATTTTTTTGTGCATTATACATATGCCCCGTTGAAGTTTTAAGAAAAAATATGCTCCACTATTTATTTAAATTAATGTCCTTCATTTTCGTTACACTAACCATTATAGCATTGGTCATTGATAACGCACACTCTGTAATCACATCACATTGGACAACAACCCCCTTTAATAAAATTTTAATAAACCTTCTGCAAACAGATGTCTACCACCTTAATCAATCTCTATGCAAAGTAATGCCTGATTTTCTGTCTTCAATTTGCATTACTCTCACTTATTTACCAGCATGGTTTATCTTTGGTGCTTTAGCAATAGTATTTTGTATCTTAAATTACGAAAAACAAAAACCTTTTCACAAAATATCATATACATATAACGAAGAATATATTTAATCTTGAAAAAGACTTCTAGAGCTCTTTGTACTATACACAACCGATATCGCTTAGAGCACCTCACCCGATTAAAACAACTGAAAATAACTTGATCATCAGAATGGATTAAAACGCTTTATTATAAATATACGCGCTCACTTATGATTTCTATAGATAACGATAACATCACTTCATTTGTATCACTTTAAAAAAATTAGCGAATAAATCTAACTCCCATCTATAGAAAACTCTGTACAGAAAAAACTTAACATATTGAAGTTCATATATTTTTATGGATGCTTTTTATACTCTACAAAAACTTTTCTTAATTTTAGTACTAGAAATCACATATAAAAAACGTCTTCTAATATCAGCACTCCTTATAAAATTGGAACTTCTTGAAATTAATGAAGAAGCTTATAAAAATTATTCTACAAATCTAACAAAATGCGTTAAATAAAAACTAATCTGTAAATAATTGCAATTGTAATAAAGAACATTTTGCACCTTCCTCCCATTGTGATATCCACCCTATTACATCTAAAAAAATCCAAGAGACTATTAGTAGAAAAATTTTTAAGCACCTTCTCCCTATTGAGAAAATGGTAAAATAACAGCTTCAGTAACACTCTGTTCTTTTAAATCTGAAAATCGTCTCGCTAAAACATCAACTTTTTTAGATATCTCATCCAAACTTTTCCATTGATTCGTTACCACTCGAGAAAGTTCCTCAATGAATTTTTCTTGGTAAGCTAGCTTTATTTCTAGTTCTATCAGCCGATCTTCATCCGACATGATTCTTACTCCATCTTAAATAAAAAAACGTGATTAATTTTATTAATCCTCCCCCTTTTTCTTCCCCTAAAAATGAGAAGTAACTTTTCAACTAATTCTACTCATCTTATTTGCACATTATAAAGGGTTTATAATGATCTTTATTTTCCTAATCACTTATTCAACAAATTTCTTTCTTAAGAATCAGAAATGTTTTTATCTTTACTAAGTTATCTTGACACCATTTTCCATCCTAAGGATCTACATTCCCAGCTTCTTAATTTGAGTGCTATCGTAAATTGGAAAGCATTTATAGTATTAAGATCAAAGAATACTGTCCTCTGACTTTTACATACTTCTCCTGCAAATTATTATCATATTTTATAAATTATTGAAAAAATGCATTCTTGCTTTTATACGTACTTTTAGCTATTACCCTCAAATTAGTTTTGTCTCATTGATTTACAAACCTATGCCGCATTAGCTCAGTTGGTAGAGCACATCATTCGTAATGATGGGGTCGCTGGTTCGAATCCGGCATGCGGCACCGCATTTTCTCTTTTTCATATTAGAACATATGGATTTTTATTTAATTATCTGTTTGAAGACCACCTTCTACAGTTTATATAATTTTACCTAATTTGTTCTTATTTCTTTGGAGTAAAGGCTAAGATCTCTTTCTTTCTCCACCTCACCGCTCTCCCTAGCTTATATGGCTCCGGAAACAACCCCTGAAGCACCCAATTGCGAATCGTTGTTGTGGATACACTAAAAAGCTGTACACATTCACGGGTTGTTACATATCTATCGCCATCATCAAATATCATCTCATTACCTTTCTCTTTTTTATGTTATGTAAATGGGCGGAGATGCTAGGAGGAGAGAACCTCCCATATCTTCAAGCGGCTTTTTGTTAAAATCTTTTGTATCTCTTGTACTATTGCCTCTAAAAAGATTTCAATAGCTTGATTGATTTGTTTAAGACGCTTCTGGAAACGTAGCCAATACAACACTAGACAAAGATGATACCATTGTCCCCGAATGCCCCATAAAACACTTCATATGAAAAAGACGAAAGCATTATTCATATGGAAAAATATATGAAACCGAAATCATCATTCAAGTTTATTACAATACAATATTCTTTACAACACTATCCAATATCATTGGTCCATATATTGAATATGCTCCACTACTATATTGTTTTAGTTGGAAACAGACTACTAGAGAGGGAGAAAATATCGATTATGTTTTTATATAACATTTTATTTAAAATCCTTCATAAAGATATTTTTTAAGAAAATTAAGCAATTAGAGGAAAAAATAAATAACAGTTAAATTCACTATAGATTTTTTGATTAAATATGTATAATACGTTATGTGTATATCGTATTGATTCTAAGATAATTTGTAGATCTATAATATTCAACTGTAATGTTTTTTTGTTTTTATGAAAATAATTCTATGGTGTAAGTTATGGGTTATGCAATTACTTGAAAATCAATACCTATTATTTCATTACTTATTATATCTCTTATTTTTTTGTTAAAAAATGCTTTTTTTCATCAGGATTATTGAAGTTTTTTTAAGTAAAGTTCTTCTAAATCATTCTGGATCAACTGTAAGAATTTATGAGTAAAATCTATCTGATTATAAATGGATTTATTATAAAGTTATTATATTGAGATGGAGATCAATTGCTGCAAAATGAATGGTGTTTAGCATAATATTTGTTCAAAAAACGATATGGGTTTTAACATAACTCACTATGGAGATTTTGAATTTATTATGCCCTTTCGCTGTTCTGTTCTTAAAAATGAGTAGATGTAAGTTTTCGATTCATATCCTGCTTTGTGTAGTTTTTTTATAGGTAAGAATAATGCGAAAAATATCAAAAGAAGGGCTTGCATTGATTAAGCAATTGGAAGGCTTACGTTTATCGGCTTATGAATATTCTGGTGGTGTATGGACAATTGGTTATGGACATACAAATGCTGCTGGTGCTCCAAGCGTCCACAAAGACATGCAAATTACGGAAAAAGAAGCTGAAAAAATCCTTTGTCAGGATTTGAGAGAGTGTGAACTCGTTGTTGAAAAAGCCGTTACCGTTCCTTTAAACAATGAACAATTCGCGGCATTAGTATCATTTTGCTATAACGTAGGAATAACAGCCTTTTGCAATTCTACACTTTTAAAAAAGCTCAATAAAGGTGCATATGAAGTGGTACCAACTGAATTGCAAAAATGGACAAGAGTAGGAGGAAAACGTATCCAAGGTCTTGTCAATCGCCGAGCAGCCGAAGCAGGATTATGGGCGAAAGGATCTCATGTTGCCCCAAATTATCATGTAGTAGAATCAGAAGGTGTGACAGGTATTTGCAAAGTAGAAGCTCTTGCACCAATCATAGGTTCTTTTTCAGGGCTTGGAGGGCTTTTTTCAGGAAATGGTCCTGTTCAATGGGTTTTAGCAGGCATTATGGTTTTAGCTGCTTGTACAGCTATGGTATACATTGCTAAACGCTTTCAAGAACACCGCCTATGATCTTATGGATAAAAAAATATCTAACAATGACGTCAGTGACCATAGCAACTTTTCTTATAGCTTTAGTGAAAGCCTTTTTTCTTGGGAAACAAGTTGAGAAGCAAAAGCAAACAAAGGAAGCTTTCAAGATAGGACAACACGGCTTAAGGTAGAAAATGAAGATTAATAAGAAAAGTGATGCTGCTATGCGTACTAAGCTTTCTAACTGGCTGCGCGACGAATGAACGAACTTCTTGTATTGGATGGCTGCCAATTTATTTGAATCGACAAGATATCAATGTGATTAATCCAAATTTGGCGAGAGATATTTAAAACATAATGAACAAGGTGCAGGTCTATGTGGTTGGAGACATAAACGGAAAATAAAGTGCTAAAGATACAATTCCTCTGAAACATTAATCAATGAAAAGATTTGAAAGAGGTCGATATATTCAGATTAAAAGTAAAAGAACTTAAAGGATAAAAACACTCTGGTGGTCGATTGGATTTAATTAGAGTGACGGAGATGTCTGAGTTGAAGCGAAAGAATTCAACAAGGTTATATTTATATAAAGTGATTGAGTCTATTGATGTATTCTAAGAGCATCTTTGTTATCCTACCAAAAGAAGATGAGAAAAGATTTTACGGATTGCACTGCTATCGTCGTTCAAAGAACTAATGATACACAACGTTCTGTCTTCAACAAAATAGGGTTTGGCATGCTTAAGAAAAACAATCTACGGGATTGTATAATGAATAATGGACAGCTTTTATGTGATTTGTGAATGACGTTGTTTCAGTTTTCTAATTGTAATAATGATGTTGAAGATAAGACAAATAGTTTCGCACGGTATCTGCTTTTTCATGCTAAAGTGGCGCAAAAACATTGTGAGTGATATTGGCTGTTAATTTTTCTGTAGTAAATTCCCTATGTGGGAAATAACATGAAACTCTAGTGGAGAAAACCAGCAACCGTTTTTACCTTCATTTTTCAACTCTGCTTTTTTGCTTTCAAAAGCCGTTTTTGCAATTTCTTGAAAAATATTGCTTTGCTGTTGTAAGATAACTTGTTCCTGAAATAAAATGGGACCATTACCTTCTTTTAAAATATCACTGTAATATCTTGCAAACTCATATGCTGCTTTTAGAGAAAGTTTGTAACGTGCCTTTCACGGCGTTTATTGTGATGTGTATAACGGAAAAATTAAGAGTGCGTATTATCTTTTCGAACATTCAACCACAATCTTACTTCATCACAATATTTACCTTAGGAAGATACTTTTACAAAAGATGCTGATAATCTATAAATCGCCCTCACCTAATTCACCTTCTCGTTCATCCTTCTATGCATTGCCCGTCCACCTTTTAAACCACCTTAAATTTTTGATATAGAATTTTTTCTTTAGTTTTTATTTTTTATTGAATCATAAAAATGATCTGTACCAATCTTGCCTCTATGCATCTTTATACATTTTGATTCTTGTTTCTAAAGCCCAGTCTACAAGCATGTCACTCTGTTTTTTATATTTAATATATATTTTTAGATTTATTCGTAACTTGCTAGAAAAGTTTCTATATTTTGATAGCAAATCTTCTATCAGTCCACTTTTTTCAAAAGATTCTGAAAGGATTCTCAAAAAGTCTACAAATTTAAAGACTCTTTAATGCGTATTGTTTCTTTTTTAGAAATCAAAATTGGTGATGCCTCATTCCTTACCAGAAATTGTATTATTTGAAGAGCAATCTGTATAAGATGATGTCATCTCTTTTATGAAGTTAACTAAAGTTTTTTGAATTTCTAGCATATTGTTTAAAGACAAAAGAAACCTCCCTTTTATTTATGCAAGCAGCTTAGACATCGGCTGATAATTCTCCCGCTTATAAAAAGCTTTTCTGGAATAACCTTCAGAACCACAATAAAGTGGTGAAAGATAAAACAAGTTTTTAGATGATCATAACGCACAATAAAATCGGACCAGTTTAAATGTTCAATGCTAACACCTGCTAAACAGAGGCAAATAAGTTTTAGCACGCCTTCAAATTGGAAAGACTTAAACCCACGCGCTACGACGGATTTCAACTCTCATCGTACGATTTACCTTCCCTCTAAAACTTAATCGCTGTAAATATAAAAACCTTGAAGCCTGTTCTAAATCCGTGAGAGTTGCTGGCTCTTGCTGTATTAAACGTTGAAACTCCTCACAGCTACTCATCTGAAATGCTAGCATTTTTCATAAAAGGACGATAGTAGCGTTGTAACATCCCCAAAAAGTTTACGACATCACCTGAGAGATTATTGCTGATTTCAGGGGATAGAATCAATTTCTGCTCAAAGAAAATCCCAGCCATACCAACAAAAGATTTAGTCTACATGCTATGAGAAATATCCTCAATAATTTTGATAATTTTTTTAGTCAAATTTCTTTTGTTACCAATATCAGCAGCAACTGTTGTGGAATTAACAGAATTATAATTTTTTATCTTAAAATGTATCCATTATTTTTTACATTCTTTCATCTATCTTAGCCTTCTTTTCACAGCTTCAAATGATAAAAAGTAGCTGCAATGTTAAGTTGTCTTGCATCGAACAAATTTCTCGCAAACTATCCCTATTGGCTAGATGACAACACATCCTCTATTTAAAGAAAGAAAACTTTTCTTTTTTATTCAGCGATAAAGTAAATATTATCCAATTACTTATGAGAGTAATTCGATCAAATGGAAACTGTAATTTTTTCCACTCTGAGTAATCCTGTACCCGTTTATATAGATTTGAAAAACACGCTGTTATGAATATTCATAAAAATGCTTTAAAAATTGATATCAGAAAAACTTCTGTTTAAAAAGGGAAAGGTGTTCTCTTACTTGCTACTGAAGAACCTGTTCAGATTTGTCTTGATATTGCTGTAGAGCTTCAAAAAACATAAAGTTATCCCAACGTTTACAAGTGTGCCAACAATTCAACTTTGAGATAATATATCTGTGCTAGAGTTATGCCAATCTCACCAATCTGTTATTGTCTGTGAAGAGCATAGTATCAATGGAGAAGCCTAGAGATGCAATTGTTAAATCGCTTATAGAACAAAACATTCTATGCCAATTTGTATCATTAGGAATACCTAACGACCCCATCTGCAATAAAAACAAACTGGATTTTTAATAAATTATGCAATCAATAGAGAAAGCATAAACAGTGTTAGCAATGACATACTATACAAAAAATATTCAACTGCTTCCTAATATGTTCGCCAGTTCAAAAACATCATAACTCATTGAGGATGCAAGAAAATAAGAAAGAAAAGCACATTAATTCACGCAGTCTTGCTCTCAGTAAACGAGCTTTTTTAAAGATTGGATGGGTATTTTTTTCATTGCTTAAAAATGTACTCCATAAAAACAATATCATACCCATATAATATATTATCCAATAAAATTAATATAAATAATATATAGATTATAGAAATATTATTTATTAGATCCATTTTTATTATAATTATAGATTTCAATAAATACATATTGACATTTTTAATAATTTTATTTATATACCATAATTAATATTATTCTATATTAAAATAAAACTAAATGAAGCTTATAAATTTACGTTTTATGCTAATGTGGGAAAGAAGTAATTAACATGTTATATTTTTATATATAGGAGGGAAAAATGCTCACAGCATTATTTATATCTATTTTTTCTATATCAACAGTTGTTTTACCTTTAATATCAGCGCTTGTTCCTTTTTATCCATAGAATGAGCTTTTAATAAAGTAAGTAAAAGATGTATGCAATGTTATTAGTATTTTTTTTGTGTTTATTATTATTAAGATTTTTGCGTTAATATTATTGTAATTACCGAGTATTTTCTGTGATTTTATAGAGGAGCTTTTTGATCTTTTCTATTTAAATTTAACTGTCAACATATTTGTAAAATATATAATTATGCTCCTCTATAAAAAGACTTTCTTTTTCTGAAAGCAGTATAACATATTGCTTTCATTGCTTAAAAACATCTATATTTACTAAACTCTTGCGTGTAATATCTTTGATTGTCTGAGTACCGGTCAGTGTCATAGCTACCCGCATTTCATTGGCAAAAAGATCAAGGAGATGCATAACACCTTTCTTACCTGCTGCTGCAAGCGCATAAACAAAAGCACGGCCAATCATAACAGCATCCGCACCTTGTGCTATCATGCGTACAACATCAAGACCAGAACGAACACCTGAGTCCGCTAAAATAGTCAAATGATCCTTTACAGCATCCGCAATTGCAGGCAACGCTCGTGTTGTTGATAATACACCATCAAGCTGACGTCCACCGTGATTAGAAACAACAATACCATCCGCACCAAATTTTACTGCTTCTCGTGCATCTTCTGGATCAAGAATACCTTTCAAAATCATTTTTCCTTTCCAAAAATCGCGAATCCATTGTAGATCATGCCAACCAATTGATGGATCAAAATTTTCACCAAGCCAACCAACGTAATCATCCAATGCAATTTTCTTTTTGAGATAAGTGGAGACATTTCCAAGATCATGGGGGCGCCCCATAACACCAACGTTCCAAGCCCAATATGGATGAGTAAACGCTTGTAAAAAACGACGTAATCCAGCATAAGGACCAGACATCCCCGAATGCGCATCACGATAACGTGCACCAGGAACTGGCATATCAACTGTAAAAACCAACGTACGTACACCAGCTAACCAAGCCCGTTCTAGTGCATCACGCATGAAACCGCGATCTTTGAGAACATAAAGTTGAAACCAAAATGCACCTCCAACCGCTTCTTGCACTTCCGCAATGGGACAAACTGAAACAGAGGATAGAGTAAAAGGAATCCCTTTTGCCGCTGCGGCACGCGCCGCTTCTACCTCTCCACGACGTGTATACATGCCCGTTAGCCCAACAGGTGCAAGTACAATCGGTAAATCAAGTGTCTGTTCAAAAAGCTTGATTGAAAGATCAACTTCACCAACTTGCCTCAGAATCCTTTGACGCAGTGCAAGAGCTTGAAGATCTGTACAGTTACGTCGCATCGTTTCTTCAGCATAAGCCCCACCATCAATATAGTGAAAAAGAAAGGGAGGAAGACGACGCTTTGCCGCCTTACGATAATCAAGTGTTGAAGAAATAATCATTGATGGCACCATTGTTCCTAAATAAAAAGAGAAGACATACTAAAACGCATAAAAGCGAACCCGTGTACCTTCCTACTCGATATTCTCCCAAAACGCTCTATTGAATAGATAGAAGCAACAGAGATTGCAACTTTCTAAAAAAACTAATTGATAAAAACAATGTCTTTATTTCTCCTATCCAAATTTAAAATCTCACAGTATGGGGTATCATTAATAACGTATCCTCTCATATATTGTTCATGTACAATTGAAATATTATACTTTCTTTAAACGAATACCTCTTCGAAAGCGATTGCTCCGCAGCTTAATTAGTTATAATTTAAAGTCGTTTCTCCCTCCAAAGATCCTTAAATTATCGGTTATAAGAATATAGATCCTGTAGTCATTAAGTATAAACCATAATCTCCCCCAAAAGATAAAAAAATACTTTATTAATACTGGAAATAAAGCTGTCGCATACATCCAGAAATCTTCTTATATCAATACTCAAAACTGAGACCTGTTACTTATTCATGAAAGTTTATAAAAATATACAGTGCCTAATTCACATAAAGCATAAAAAAATTTTTAATGTTCATACTAGTAGAAGCTTTCCATATTGAATTGAATAATTTTCTAGCAATATTTTATATCTTGAAGCTATAAATGAGTTACTAAAAGTAGAACAATGTTTATTAAAAAATTGTTACTAAACTGTAGTGCAAAACTTCTTTATTGGCTCTTAAGGATAATTTTTATACGAAATAAAATATACTGGTCATTCAAGCTCTAGAAAAATGGAGCAATAGAAGCATCCAATCTCGCATGTTTACTTTGAAAAACAAATACGTTACTGTTATATTGAATTTTAGTAACTTATTGATTTATTATAATCAATAAATACGAATAACATATTGAATATAGTAAAATTCTTTCATTTTAGATTTTTTCATGATGAAATAATCAAAACTATTCTTTTGCACATCATAAACGAAGTTCGTATAGATAAAACCTCTTGAAAAAAAGAAGTAAAAATGCCTCTCAAATGCAAGGGATGCAATAACTTTGGACACTAAAAATAGAATGAATGGCGCCAATTTTGCGAAGAACAAAATTTTCTTTTATCCAAAATACACTTTCTGCATACATGTTATCAAAATTCGTAGTTTCCAACTCATTTAAAATGCTTGGACAACTTTAAACCCTGTGCTTGATAATGTGATCCAACATCATGTCCATAAAGGGTTGATGGTCGATTAAGCATATGCTCATAGACCAAACGGCCAATCATTTGACCATGCTCTAAGATAAAAGGAACTTCATGGCTCCGCACTTCTAAAACCGCTCTTGCTCCTTTTCCACCCGCTTCCATATGCCCAAATCCTGGATCAAAAAAGCCTGCATAATGCACCCTAAACTCACCAACTAAAGGATCAAAAGGAGTCATTTCTGCAGCATAAAGCGGAGGCACATGAACAGACTCTCGTGAAACTAAAATATAAAATTCATCAGGATCAAGAACCAACTCCCTTTGACCACGATCAAAAAGAGGTTCCCAAAAATCTAAAACGTGGGCAACAGCACGTTTATCAATATCAATAACACTTGTATGATGTTTACCACGATAACCTATAAGGCCGTTTTCGTCTCCCTTTAAATTAATGGAAAGACCAATACCACCAGCGCTAATATTAGGAATATCCTCCGATATCAGTGTTTCTTGCTTTTGCAAAGTGTGTAACTCAACTTCATTTAAATAACTTTGCCCTTTTCTAAACCGAAGCTGTGATAAATGTGAGCCTTTATGCACCAAAATTGGAAATGTGCGTGGACTAATTTCCAAATAAAGTGGACCATGATAACCAGCACAAATTTTATCAAACTCCTGAGCATTATCCGTAATGACACGCGTAAAAATATCTAATCGGCCTGTAGAACTTTTGGGATTGGCAACAGCAGATAAAAATTCTGGTAAAGCTAAATTTTCCAAAAGAGGAACAATATAAACACACCCCGTTTCCAAAACGGCTCCGTCTCGTAAGTCAAACTCATGCAACTTTAACCGTTCAAGCTTATCCAAAACTTTTGTATTAGGGCCCGGCATAAAAGAAGCACGTATACGATAAGCTTTCTCTCCTAAACGAAGATCAAGGCTTGCTGGTTGTATTTGAGATCTATCAAATGGATACTGAGCCTTGAGAAAGTTATTCTCAATCAAAGCTTGTATATCACTATCTGCTAAAATACCGCTTATACGCGCCATATATATTGCCTTCCCTTTTTACATTGTTTCTTTTTTGACCTAGATGATAAATTGGTGCAAGCTATTTTAAGGTGATAAAAACTATTTTTTCTGTTTTTTCCAACCGATTTGTTAACATAAAATAAAATAGGAGGTATTGTAAAAATAATACCTTCCATACTCTCTTATTCTTGAATGTCGCGCAAATGATGTTATCATAATTTTTTATAGAAGCCTTAAGATTCCTGTTAGAATTTATTATGATTATACGCCATCTTAGCGAAAATATTATTAATCAAATCGCCGCTGGTGAAGTTATTGAACGACCAGCAAATGTTGTCAAAGAACTTGTTGAAAACGCTATTGATGCTGGTGCAACACGCATCGAAATTATTACAGCAAATGGTGGAAAAAATTTTATAAAGGTGAGTGATAATGGTTATGGAATTCCTGCAGATCAGTTAACTTTAGCAGTTTCTCGCCATTGTACCTCAAAGATTACCGATGACGTACACAATATCTGCTTCCTTGGGTTTAGAGGAGAAGCCCTCCCCTCTATTGGTTCTGTTGCTAAACTTAAACTCATTTCACGAACAAAAGATGCTGAGAGCGCTGCTGAAATTTCCGTTACTGCAGGAAAAATTGTAGGACCCAAACCAGCTGCTGCAAACCTTGGAACAATTGTTGAAGTTCGTGATCTTTTCTTTGTCACGCCGGCACGATTAAAATTTATGAAAACCGATCGGGCTGAAACAAATGCTATTAGCGATATGATTAAGCGGATTGCTATCGCATTTCCACATATCCGCTTTTCTCTTTCAGGACTAGATAAAACATCTATGGAACTGTCCGCTACAGAAAATAATATTCGAGGACAATTGCAACGTATTACGCAAATTATAGGAAAAGAATTCGCCCCTAATAGCATCGCACTGAATGCTGAACGCGAAGCAGTGCGCTTAACGGGTTTTGCCTGTTTGCCATCCTTCAACCGAAATAACAGCCTTCATCAATTTGCTTATGTTAATGGGCGTCCCGTGCGTGATAAATTTCTATGGGGCGCTATCCGAGGCGCTTATGCTGATGTGATGACACGAGATCGTTATCCTGTCGCTATTCTTTTTATTGATCTCCCACCTGCTGAGGTAGATGTTAATGTACATCCAGCCAAAGCTGATGTACGATTCCGTGATCCAGGATTAATTCGTGGTTTGATCGTTGGAGCTATTCGTGAAGCATTACAGCAATCTGGTATTCGTCCTACTTCAACCCGTTCTGAAGCAACGCTAGCTGCATTTCAAATACAAAAACCATTGGCACAACAACCGTTAGGCAATTTTAAGAACACGCACCAGTCCTCTTCTTATAGCCCACAACCTCATCATTTTGCCGCTGCTTCAATGGTTCACAAACCATTGGATATTACTAGTTCTTTTGGTTTAAAAGAAGATGCTACTCCTATTATGGAGGGCTTAAATATACCAAGTGGGGATACATACATTCCAAACACTACATCTTCATCAGAAGAGTTATCTTATCCATTAGGAGCGGCCAGAGCACAAATCCATAAAAACTATATTATCGCCCAAACACAAGATAGTTTGATCATTGTCGATCAGCATGCAGCTCACGAACGATTGGTTTATGAAGCACTCAAAAATGCACTTTATTCCAAACCGCTTCCTTCACAGTTATTACTTATTCCTGAAATTGTAGAACTCTCTGAAGAGGATGCAACATGCCTTTTAACGCATAAAGATGCTTTGCAAAAATTTGGATTAGGAATAGAACCATTTGGACCAGGAGCAATTGTTGTGCGTGAAACACCTTCCATGTTAGGAGAAATCAACCTCCAAGCCCTTATTAAAGATCTTGCAGATGAAGCCGCTGAGTATGATACAACAAACAATTTAAAAGCAATGCTTGATTATGTTGCAGCAACGATGGCTTGTCACGGTTCAATACGGTCAGGGCGCCTTTTACGCCCCGAAGAAATGAACACACTGTTACGACAAATGGAGGCAATACCCAATACAAGTACATGTAATCATGGACGCCCTACTTATATTGAACTCAAATTGGCAGATATAGAACGGCTATTTGGCAGAAAATAAACTCTTAACTATTTTGACAAGAAAAATATTTTTAAATTAACTCTCGACTTTATAATATATCTTATGGCACTTTTCTTGAATCTCTTGTATCAGTAAAAGGAATTATAATGTTTTCCGATAGTGAACGCGAAGCAAAAATTCATTATTCTAATAATGGATATGACATTATAGAATATGGTTCCTATACCATTTGTGCTGTTAGCGGACAAAAAATCCCTATAGATGATTTAAAATATTGGAATCATCACCGTCAAGAAGCATATGCTAGTTGTGAAATCTCCTATCAGCGCGAACTTGAGTGCAACCCATATCTCAAGCAATTGTTAAAAACAAAAGAAAAATAAACCCTCGAAAGCTATAAATTTAGCCTTTACCTTTTAGACAAAAAAATTCAAGGGAACGTTTTCTAAAGCGGCTCATGACCTCCTCAAGGACCATACGACAGAAATCTTTTTGAACAAAATCAACATTCACATCAAAGACAATAAGATTTTTCAAATCTTTTTGCGTGTGAATTGTCTGTATACGGATATAATCTTTAGCTGTTGTTGCTAGCCATAAATTGTGCATTTTAGCCTTTTGTATAAGGCTTTTTAAATTTTTATCTGTGAAAAAATAGTGGTCTGGATACATGTAAGTTTGCACCACATGACCAGATAATTCTTTAATAGATTTAAAAAATTTATCTGGATTGCCAATACCGGCAAATGCCAAAAATGATTTTCCTGAAACCTCATCAGAGGCAATGGCTTTAAGATGAGCACGATATAAAGGCTTTCCAGTACGAGAAACAAGAAAAGAAACATTATCAGGCGCATCGGAATGACCAATCAATAAAACACTATCCATAAAAGAAAACTGCGTTTTTAATGGTACGCGCAAAGGTCCTGCTGGAAAGACAGCTCCATTACCAAAACCGCGCATCGCATCAACAACGAGTAACGTATAATCCATATAAAGACGGCGACTTTGAAATCCGTCATCCATTAAAATAAGATTACATCCCTCTTGCTTAAGCCGTTGTGCCGCTGCATAACGATTAGGTGATACAGCTACAAAAGCATGCTGTGCAAGTAAAAGTGCCTCATCTCCAACATTGTGTGGAGTATCATATTTCTCATTTACAAGATGTACCCCTTTAACTGATCCACCATAACCACGTGATACAATACCAGGTACGAAACCAAGTTCTTTAGCCACTTTGCTAAAAGCAATAACAACCGGCGTTTTACCCGCACCGCCACATGTAAAATTTCCAATACACAAAACTGGCAAATCAATCACGGAAGGCTGTCTTGTCATAAAACGACTTGAAAAATAACCATACCCCCATGAAACTGGAGCTAATACAAAACGCAAAAAGCTTTTATTTTTCCACCAAAAATGGGGGGCGCTAATATGCATATCTACCCTGACGCTGACGTAAACCCGTTTGTATTACAAGGGGTTGTAAAAATGGATCTAAAGTCTTTAATGTGCGCTCAAGTGCACCTGCCATATCTGTCGCCACTTCATGAGCCTTATCAACCATTTCTTGTCGCAATGTTTCATTTGTTAAAAGCTTATACACCTGAATAGCAAGCTGTTTTGTATCTTGAACTATATATGCTGCATCATGCGTTAAAAATTGTTCGAACATCTCTTGAAAATTTGAAACATGGGGCCCTGTCAAAATAGCAGAACCAAGCAAAGCCAATTCCAATGGATTGTGTCCACCATTTCCACATAACGACTTACCAACGAAAGAAACTTTCGATAAGCGAAGAAAAAGCCCCATTTCTCCAATTGTATCTCCCCATAAAATATCGGTATTCATGTTTGGAACAGCATCTCTACTCCTCCGAATAAAACGCAACCCCTTATTATCGCATTTTCTGATAAGATCTTCTGAACGTTCAGGATGACGAGGCACAATAATTGTTAATAAATCTGGCAAATAATTTTTAACAATCTTATGGACCTCAAAAGCAATCTCCTCTTCCCCTTCATGCGTTGAAACAGCTGCCCAAACTGGGCGATTGCCGATTGCATTACGATAACGTGCAAGCAATGCTTGATTTTCAACCAGAACAACATCAGCCTTGAGATTCCCAGAAAACGTAACAGATTTTACGCCAAGTGTATGGTAATAAGCTACATCTCTTTCGTTTTGACCAATCGCCAAATCAATATCCTTAAAAATATGTTTGGCAAGAACGCGTCGTTTTTGCCAAGCTTTAAAAGAACGTTCAGACATATGGGCATTAACCAAAATCTGCGGAATACGCATTTTTGCAAGTTCTTTAATACGAAGAGGCCAAATTTCTGATTCACAAATCAAGGCGAGATCAGGCTTCCAATGACTAATAAAACGGCGCACTGCAAAATCTAAATCCAAAGGAGCATATTGATGAATCAACCTATTACCAAAATGTTTTTTCACAAGAGTAGAAGATGTCACAGTCCCTGTCGTCATTAACACATTGATTTTCAATGATAAAATATAATTTATAAGTGGGACAAGTGCAAGTGTTTCTCCAACACTTGCTGCATGCAACCAAACTAACGAACCTTGGGGGCGTACATGAGAACTTTTACCTAAACGCTCTTTTTTGCGACACCACTCTTCTTTTCCACGAATAGCACGGAAGAACAAATAAAAAGGAATAACAGGACATAAGCAAAAACCAATCATCCGATAGCTTAAAAGAGCCGTATGTGCCTTTAATTCTACCATTTAAAATCACCTCTTCCAGCTATTTTAAGATATCTATATGCTTATTTTGTTAAAAAATTCACACTATTAGTTACATCCATATTTTTTTAATATCATCCATATCTTGAATAAAAAACGCTTCACCCATGAGAAAATTCAATACATAAAGGACAAAAAACGTAATTTTATCGCCATATTTTTTTTAAAATTTTCCTATAAAGATAACCTATACACGTTATTTAAATCTCTTTTAATGAAACTTTGTCACTTATATGGATTTTATCACTTCATTCTGCACCCTATAAAAAATCTTACTCAAAAAATAACAAAGCTACATTTCAGTCGATTATAATTTTGAAAATATAAATGATAAATATCATACAACCTATAACATAGATTGTATCAATTTTTTTCAGCTCACTGAATAAATACTTCTTATGATTTTAGTAAAACTTTGAATTTTGCACGTTGGTATTTTAGAGAAAAAACTTATTTTTACATATATTATGTATTATCAATTTTTCAAAAAATAATCCATATAAATATTATAACCTATATAAATCCAACAAATAAAATATGTTTTAAAAAAGCCTAATCTCTATGATTTCATTTCAATAAAATGAATATGTAAAACTAATCTTAAAAAAACTTTTGAACGGTATAAAGTTCTCATTTTAAATTGTGATATAATCTCTTAAAGGTAATCCAGAAAAATCTAATCTTGTTTAATAGAAAATTTCTTAAAAGTCTTAAAGCAATTTAAATAAGAGTTTTCAAAATTTTAAATCCTCTCTTTTCAGGAGATCGCATGGTGTATTATTCCTTTTAAGATTGTGTATAATCAACACAAAATGATTAATTTATAGATTGTAGTTTTAAACGAGTACTCAAAAAAACTTATGAGGTAAGTTAACTTCATCAATCTATTCAGTTTTTCTAAGTTTCTAATTTTGGTAAGTTTCTAACGACTTTCATGGTTTCTAAGCTTATAGTGATAACTTGTTGGAAAAATTCCAATGGATAAGTAGGGAGTGCTAATAATCTCAACGGAGTAGTAATTGGTATCATTAATAATGCTACTCTTTTTATTAATCTGAACGCATTAATGTTTCATACTCCATTCAAAAGCAGAGTGACTATTCACAATATAATCATAAACTTCGAGTGATAGCTCGTCATGATAATATTGCTGTTGTAAATAGGTTAATAGAACTGTCTTGCATTTTTATTAAGCGTAAAGATGGTGGTGCAACAATGGATTTTATAACTTGCACGGACACCATTATGGAATGTGCTTGGGTGCCTTGAAAGATGTTTCATTAAGAAAACATATGAATTTTAAACAACAAGCATATTCTTTTTTTACGGCATTCTATTTTACCCGAAGAACGTACCTATGGAAAGGACGATTAAACAAAAGCGTGAAGCAATCTACAGGCTATAATGACCAAATATTCAAGCTTTACTCTGCATCGCCTAACTCAGCATCAAGAAACTGATGCAAATCTACAATGCAATAACGTTGTAATGCATTATCTACACTGCTTTGTGCTTTTGCCTGCCATGCTTCTTGAGCGGATTGATAATCCGAGAAAATACCAACCACATCTAAATCATCAGGATTCTTAAATTGATTACTGTTAAGATTTTTTAATTCCCCACCAAATACAAGATATAAATATTGTTTTTTTTCGTTGGTTTCAGTCATATGTGCCTCCATATCATTTAGATTATTTTAGCGCGCTTTTACGTGATTAAACTAACTTTGTTTGACGAACAACATCTATCATATCTTGACAGCAATTATTTTTACCAGCAATTAAAAGTCCATATTGGTAAGGTTCAATTCCATAAGATAGTAAAGGGGCATCAAGCGATAAAAAACACCCTCCACACTCCTGCAAAATAAGATCAGCAGCGGCAATATCCCATTCATGACAATTTGGACGAACTAATACGATATCAATTTCATCTTGAGCAACAAGAACAATACGATAAGCAAGAGAAGGAAGATAATGGTAAAGAATAACTCGATTGAGAAAATCATCTGGTAATTTTTTTGCGAGCGATTTATCAAGCGAAATTTTATATTTTCGATGCCCCCCCGAGGCTAAACGAGGAAGTTTTATCCCATTTAATGTTGCCCCTCCACCCGTTACAGCTGCATAAATATCTCCTTGAGCCGGACATTGTAGAACGCCCACAATAGGACGCCCATTCTCAATAATGGCAACCGAAATACACCAATAAGGACTGCCAGAAAGAAAACCTCGTGTTCCATCAATAGGATCAACCACAAAGGAGCGTTCATAATCTTGTTGTTCTCGATTATCTTTTGTTTCTTCTGAAATCCATCCATAATTTGGACGCGCTCCAAGAAGCTTCTCTTTCAAAAAATGATCAACAGCAAAATCTGCCTCACTGACCGGTGAATTCCCCTCTTTAATCCAAACATCCAACGTGCATCCAAAATACCGCATTGCTAAATCTCCTGCCTCTCGACAAACATCCCGCAAAAGATTTAAATCAGAAGAATGATGCGTGTTATTTTCCTGCAAGTGTCATCCCTTCAATTAACAATGTTGGAGCCGCCGTACCATAACGCCGATCAATATCATTGGCAGGTGTTAAATGTGCTAACATATGAAGCAAATCAGAACCTAGCGTTACTTCACTCACCGGATAAGCAATTTCACCATTTTCAATCCAAAAACCGGAAGCCCCACGACTATACTGACCAGTAATAAAATCAATGCCGTGACCGAATAATTCGGTCACATAAAATCCATTTCGCAAATCTTTTATCATATCGCAAGGCGATACTAAACCCGGTTCAATTGCAAAATTTGTACTTGTCGGCTGCACTAATGATGCCGAACGCACACCGTGTCCATTTGTTTTAAGTCCCAATTCACGTGCTGTAGATGATGAAAGAAGCCAATTTTTTAAAATACCATTTTCAATAATATTGAGTGTTTGCCCCTCTACCCCTTCTCCATCAAAAGGATGAGAAGCATTTCCACGTAATCGCAAAGGTTGATCGGTTACATTAACATTAGGCTTCATCACTTCCTTGCCTAGGAAATTCTGTAAAAGACTTGTTTTACGAGCTACAGAGGCTCCATTGACCATAGATGCGATATGCCCTGCAATTCCGCGAGCCGTACGCGGATTAAAAATAACATCAACGCCCCCAGTCGCCGCACGAACTGCACCCAAACGTCGGACAGCACCAAACCCTGCATTCTTTCCAACAGTTTCTGCTGCCTCTAAATCAGAAAAATGTAAGGCTGTTGTATAATCATAATCCCGCTCCATTTGTGTGCCTTCACCTGCAAGAGCACTACAAGAACGTGAAAAGCAACTGGAGCGATAGGCTCCACAAAAACCATCGCTGGTCACAAGAATAAACCCACTCCGACCATAAGCTGTTGCAGCGCCACTAGAATTACTTACACCTTTAACATCAAGAGCTGCTGCCTCTGTTTTTAAAGCATCTTCTGTTAAAAAATGACTGCTTGGCACAAAATCATCAAAAAGATCAAGATCTTTAGGAGACTTAACCAAACACTCTTTATCTGCCAAACCTTCAAATAAACTATCGGGAGAAGCTTTAGCCATCGCAACAGCACGTTCCGCAAGTTCTTGCGGATAAGACGCTAAATTAGCAGAAACACTTGCTACTTTTTTTCCAACAAAAACCCTTAGAGTAAAATCATTGCTCTCTGCTGCTTCTGTTGATTCGACTTTCCCAAAACGAACTGATACACTGGTAGAATGAGCATGAACAATAACGGCATCAGCAGCATCTGCCCCAGAACGCCTTGCTGCTTCAACCAGTGAAACAGCTTTCTCAATCTGGTTTTTGTCAGTCATTATAGACTCCCTGAAATATTTTATTATTTACATTGATAAGCACTCTGACAATTTTATATAAATCAGAATATAACTCTTGTATGTTTATTCATAAAATTACGCACATTTCATGCATTTTTTCTTTTAATGCATCGAATAATTTCCTTTTTAGCTTCTTTATGAAAAGACGCAATATGTCGTAAAATTTCTTTAGTTTCAAGATTTCTCATTGCCCCTTATCATTTTAGATAACCCAATCTGTACTGATAATCAAATCAACCGAAAACTTGGCAATCAACAAACGACCTAGCAATAACACTTGAATTTAATTCAAAATCCTCAAAAATTCGAAAAGCATAAAACGACTTAAGTCACAAACCTTATGTCCTCTGGATAGTCAAACAACTTCCTTTATTCCTATAGCATTCTTTAATTTCCAAGCAAGAATCAAGAAAATGCCTTATATTTGTGTATACTTCTTTGCTTCTATAAACTCTCTCATAATAAGATGGCAATCTTGTAAACAAAAAACATAAACGGAATAAAAAATTTTTCCTTTCATTATGGTTTCAACAAAATGAGCAGTCATAAACTTCTTTACCCTCATGGACGTGGTATCACAAAGAACTCATTTTTTATATTTATCAGAAATAAGTTATAATCATAACATTCTCTCTCGTTTCTAATGCGTCTAATCGAGAGCATCTCATTTTTTCATGCGTCATCCTTAATCGGTTATTTTGTTATTAAACAGGCATAATTTGACCGACTTCTTTTTCCTGAAACAAAAATTCTAAGATACTAGATAGATTTTGATTTAAGAACTATACTCTTTCCCCTCCATTAAAAAATAAAGAAGTGTAATACTGTCATAAAACGATAATCAATAAAGCTTTTATATAAAACTCAACATTGTATCTATCTTTCAATTCAATTTGTAATAAGCGTATTCTTCCAATTAATTTTGACAAGTTTATCGCTCATAATTGTTTTAACAGATACAAAAATATTTGCAGAAACTAGGATATATGTACGCATTTAAAAAAATCGCTTTTTTAAACATTTAAACCAAATATATACAATGATACGAAATTAATTTTACGGAAATTAAGAGTGAGCTTATTTATCCTTTAGAGCCTTTTAAAGCTGTACTCTTTAGAACGTCATCATCTTTTAATCAAAAAAACACTTTGATTTATAATTATAATTGATCGTTTTGTAATTTGCATAAAAGAATCAAATATCATTAAATTTTCTCCATTTTAAACTTATTTATGTTGAGGAAATCACAACTATTCGCTCTCACATCATGAATAGAGGTAATGTTGATAAAAACTATTTAAGAAGAAGTCAAAATGCCTTTTATCAAGGCTCTCAAATCAAAAACTATCGCAATACTAGAAACTGGCAAATATCATGACAATATCGACCTACAGATTCACAAGAGCAGAAGCTTCTACAACTTTCTTTATTTTCAGTAAAAATGCGCACCTCATAAGCTTTTATATATTGAATAAAATTCAATGACTCTTATAAGATCTTTGATGCAAAATTAATTTTCTCAGATGATTTGACTCGATTTCAACGACTAATGAAAAACCACACCATAGCTCATCGATTTGCTATACACTCATAACTGATTTCATTCTAACAAGGCTAAGATTTCTGCGCCTTTGTAAAGGTATTAACTTCTTTATAAATGCACCCCCTTACGAGATGATTTTGTTTTCAATAAGAGCACGTCTGCTCATTTCAATCATTGCATCACGAAGGTGTAACTTAATTTTTGACCCAATAACCATTCCAAAGAAAGGAGAAAGTAAACCAGACATGGTTACAGTATGGCGAATTTTGTTATTTGAAGAATCAGATTTTTTTGAACAAATATATTCATGATCAAAACTTATGTGAGTAAGAGGCAGTTTAGCATAATCAGAAAAGAAAACATTTTTTATAACTTTATCAAGTGTAAAAGTTACTGTAGGTCCCTTTTTAGGTTTCATGCGTCCTGTAGCCCCTTCTTTGAAAGGACCAGAAAGTTCTACCCACTCAAGTTCACTATCCCAGCAAGGCCATGATGCCACATCTTCCCATATAGCCCAAATTTGCTCAGCACTCGCTTCTGTGTTAATTTCTTCGCTATATATCCATTTAAACATGATAATCTTCCCTGTTTTAGAAATCATTTAGTTTTATTGCTTAAGAATAATATAAAAATTATTCTTAAAAATGTAATAACGATAACACACTTAATACTTTCAGATTTACTTAATATATAATGATTAACTCAACAAGCGATATTAATAAAATAAACACACAAATATTCAGTATAAATGAACACTATTGTCTACCTTAAATAGAAAATATCTGTTTTAAGTTCATACAATAATAAAGATAAAAGTTACGTACTATTTAGGATATAAATGCAGACTGCATAGTTGAAAGCTTTCAGCTGCTAATGAGATGTTGATGATTAATGTTCAGCCGAAAGAAATTAGACAAAAAGGTATCATAACTGTTGTCGTGAAATATGTATCCTATTGGAGAAAAAACATTCATCGGTAGTAAAGCTAATAATACACTAAAGCTTTGATAATGCTTTTCACTTTTAATGTAGCTGAAATTAACAAATCAGCATATAACTTACAAAAATTAGCAGCAATACATACTGCTAATTTAGGTCCAATAGCATTACACCTCAAAGCAATTTTTGGCTAGACAGAAGAACAGATGGCCCCTCTATATTAAAGGGCGTATATTGTAAAAGACTCGCTCTTGGGGCTATAAAAAACTTCAAAAAAATGAGAGATTCAGACAAAAAACATAATGAAATCAAAATTCATCAATTCCTTTAACATTAGAATCTTTTATTTACTTTCTCCGTAACCTTTTAAAAACCATATAAAATGAAGAAAACTGTAAAGAAGCATTTTTTCATCCTACCGGATAAAAACAAGAACTTTCTCAAAATGTAAGCGATCGTAATTTATAGAGACGTATTGCTGTCTCACCATAAAAACGCTCATCGTCTAGATAAAAGACGTCGGGTAAATGAATCATTGTATCTTTCTTTTCTTCAAGTATGAAGAGTGTATCAGCTTTTGCCCACCCTCCTCGCAAAGCTTCTACGAAAGCACGTTCACCTAAACAACGGCTATAGGGAGGATCAGCGCAGATAACATCAAATGGAAGCATTGTGCCAATATTGCCAAGTTTTGTCGCATCACGACGCAAAATCCGTCCTATCGACTGTAATTCAAAGGCTTCTATATTTTTTTGAAGCAACCCACGCCCCTCAACCGAGTTTTCAACAAAAACAGCCGCCTTTGCTCCACGTGAAAGTGCTTCGATGCCTAAAGCACCAGTACCAGCAAAAAGATCAAGAATACGTTTATTGGTCCAAAATTGTTCTTCACGGCTAGAAAGAATATTAAAAAGGCTTTCACGTGTACGATCACTCGTTGGGCGAATCGACTGATTAACAGGCGAAAACAAAACACGCCCAGCAAATTTACCGCCTATGATCCGCACGTGAACCTCCAAATCGCTTCGAAGTTTTTGCACCATCCCTATGTGGTTTAGATTTTTTCATAGCATCACCAAACGATTTTACCTTTTTCTTTCTCTCAAAAGAATGCTCCTCATGTCCACTTTTTATCATTTTCTCTTTATCCTTGAAAAAGCGATCTTTCTTACCAGAGGGATGCGTCTCGTCATAAGATGTTTTGCCACGTTTTTGAACAAAACTTCCCCTCTTCTCTTTGTGTGACGGACTTTCTTTTAGTTTTTCCTTGCCTCGATGAAAGGATTTTCTACCATCCAAATCGCTCTTATGATCATGCGATTTCTCCTCACTATAAGAAGGCTTTCTACGTGTACTCTGCGGACGTGCACCAGGAGCCATCCAAACATTAGCACGGCGAGAACGCGGTAGAAAACGCTCTGCTTTTCCTTCCTCACTTTTTTCCTTCTTTACATTCTCATGAGACTTTGCACTTAATCGTGCACGACTATGTTCAACAGAATCATCTCTTGGTCGGCGCCGTATCGCCCTTTCACTTGAGAAAACCCAACCATCATTTGCAACAGAAAGATCTTTTTGGCTTTGCTTTTCTGCAACAACTGCAGAATTTGAAAATGGCTTAAGAATAGGAGCATCAAAATCTGCATTGGCTTGCATAATCAAACGCTCCCCCAACTGATCTCGTAACATCCGCCCTTTTAACTCTTGCACGGCTCCTTCTTCTAAATCAGAGAGATGAAATGGACCATAAGATACACGTATTAATCGATTAACTGATAATCCCAACGCCCCTAAAACATTCTTTATTTCACGATTTTTTCCTTCACGCAAAGCGACAGAAAGCCATATATTAGATCCTTGTTCACGTTCAATTGATGCTTCAATCGAACCATAAAAAATGCCATTAATCGCAATACCATTTTTAAGGTTATCCAGCGCGCTCTTCTTTACTCTTCCATGAGCACGGACGCGATATTTGCGGACCCATCCTGTTACAGGAAGCTCTAATACACGCGCTAAGCCACCATCATTAGTTAAAAGCAAAAGCCCTTCCGTGTTAATGTCAAGCCTTCCAACAGAAAGAACACGCGGCATTCCTTTTGGTAAATTACTAAATACTGTAGGTCTGCCTTCAGGATCACGGTTCGTGGTGACAAGGCCTGCTGGCTTATGGTAAAGCCATAAACGCGTTCGTTCTATAGGAGGTAAAGGTTTGCCATCAACTTTAATAACATCAGAGCGGCTAACATTAAAAGCAGGCGTTGTCACGACCGTACCATTTACAGAAATGCGACCTGCAACAATCATCATTTCTGCATCTCGACGCGAAGCAACACCAGCACGCGCTAACCTTTTAGCAATTCGTTCACTCTCATTATTTTCATTCATTTGCGTTTCAAACCAATCTTTGCCAGTATGTTCAGAAAATTATTCACATGCACCATACCGCTTATCCTGAAAGAGGAAGTAGCATAATCATTTATCATTTTCTATCCTTTAACGACAATAATGTATTTGTTGACTTGCACGTTTGTTTTAAACACTTTAAAAAATAGAGGTATTCCTTTCATTATAAAAGCGTAATAAATTATTCATTCCATCGCATTTCTTATCGAGATAACCTTTAGATTTTCTATACCTTCAGTAGAAAGAATATGATGACTTTGACGCCCATGGAAATAGCCCTTTTAGAAGCGCAATGGGCTGCAAAAAAAGATGAAGTTCCCGTAGGCGCTGTCATTACACGTGGAAAAGCTATCATTGCACGCGCTGGTAACTTTATAAAATCTGCATATGACCCTACAGGACACGCAGAAATGCGCGCAATCCGTATGGCTTGCGAAACATTGCAAAGCGAAAGGCTTCCTGATTGCGACCTTTATGTAACACTTGAGCCTTGTGCTATGTGTGCTGCTGCCATTTCATTTGCACGCATACGACGTCTCTATTACGCAACAAATGATCCCAAAGGGGGGGCTATAGAAAATGGTCCTCGTTTTTATCAGCAACCAACCTGTCATCACAAACCTGAGATTTATTCTGGTTTTAAAGAAAAAGAAGCTGCTCAATTACTTAAAGATTTTTTTATACAAAAGCGATACTAAAAACAATTCTTCTTCCATAACTTTCACTCTTTAAAAACTATCCTATTTCTCAAAAAAAGACTATTAATTCCTCTGATATATATAGCAAAAGCCATTTCGAAGCATTTTTTCTCTTTTTTAATGCTGAATATTGCTTCTATTAGATAATACATTCACTCATAAGAATAATTCATTATTTTGTATATAAAATATAAAGTCCAAAATATCGTAGATATACTCTCATTTCAAATTACATTGAAGCAATAAAAGTTACTTTCTTGCACATCATAAGCGGGATTATCTTCTGGATAAAGAACGTTTTAGAAAAGACTAAAAATGTCTCTTATGAAGGCTCTCAAATGCAAGAATTGTCGCAACATTGGAGTTTGGAAAATAAAATGATAGTATCAGTTTTCTCCTTCCTAAGCATAAAGATATTGGAGCACAATAGATTTTACGTTATACTATCCACATGAGCGATGTTGTAAAATGAGCTTGAGAAATGTTTCGTGTTAGGAAACGCATAAGGACTCTCTCGATGCTGTTGTCATATTGCTATTTCATGAGAATAACACCCTTCCTACAACAGCATTATAACTGCGCGAGAATGAGAGCTTGGTATAATAAGTAATTAGAAAAATTCTTTACTTTAAATATTTTGTCTTTTCCCTATCGACCAATAGGTGCGGTTTTTGCCGGTTGGCGATAACTTAAAGGTGGTTCAGTGAGATAGCGACGGTATTTTGAACTTCCAACTTGTGCTCTCTGACGCCGTAAATATTCCTGTCGTTTCTTCGCATTCAACTGTGAAGGGTTTTCTGAACCAGCGCCATTAACTGACGATCCTTTGTGAGGAAAAGACGTATTTCCTTGATGCTTCTTCGATGCTGCTATTTCATTGACAGATCTATCTTGTTGTGGCACCGGTAAAAATCTGCGCGAACCAGGGCTTGGTATTACAAGCTTTGGATGAGGTTTCATAACAATCTGGCTGCTGTTATTTGTTGGTGTTAATGAAGTAATATTAGCAACATCTTCAAAAAACTGGATTGAAACTGGTTTATCGGTACCATAGGTAGGAGCGGATAAATTGCATCCCGTTAAAACAAAGCACATCCCTAAAATTCCTATTGGAAATATTTTTATTTCACGTTTTCTCACTGCCTATTCCATTTCCTAAGTATATGGCTAATTAACATTCCCGTTATTTATGAGAGAACGTTCCATACACAAATTTCCCCCCTGCAGATAAAACAACGGAATTTTTCTCGTACCACAAAAAACTATATTCATCAATATGAGAAATTTACTTGCATTTCTTTCCTTTGATCTAAAATTTTAAATCTTGCCAAGAATCTGCAATTCCCGCAAAGCAGCTGCATCACGAGCAGATACATCCGGATAGGCAGGATCACTCCCAACATCTTGTGTATAACGCCATGATCGAGCACATTTTTTTCCTAATGCCTTCTCTGGATATACACCAACACCTTCAACATCATTCAAAGTAAAAGCATCGGAAGGTATTGTATCCTGCGTAATTGTGAGTTCACTGGTAATACAGATCTCCGCCATATCCACATTTTCTAATGCTTCTCGTAAAGCCGGATTGGAAATAAAAACAACAGGAGCGGCTTCTAACGAGGATCCAATACGCTTATCAACGCGTTCAAGCTCTAAAGCACCTGTAACAACTTTACGGACCTGCCGAATTTTTTTCCAACGCTCAGACAAAGATTGATTTTGCCATTCTTCTGGTACAGAGCGAAATTGTTCTAAATGCACCGATTGGCTTTCTGGGTAACGCTCTAACCAAGCTTCCTCCATAGTAAAAGGCAACATTGGAGCAAGCCATGTTACCATACGCTCAAAAATCTCACGGACAACCTGCAAGGAAGACTTGCGTTTTTTTGATGAAGGCGCATCACAATAAAGAGAATCCTTGCGGATATCAAAATAAAATGCCGATAACTCAATGATTGAAAAATCCAATAATGCACGCATAATCTTTTTAAAATCAAATTCATCGTAAGCGCGATTAATCAACTGATCAAGTTCAAAAAGCCTATGCAATATAAATTTTTCAAGATCCGGCAGTGCGCCATAAGATATTTCTTCTCCATCATCATACGCTAAAGTTCCAAGCATCCAACGAATTGCATTGCGTAGTTTACGATATGAATCCACATTTGTTTGAAGGATTTTTTTGCCTAAACGCTGATCTTCCCAATAATCAGTTGTCATAACCCAGAGACGAAAAATATCAGCTCCAGATGTTTTAATGATCTCTTGTGGAACAACCGTATTGCCTAAAGATTTAGACATTTTCTTACCATTCTCATCCAAAGTAAAACCATGTGTGATCACTGCCTTATAGGGAGAGCAAGCACGCGTACCACAGCTTTCCAAAAGAGAAGATTGGAACCATCCGCGATGTTGATCTGAACCTTCAAAATAAACATCAGCAGGCCATTTCAAATCAGCCCGATCTTCTAACACAAAGCTATGGCTTGCTCCAGAATCAAACCAAACATCCAAAATATCATAAACCTGTACCCAAGGCTCATGTGCACGCTCACCTAAAAAACGTTCACGTGCTCCTTCAGCAAACCATGCATCTGCCCCTTCTGCTTCAAAAGCCCGTAAAATACGCTCGTTCACACCTTCATCTTTTAGAATAACACCATCCTCATTCGCAAAAATACAAATAGGAACACCCCAAGAACGCTGACGAGAAAGAACCCAATCAGGACGATCTTCTATCATAGAAGCTAGGCGGTTTTGCCCAGAAGACGGCACAAAACGCGTTTTTGAAACAGCTTCCAAAGCCCGACTACGTAAAGTTGAACCATCCCCAAAATCTTTATCCATTGAAATAAACCATTGCGGTGTATTGCGAAAAATAACGGGTTTTTTTGAACGCCAACTATGGGGATAGGAATGCTTTAAACGCCCCCGTGCAAACAATCGATCTGCTTTAATTAAAGCGTTAATGACCTCTTTATTAGCATCACCCATTTTTCCATTATCATCTATAATACGTGCAGGTCCTCCTTCACGATCTGGTCCCAAACCTGGAACATCTTTCGTATAGAACCCTGCATCATCAACAGGAAACGGTATAGATGAATCAATCCCCGTTTGCTCCAGTAAGGACTTATAATCATTCCAAATTTCAAAGTCCTCACGCCCATGGCTTGGCGCTGTATGAACAAAACCTGTACCAGCACTCTCTGTTACGTGCGAACCATCAAACAATGGAATTTTAAAGTTATACCCCCCAGCCAAACCTTTGAGTGGATGAGAAAGAACAAGAGCTTTCAATTCTTCAGCAGAAATAACACGCAAACGCTTCAAAACAAGTTTGGCTTTTTCTGCACAACTCATAGCTAACGCATCAGCAAAGAGAAGTTTTTCCCCAGCTTGAGGACCAAAATCATTTTCAGTACTTTCAACTTCGTAAATACCATAAGAAATCTGCGAAGAATAACTCACTGCACGGTTAGCAGGAATTGTCCACGGTGTTGTTGTCCAAATGACGACATAAGCACCATATAAATCATCAGAATTTGCTTTAAAAACAGGAAACTTAACCCAAAGCACCTCTGATTCATGATCATGATATTCAATCTCAGCCTCTGCCAAAGCCGTACGCTCTACAACAGACCACATCACCGGCTTGGAACCACGATAAATCTGATCTGACATAGCAAATTTTATCAATTCACTGGCAATGCGTGCTTCTGCATGAAAAGCCATTGTAGTATAAGGCGTGTTAAAATCTCCCACGACACCAAGGCGTTTAAATTCTTCACTTTGAACGGTTACCCAATGCTGTGCAAATTCACGGCATTCTTGACGAAACTCGTGAAGAGGTACCTCATCCTTATTTTTTCCTTGTGCTCGATATTTTTCTTCAATTTTCCATTCAATTGGAAGCCCATGGCAATCCCAACCAGGTACATAATTTGCATTAAAACCGCGCATTTGGAATGAACGGACAACCACATCCTTTAGAACTTTGTTTAAAGCATGCCCGATATGAATATGACCATTTGCATAAGGTGGACCATCATGAAGAATATAAAATGGACGATCTTTTGCTTGTTGGCGCAATTGCGCATAAAGCCCCATATTTTCCCAACGCGCCATCAATTCAAGCTCTTTTTGCGGAAGCCCTGCACGCATAGGAAAATTTGTCTGTGGGAGATAAAGAGTTTTTGAATAATCTATTGTTTCATTTTTCACAGTCATTGTGAAATATTCCTGTCCACTTTTACGATTTCATTTTTGCATAACTTCCCTGAACCCTGCAACTCTGGTTTTTATCTATAGGGAAAGCCGAGCTTATCATTCATATTAAGCAGCGATCAGGAAAATATATCATCACACTCTATGGGCTTTATCATGAAATTCACAAGAAAAGAAACCAAAAATTGATCTTTTAAAAAATAAAGGCTCCACTAATAGTGGAGCCTTTTAGAAATTTACTCTTTTAAAAATTAGAATTTATAAGCTACACCAACACGGAAATCATTGGTTTTGTAGTTAACTTCAAGTTTTTCCTTTGCAAATTTCTTTTTACCAAAATCAGAGTAACGATATTCTGCACGTACAATCACATTATCCAGAAGCGAGAAATCAACGCCACCACCAAGTGTGTAACCAATCATGGTTTTTGTTTCATCAGCTAAGTTCTTAGAAGAAACGACTCTTCCATCCTCATCCTTAACGGATATTGATACAGTGTCTTGGAACTGCCCATAAGCAATACCGCCAGCAAGATAAGGCATAAAGCGATCAGCAGCAAAACCAATACGTACCCGTGTAGCACCACCCCAATTTTGTTTGAAAGTATGATTTAAAGTTTCAACTTCATCCTCTTGATCAAGACCAAGTTCAGAAGCCAGCTTTTTCATTTGTTCTATACCATATGCACTGGAATTGTTCTTATCCACCGCTTGTGTACTTTGTGCACCGTGTCCAGCCATATTCTGTCCACCATGAGAACGAGAAGCATGTGAACTAGCACCATGCGCATGAGCGCCAGAGCCATACCCACCTCCATGAGATGCACCATGCGGATTAGCATTTCCGCTACCATGATGAGTACTATGATGACCTTGGGCTCCGCTTGTTCCATTGGAAGCTTTTGCTGGTTCAGAGGATGATCCTGATCTCGCGAGTACAAGTGTCCCTCCGCTCGGTACTGTTCTTTCTGCTGCTGATTGATTTGATTGTCCTGCTGCTGATTGTGACTGTTGAGCTGCACTTGCTGATTTAGCTGGTGCTGAACTGGACTGCGTTACAGCAGATTTTTCTGACGAGGATCCTGCTGCTGGAGCCCCTCCTGTTGCAGTTCCTGCACCTGCAGATACTGCTGAGTCGGTTTTTTGTGTTTGTGTTTGTGCTCCTGTTCCTGCTTGTGAGGCTGGGGGTGAAGATGGTGTTTGTGATGATAATGTTGGATTAGTATTGCCAGAATTTCCAGTTGTCACTGATTGACTTGATTTTCCTGCTCCTGCTTGTGGTTGTTGACCTGCAGCTGGCTTAGCTGGTACTTGATCGGCTTGCGGTTTAGCAGATTTTTCTGACGAGGATCCTGCTGCTGGAGTCCCTCCTGTTTTACCTCCTGCACCTGCGGATGATCCTTGGGCGTTTTTTTGTTGTGTTCCTGTTCCTGCTCCTGCTTGCGAAGTTGGAGACGTTTGTGGTTTTGTGGATCTGCGGGATCTTACGACTGCATTTTCTACTGTAGTGTTATCAGCTGCACCTATGGTAATTGTCTTTGTGTGTTTTTTACCAGATATCATTAAATCCGTATCGACACCAAAAATAAAGTTATCACCGAGATCAATATTAGAACCTGCATAAAAACCACCTACAAAACCTGAAAGTTTAGGAGAGAACTCTTTATCTAGTGGCAAATTCTTTTCTTGATCAACAAGAGCCATATCAGATTTGCTCGAAAAACCACCAGCTTGGACACCTAAATAAAGACCTGTCCATGAAAAAGTAGGAGCAACAATAGTAGAAGATGTCGATGGTGCTGGTTGATGAGGAATCATAACATCAGCAGCTAGCGCTGTAGACGTTGAAATTAAAGAAAAAATAGATGCTGTTATTAAACGTTTTGTATTCATAAAATCTCTCCAAATATCCAAAATGAAATGTATATAGAGCATCTTTTTTGAAAGATCTGTAGCAAAAATAACACACTCACAACAAAATAAAGATTTTTTGAAAATAAAGCTTCTTAAACTTTTAATTTTGCATTCAATGAAAATTTGTAAACTAAATCACACTAGAATTATGTGTCTTAAAGTTGGATTCATTTTCATTAAATTTTTGCATAACTGTTAATGATAATATTCTTTATAAATTTCTTTTTACCGAAATCTGAATAACCGTATTCTGCATGTAATAAACTATCATCTGTTATTGCAAAATCAATGCCTGTGCAAACAGTGAAATCAAATGTTGCCTTTTTAAAAACCAAGCGCCATCAAAGTCTCATCTATTTATCAGCATGATCTATTTTTGGTGCTTTAGCAATAATATTTTGTATCTAAAATTAAGAAAAACAAAGGACTTATTCAAACACTCGCAAAAAAACTTTTAGGTTCTTTGCATAAACGTCTTCATCATGACGCATCAGTTTGATTTATAAGGATAATTTATTGTTTTCATGTTGAATAAAAAACTAATACTTTAGGATTCTATCATTTAAAACCTGTTTCATGTTGTATTAATCAAAACCATGTCTCTCGATAGCGGAAACAGTCTGTGGATAAAAAAATTAAAAGAATTTTAAATGCCTCTTATGAACGCTTTTAACAGCCAAGGTCTGTCCACAACATTGGTGGCTAGCAAAGTTGTATGATGATGCTAGCTTGCTCTTTTTATTAAGCGTGTAACGATAGTGGTGCTCTATAGATTTTATATTATTTCATTGGGAGGTTTTACCGTCTTATATCACTCACGGATACTGACATGAAGTGGGCTTGATGTAGTTTGAAAAATATTTCTTTAAAACACTTGATGTAGTTTGAAAAATATTTCTTTAAAACAAATGTGTGAAGACACAACAACAAGTGTATTCCGTTTGGGGCGTTCTGTTTTGCATAAGGAGTGTGATCCCATAAAAAGAATGCAATAAACAAAAACGTAAGACAATGCCCTAAATACTTTTGAAAATCGTAAAGCTAAATTAAAAGAAGATGGTAAAGTTGGAAACTGGTTTCTATCTTTACATCTTCATATTCTTCCCCAATGAGACTGTATTTCCCAAAGCTTACTCCAACAGATATACGCAATATGCTCGCTCTAATCTGGCATATGCAGAATAAAGTTAGTCACTGGTTATGATCTTTTCCTATTTCTGAGATTAATTGAATACTTTTCTCTTAGGCGTAAAATGATAGCCGTGATATAAGATTTTATGTAATCAGTAGCTATAAAATCCATATATACCACCAATTAGCCCTCTATAATATAAAACTTTTTTCTTTAAAGTCTTATAGCACAAAATGATACAAATAAAAATAGAAGGGATTAAGAGATATAGAATAGAGAGCTAATAAAATAAAGGCCCCGTTAAACGAGGCCTTAGTATTTTTTATGCTTCTAATTTCATTTTTACGAAATTAGAATTTGTAAGCGACACCTACACGGAAGTCATTGGTTTTGTAATTGAATTCACGTGTATCGTTTGCGAATTTCTTTTTACCAAAATCGGAGTAACGGTATTCTGCACGTAAAAGAACGTTGTCTGTCATTGCAAAGTCAACTCCACCACCAATAGTGAAACCAAGCATTGTCTTCGTGTCATCAGCCCAAGTACCACCAGTCAAATCTATGCTTTGCTTAGCCCCTGCTTCTGGCACAATTTCATCCCCGCCAGCTTTCTGCTCAACTTTAGCTCTCTTTCCTTTTCCTGCAACGGATTGAATGCCCTGTACCTGCGCATAGGCAATACCACCAGCAACATAAGGCATAATACGGTCAACAGCAGCAAAACCGATACGGACACGTGTCGCACCAGACCATTTTTCTTTGTAACTGTGCGTTTCTGTTACCTTGTCATCTTTTTGAAACTGTTGCTGATCTTTTAATTCAACCTTAGCTTTTTCAAGGGCATCATTAAAATTTGCTGCATCTTTTTCAGTAAGCGTCAATTCACGGGCTTTTTTTGATTCTTCACGGTCTGCCCAAACTGCATCGGTTTCAACACCGAGAATGAGACCATTTCCGAGGTCTACGTTAGATCCGGCATAAATACCACCCATGAAACCAGAAGGACTAGGTGTGTTATCTTTTTTGAAAAGCTCTTTATCTGCTCCTGGAATAGTTACTTTAGTTTTACTCGAAAAGTTGCCAACTTGACCACCAAGATAAAAACCCGTCCAAGAAAATGAAGGTGCTGCTGCGATAACTGCTGGTGCGACTTCATGAGGGATCATCACATCAGCAGCTTGTGCTGCAGAAGCTGAAATTAAAGCGGCAACAGAAGTTGCTATTAAATATTTTGTATTCATAATTTTGCTCCTAAATTAACTATAAAATGACCTTACAAGATTATAGATAGAAAAGCTGTAGTAAAAATGTCACAGTCATACAAATAAAAGCCCAGAAAACAGCAGTTTTGTCAAAGTCAAGATCTCTTGAAATTTTAATTTTTTATTAATACTTTTTATTCATAATCGCACTTTTGATGAAATTAGAACTTGTAAGCTACACCTACATGAAAGTCATTGGTTTTGTAGCCTAGTTTAGGGTAACCCTTTTTAAATTCCTTCTTACCAAAGTCTGAGTAACAGTATTCTGCACGAAGCAGAATATGATTTGTCATAGCGAAATCTATACCACCACCAAGGGTGAAACCCACCATCGTTTTTGTTTTATCAAATATCGTAGCAGAAACTTCTTTACTTGATTTACCATTTGCCGATTTTTTTGTTTCTGAAACTTTATCGACACCTTGTATTTACGCATAGGCAATACCATTGGCAACATAAGGCATAATGCGGTCAGCGACGGAAAAACCAACACAAACCCATGTTGCACCAGACTATTTTTCTTTGAAACCAATGCGACACACTGCTGTGTCACCTTTTTGAAACTTTTTATTTTCATCCAATACAACAACACCAATGCAACACCAGCATCTTCAAATTCATCATTAAAATCATTAAATTCATCAATCGCAAGAATCTTTGAGACCGTCTTCGTTTCTCCTCGGTCTATCCAGACTGCATCGGTTTCAACACCTAGAATTGAGGACATTTCCAAGTTCTATGTTGGAACCTAAATAAATACCACCTATGAAACCTCAAGGCTTAGGTAGTCCATCTTTATCTGAAGTTTTTTCTTTTGTCTCTAAATAAAATACATCAATTTTGACTTGAAAAGTTGCCAACTTGACCACCGAAATAAAAATCTGTCCAAGAAAATGAAGGGGCTGTGATAACAACTGCTGGGGCTGTTTCACGAGGAACGATAATATCAGCAGCTTGTGCTGCAGAAGCTGCTGATAGCGATAATAGAAATTGTGACTAAAGATTTTATATTCGTAAACTTTTCTCCTCATTTATTTATGAGCAGGGTGCTATATGATTAGAGAAAGAAACGCTGTAGTAAAATGATACAATCATAAGAAACGAAAGATGACGCAAGATAAAGTCATTTCATAACTTCACTTTTTGCAAGAAATTGTAAGTTACAAGTACGTATAAGTCATTGATTTAGCGCGTAATTATTGCTTGTTGTTTATGAAAATCTTTTTAAAGAAATCTGAATAATATCTTTTCATCCCCCAATAAATATGGGAATATAACAACAGAAAATAATAGAGGCCCTGTCTTTGACAGAGCCTCTTGGAAGCTTATTTCGTTGTTGACGAAATTAGAATTTGTAAGCTACACCAACACGGAAGTCATTGGTTCTGAAATTATATTCTTTTTCTTTTGCAAAAAATTTCTTTTTACCATAGTCCGAGTAACGGTATTCTGCACGCAACAGGACATTATCAGTCACAGCAAAATCAAGACCGCCACCAATAGTGAAACCAACCATTGTTGCTGTTTCATCAGATGAACCTGAAACAAAAGTTTTATCACCTACCTTCACTTCTCCATGAGCAGCCTCTAGCTGTGTATAGGCAACACCTCCAGCAACATAAGGCATAATGCGGTCAGCAGCAGCAAAACCAATACGTACTCGCGTAGCACCAGCCCATTTCTGTTTAAAACCAACACCTTCTGATACATCTACAACTTCTTGTGCACCTGCATTTCTAATACTTAAACTCTTTACAGTTTCAGTTCCACTAGCTGGAGGAGTTTCAGTTCCACTAGCTGGAGGAGTTACAGTTTCAGAAGCTACTCGCACATCCTTTTTGCCAGACCAGATCATATCTGTTTCAACACCTAGTATAATGCCATTTCCAAGATCAAAGTTAGATCCTGCATAAAAACCGCCAATCAAACCTGAAAGCTTAGGTGATAAGTCTTTAAAAACTGAAGTATCTTTATCTTTATCTTTTAAGTCAATTTTACTTGAAAAACCACCAATCTGACCACCGATATAAAAGCCTGTCCAAGAAAATGAAGGGGCTGCGATGACTGCTGGGGCTGTTTCATGAGGGATGATAACATCAGCAGCTTGTGCTGCAGAAGCTGCTGCTATAGCGATAACAGAAGTTGTTACTAAAGATTTTATATTCATAAACTTTGCTCCTAATTTATTTATGAGCACAGTGCTACAAGATTACAGAAAGAAAAGCTGTAGTAAAAAATGATACAGTTATAGAAAATGGAGGATGCACTCAAAACAAAATCGCTGCATGACTTTACAACGTTATTAACTTCACTCCGTACGAGAATTCGTAAGTTAATTTATCGATTTTGAATGTAATTCTTGTCTGTCATTTATGAAAATATTTTTATATCTCCAATAAATATGGAGTGAGTAATAATATAACAACAGAAAATAATAGAGGCCCTGTCTTTGACAGAGCCTCTTGGAAGTTTATTTCGTTTTTTACGAAATTAGAATTTGTATGCAACACCAACACGGAAATCATTGGTTTTATAAGCTATTTTATCCCCATCCTTTACAAATGCTTTTTTACCAAAGTCTGAGTAACGGTATTCTGCACGCAACAGAACATTGTCTGTCATTGCAAAGTCAACACCACCACCTACAGTGAAACCAACCATTGTTTTTGATTGATCAAACACTTTAGCAGAAGCGATTTCGGCACCATCAGTTCCTTCCGCCTTAAGAGAATTAACCACTTGCAGCTGCGTATAGGCAATACCACCAGCGAAATAAGGCAAAATGCGGTCAACTGCTGCAAAACCAATACGAACGCGTGTTGCACCAGACCATTTTTCTTTTATAGAGGCGCTAGTTACACGTTTGTCAGTCGCCGCAATATCAGCAATAGCTTTTCCTGAAGCAAATGTAGCGTCAGCAGCTGTAAGCTCATTTTTGAAATCTTCAAGGCCAGTTGCTCCAATAACTGCTGAATGCGTTTTTGAATCTTCGCGGTCTGCCCAGACTGCATCGGTTTCAACACCTAGAATGAGGCCATTACCAAGATCTACGTTGGAACCTACATAAATACCACCCATGAAACCGGAAGGCTTAGGTGTCCAGTCTTTATCTGTAATTTTCTTGTTTGTTTCTGAATCAAATTCATCAACTTTACCTGAAAAGTTTCCAACTTGACCACCGATATAAAAGCCTGTCCAAGAAAATGAAGGGGCTGCTGAGATGACTGCTGGGGCTGTTTCACGAGGGATGATAACATCAGCAGCTTGTGCTGCAGAAGCTGCTGCCATAGCGATAACAGAAGTTGTTACTAAAGATTTTATATTCATAAACTTTGCTCCTAATTTATTTATGAGCACAGTGCTACAAGATTACAGAAAGAAAAGCTGTAGTAAAAATGATACAGTCACAGAAAATGGAGAAATCGCCCAAGACAAAACCACTCCATAGCTTCGTTTTGCACGAAAAACCTAAAGATATATATATATAACTTATTGATTTTAAATGTAATTATTGTTTATGATTTTTTAAGAAAATCTGAATAATATCTTTCCACATCCACAATAAATTATGTATTGCGTGATAATATAGCAACAGAGAATAACAGAGGCGCTGTCAAAGACAGCGCCTCTGTTATTTAACTTACCATCTGTTAAAATTTGTAAGCAACACCAACACGGAAATCATTGGTTTTGTAAGATGTCTCATATTTATCATTTGAGAATTTCTTTTTACCAAAATCAGAGTAACGATATTCCGCACGAACAATAACGTTATTGGTCATTGCTAAATCAACACCAGCACCAAGGGTGTAACCAACAAGGGTCTTTGTTTCATCAGACAAGGTACCAGAAGCTATTACTTTATCTGAATTTTTCCCTGTTATTGAAATAGATGCACTATCTTGAAGCTGTGTATAGGCGATACCACCAGCAACATAAGGCATAATGCGTTCAGCTGCAAAACCAATACGTACACGTGTCGCACCAGCCCACTTTTCTTTAAAAGTGAAACTGTGGGTTCGTTTAGCACCAGGTTCCAGCGCATCTTTACCAATACTAATTCCAGATTCTGTTAATATCTTCTTAATATAATTTATGTGATTTGGAGCAATAACGTATGTTTTTCCTGTCTTTGTGTCATCTTTATTAGACCACATGATATCTGTATCAACACCTAGAATAAGGCCATTGCCGAGATCAACGTTGGAACCTGCGTAAAGACCGCCCATGAAACCAGATAATTTAGGCAAATAATCGTCACTTACTGGAATCTTTTTTCCATTAGCAAGAATATCCATTTTCGTTTTACCCGAAAAACCACCAAGTTGCCCACCAAGGTAGAAACCCGTCCAAGAAAAAGTTGGAGCAACAATAACGGGAGCAACAGGTGTTGGACTTGGGGGAACAATAACATCTGCTGCTTGCGCCGCTGAAACTGAAACAAAAGCGAAAGCAGAAGCTGTTATTAACCATTTCATATTCATATTTTCTCTCCATAGCTGAATATTTATTTGAACACATCATTTCATATAGAGCCCAAACTTCAGATATCTGTAGCAAAAATGATACACTCCTAAAAAAAACAAAAAGCCAATGAAAGCATCCTGAATTGCTTGATCTCTTAATAAATAAGAATTGAACTATGCCAATGCACAAATGATTTTCTCTCGTCACATTTGCTCTTCTTTATGAATTTTTCAAAAATATCTGCGTTATCACCTTGGAAAGCATGTGCTCTTGTCTAATGAAAAATTATCCTTTTATATTAAATTCAAATGCTCTCATCTTAAACCATTGTATATTCAAGCAACAAAAATCATTCCTCTATACATCACAAACGAGCAATTATGTGAAACCGTTAAAAAACTAAAAATGTCACCTATAAATGTTTTCAATATCAAGAACAGTCAAATGCAATCGTTCTATTTAAATTTATACAAATAACGTTTTTACCTTCATCCTTAGCATGACCAAATGTGAAGACTATGTATTTGTTTTTTTCATAAAAAGGATGCTTATATTACAAATAAACTTGTATCGCACATAAACAAGACTTCCAATAATCCACGAATTGAAACAAGATCACATGCAACTTGCCTGCTCTTTTTTTACTTTAGGCATTTATTGTTTTTAAATATTTACCATTTTTTTGCTTATCTCAACCTCATAGAAAGTCTTTTTCAGAGTTTCATCTTATCTGTAGGCTATCTATTTCATACTCTTTTATAAACGAAACTGTAAAAAATGCCTCAAGACAGGCAACTGGTATGATAAATGCTGACATCTATATTAAAACTCTCCCTAAAGCAAAAAAGATGAGAGATCTTTCTTAAAGTGTTCACACCAAACTTTGCTTTGAAAATCATTAATTGAGCAAACAATTTGGCAGAAAAAATATCTGATATTGCATCATAGACAAATAAAAAATATTTTATAAATTCTGTAGTCGAACAATAGATTGATTATAAACATAATTCATCATTTCGCATATTGAATAAGAAACCCGAATATCGTAAGATTCTCTCATTCCAAACCGATTGCATGTTGCAAGCAGGAAGAGCCGTGTGGATAAGAACTGTATAAGAAAGGACTAAAAACGTCTCTTATAAATCATCTCACATACCAAAGGCTGTCACAATATTGAGAGCTAGCAAAGTGTGTGATGAATGCCGACACTTGCCCCCTTCATAAGCATAAAGATGGTGGTACTCAATGGGTTTACCATTATACCCTTCATAAATGACGTCGCGAAATGGGCTTGGAAGCGTTGAGAAATGTTTCTTTAAAACGAGCGCACGTAAGTGCACCTCAATGGTGTTTTATTCTTTGAAACACTCTAAGATCAAAAGTTTAACATTAAAACAAATACTTGGTTTTCTCTTCGATTTGGACAAAGCGTCCTATCAGATCCTGTCTGCAAATAGTCCAGATTTTTGTCGAGTGGATTTCATTTAGCTTTCCATTCATGTAATTCATTTAACCAAAGGTTCTATAGACAAGTCCTTCACTTGATCCCACCACGTACTCTAAAAACACTTATCAAGGCGTTTTACATGCCTTATATAATCACACTTAAAATGACGATATTTACGGCATAACAAAATAACCCCAAATCTCTAGGTTATATTCATCTAAACCCATGAATTTTATAATGACTGATTGCTATTATACAGTATTATTCTTTCACTGAAATCTTCCTGCTCATATCCTTTCCAAACAGTCCTCTTCATTCTCACCGTGCACAATCACAACACCCTTTAAACAAATAGTTCCCCCCCCTGTTTTCAAGTGATAATATCTCCTTTCTTCATTTTTCGAGCATACGTTACACCTCTCAGTGTTGTTTTCTCACTTTTTAAAAACTCATTGGACTTCGTGTAAATAGGTTTGGCCGTCCTCTTTTCCCTGGTCCTTTTTTAGGATTATATCCTCTTTTTTTACCAGAATGTGACACAGGTACTAACTTAGCTGCTGTTATGAATTCGCTGTTATTTGTGCAAGAAAGTTCTATTTGAAAAACTTCAGATAAGACCTTGCGAAGCTGTTCACCAGAAAAAAGACCTATTGGAGGAACAGCTGAAGATGCTTTCTGTATAAGGTTTTGGGACGCCAAAAAACTCGCACCCTGAGCGATAGAGATTGAAGCGAAAGTAGCAAAAGCTGTAATAAAATATTTTATGTTCATAAATTTAACCTCATCAAATATCCATAATGGATTTTACCTAGTGCCTTCATTGCAAATTTCTAGAGAAAAATAATATGTTTATAGATAAAAAGTGAAAATCCTTACAAATAACGCTTTGGAAACGTTTGATTTTAAAATAAAAGCAAATTGCCCTGCTCTGCCAACATAGAAATCACTTATTGAGTAATAAATAAAGGCACGAAGTATCTTCTGAAAATAAGAAACTATACAAACTTCAAATTAACACAGTGATTTATATATATAATTTATATTTCCTCACACAAAATGAGTCCCTCGAATATCAGAATACTCTCTCATTTCAAACTTGTTCATTATACATGAAGCAAATTTATTCGCTTACACATCATAAATGAGATTTGTATATAGATAAAACTCTTGAAAAAAGGGGGAGATTCTTGCGAATCTGTTTAAATGCAAAAGCTATTGCAGCATTTTGACTTAGTAAAAAGCGCTCTTGCTAACTTGTTTCTAGCACACTTTTCTAGGAATTGCTCTTTGCATTGTTCAGCATAATCGTGGTTATCTTTATAGATTAATCATATAATATATTGATTTATAATGATAGTTTAGCGTTATTCATATTGAATAAAAACCCTGAATACCTTAAGATTCTCTCATTCCAAATCTTTTTCATGTTGAATCCATCAAAACCATTTGATTGCATGTTACAAGTGAGGAGAGCTGTGTGGATAAAAAAGACTAAAAATGCCTCTATGAACCGTCTCAAGTGCTAAGGACTACACAACATTGGGAGTTGGCAAATTGTGTAATGCTATGGCTTGTTACTCCATAAGCGTAAAGATGGGAGTGTTCAACAAATTTTATACCATATTTGGGGGCTTTATTGTTATACCACTCATAAGCACCGCCGTGACATGGGCTTGGGTGCCGGTTTCTTTAAAAAAAAGCACATGAATTAGCAACACAAATATATTCCGTTTAAGGCGTTCTGTTTTACATGAAGAACGTAAATCCATTAAAAACGTGAGAAACAAAAGCGTGAGGCAATGCGTAATCTCTATTATTTAACAGACATTGCTTTAGATACTTTTGAAAGTCGTAAAGCAGAATTAAAAATGATGGTAAAAATGAGATTTGGTTTTTATATTTACGCCTTCATATTCTCCCCCAATTAGGCTGTATACCGGTTTCAGAGATTTAAGTCTTCCAACCTACCATATGTTTCCAGACTCTCCTCAAAATTTCTTTTTTCAAATAAAACCTGTTACAAAAATAAAAAATATGAATTCGCAAAAATACTTTGATTACCTAAACTTCAAATGAAATAGTACTTAAGAATTTATTATAACTCTTATCAGAAAAGAGGAGAGGATAAAATGCCCATAATGTACAAGCATTTTGTCCTCTCACATCAATAATTAACTCCTTTTAAAAACCAATTTTAAAGTTAGCTATGCGCAAAAATATCCACTTCCGCCCATCCTAAAAGGTCAAGCTTAGCTCTCATAGGCAAAAATTGAAAACACGCCTTGGCAACACTTTCTCGCTCTTCACGTCTTAAACGTTCTTCAAATATAACTTTTAAACGATGCAAATATAACACATCCGACGCAGCATATTCAATTTGTGCCTGTGATAACGTTTCTGCCGCCCAATCCGAAGATTGTTGCTGTTTAGAAATATTCACATTTAGCAATTCATTACAAATTTCTTTCAAGCCATGACGATCCGTATAAGTACGCGTGAGTTTAGAAGCGATCTTTGTACAAAAAATAGCTTCTGGCATAACACCAAATGTATGCGCTAAAATCGCAAGATCAAAACGCCCAAAATGGAATATTTTGATAACTGCGTTATCTCCAAGAAGCTTGACCAAATTAGGTGCACTCTTTTGTCCTTTAGCAATCTGTATAACGTCAGCAGTACCATCTCCAGAAGAAAGCTGAACAACACATAAACGATCACGATATGGTTGTAACCCTAAAGTTTCGGTATCAATCGCAATGGCATCAGTTTTATAATTGTCTAAGTTTGGTAAATCACCTTGATGAACACGAATCTCAGCCATTTACCCTCCTACTTGCTAAAGCTGCAAGAATACGCGCCCAAGACCGCTGCCCCTTATGAAACGATTTTAAATTATACTTTTCATTAGGAGAATGAATACGGTCATCAGCCAGTCCAAAACCAACCAAAAGAGTCTCCATACCAAGAATTGACCGAAAATCTGCTACAATTGGGATCGAGCCCCCCATGGCTGTCAAGACAGCAGGCACTTCCCACTCTTGTGATAAGGCATCCTTCGCCTCCTTGATAAAAGATGAATCATCAGAAATCTGAAGTGCAGGAGAAGAACCGTGATTCTTAAATTCAACCTTACAATCAGCAGGAATTGAGCTACGTACATAATCACGCAACGCTTGGCGTATTTTCTCTGGATCTTGCTTATGCACCAAACGACACGATACTTTTGCACTCGCTTGAGAAGCAATAACCGTTTTCATCCCCTCCCCTTCATAGCCGCCACTAATACCATTAATTTCCATGGTAGGACGTGCCCATACAAGCTCTAAAATGCTCCGCCCTTTTTCACCAACAGGAATAGAAAGCCCTATAGGACCAAGAAAATTTTCAGCAGTACAATTAAGTTCATTCCATAACTGCAAAATCTGTGGAGGTGTTTCTTCTACGCCATCATAAAAACCAGGAAGTGTTACCCTATTATTTTCATCGTGAAGTCCTGCTAAGATTTTCGTTAAAATACGAATGGGATTAGCTGCTACTCCTCCAAAATAACCAGAATGCAAATCACGATTCGCTGCTGTAATAATAATCTCTTCTGCCATAATTCCCCGAAGAGAAAGAGCAATAGATGGTGTATCCGCATCCCACATTGACGTGTCACAAACCAATGCATAATCTGCCTTAAGTTCATCTTTATTTTCTTTTAAAAAAGGAATAAGGGAAGGAGAAGCACATTCTTCCTCACCTTCACATAAAATAGTAACTTTAACAGGAAGCTGCCCTGTTTCTTTCTTAAATGCACGACATGCTTCAATAAAAGTCATCAACTGACCTTTGTCATCTGAAGCTCCACGAGCACAAATAACTTTCTCTCCATCTCTCTCTTTTAAAGAAGGTGTAAATGGATCATCCTCCCATAAACTCAAAGGATCAACAGGTTGAACATCATAATGTCCGTAAAACAACACATGCAAACAATCATCCGAAGGTCCTGGATGATGCCCAACAACCATTGGATGACCCGGTGTATCACGACGTGAAGCCTCAAAACCGATGCTTTTTAAATCCTCTACTAACCAATCAGCTGCTTTACGACATGCATCCTTGTAAGCCGAGTCTGTAGAAATCGATTGAAAACGTAAAAGAGAAAAAAGGCGTTCAAGGCTCTTTTCTATATTTCCATCAAGATGTGTTAGTACTTTATTCAGCATAAAAAAACCTCTCAAGCCTTGTGTAATTATATTATAGATACGACGACTTTAAGCCTCTTGTAAGATTTTGCAAGACACCTTATTCATTTTTGGCATTGTGAGCAGTAAAAACTTGAACGTCCAGCCTGTAAAATACGCACAATAGGCGTTCCACATTCCAAACATTGCTTACCTTCTCGTCCATAAACTGAAAAAGCATGTTGAAAATAACCAAGTGAACCATCTATATGCATATAATCACGTAAAGAAGAGCCACCAGACAAAATGGCTTCAGAAATCACATTGCGTATATTTTGTGCTAAAGAATCTGCAAATTCACATGCACGTGCCGTTTTTGATGCCAATGTAAATGCACCACGTTGTGGCGACAAACGACTCCGCCAAAGTGCTTCACAAACATAAATATTCCCAAGACCTGCAACAATAGACTGATCAAGTAAAACGCTCTTGAGAGACATTTTTTTATTAACAAAAGCCTTTTGTAAATAACGACCAGAAAACGAATTACTCATAGGTTCAAGCCCTAGCTTATTTAAAAGTGGATATTCATAAAGCTTGTCCGTATTGACTAAAAGCATAAATCCAAAGCGACGCACATCATTATAAATAAGATGATAAACTTCACCATCCCTTGTTTGAATATCCATGACAAAATGATCATGCTTAACTAATTTACTTGTCGTTGAAAAAACTGTTCTTAAAAGATCATTCTCTATACGCCATGAACCAGACATTCCTAAATGGCTTAAAATCGTTTCATCCTGAGAAAGATGAAATAATAAATATTTCGCACGCCGACCAAGTTCTATAATTGTTCTGCCAATAAGGCGCTCAGAAAAAGCCTCAGGAAAAGGAAAGCGCAAATCTCTACGATTAAGTCTGACAGATACTATCTTTGCATCAGTTACAACAGGCTCAAGTCCACGACGAACTGTCTCTACTTCAGGAAGTTCAGGCATCTCTCTTCTTTAATAATTATACACTTTCCAATTGTATCACCAATAAATTGACTTCTTTTCCCCCCTCAAAGAACGAAGGTTTCCTCTACATCTGCTCTATAAGAAACAAATTTTTGATGAGTGGATTTCTCTTGGCGTCCTACTCATATGAGTCACTTAACTAAAGGCTTTATAGCCAAGCCCTGCCTTGAATATTCACCAAACACTCTAAAATACTTAACGTATCAATGAGGCTTACATCCCACTCCACATCGAATGCGGCATAACAGGATTAAGCCCATTCACCCTTACGAAATACAGGAACTCTTACACCATCTTGGGTAATGCCATCTATATCAATTTCGCCAGAACCAATCATCCAGTCAATATGAATGACACTTTTATTACCACCACGTGCTGCAATCTCTTCTGACGTCAATGATGCCCCATCTAAAAAGCATTTGGAATAACATTGCCCTAAAGCAATATGACATGCAGCATTTTCATCAAATAAGGTATTATAAAAAAGGAGGTCACTCTTAGAAATTGGTGAAGAATGGGGCACAAGAGCAACTTCGCCCAATCGGCTTGCACCCTCATCACTTTGCAAAACCTGTTGCAAAACTTCCTGACCCGTTGATGCACGAGACTCAACAATACGCCCTGCTTCAAAACGTACTTCAATATTATCAACCAGTGTTCCTTGATAGGAAAGTGGTTTCGTCGAACGAACAAAACCTTCAACCTTATGAGCATGAGGAGTCGTGAAAACTTCTTCTGTCGGAATATTCGGATTGCAAATAACACCATTTTGAGCAACGGATGCACCACCATGCCATTCATGATCATCTGCCAAACCAACAGTTAAATCAGTCCCTGGCCCTGTAAAGTGTAAGGCAGAGAAACGCTGCTCATTAAGCCAAGATGATCGTTTCTTTAAATTCTCGTTATGGACACCCCACGCATGTACTGGATCTTCTTCTGTAACACGTGAAGCAGAAAAAATTGCATCGGCTAATTTTTTAATCGCCTCATTCAGTGGTAAAGAAGGAAACATTGCCTCAGCCCATCCTGCTGTTGGATAAGCAACAATTGACCAATTTATAGAAAAATTCGATATTTTTTTGAGAGCAGGCTGGTAAGCTAGTGAAGTCGCCTTATTCAAACGCGCAACCTTATCAAAATCTTGATTGGAAAGGAGCAAAGGATTATCACCAACAATTGCTAAACGCGCTGCCCCATTTTCAAAAGCCTTTGCCATTCCCTCATAAAGCCAAGAAGGGGCACAATCAAAACTAGCTGTATGGGCATTTTCAAAACGTGTAATCGATAACATATCATCACTAAAAATTGGTGTAATGACACCAGCACCAACCTTATAAGCATGATATGCAATACGCCGAACAAAAGGTAATGCTGAAACTGGAGCAGTCAAAACAAGATCTTGCCCCTCTTGTAAATTCAACCCCACTTTTACTGTAATTTCTGCAAGACGATTAAGCATTTCAGGCGAAATTGTCTCATGAATATCAAAGTACATTACCAATACCCTTCTTTAAATAAAATGCGTTCTTTACGTCGTCATATTATAAATTGTTTTTTAGATCCTTTGAGTTTACTTTCTCTACGTATATTGATGCGTGTCATTATCGCTAAAGGATCACTTAATTCATAAACCGCAATGGGCGTATAACCCTTCTTTTGTCGTGAAAACTTACCAGTTTCTGTGTCGTTTTTCTAACATTGCAACAATTGCATTTAACTGATCTGATGAAGGCAAAGTCATAATCGTTTTATTTTCCTCTTTCCTAGCTAGATGTTGAGGTGCATAGGCAGGAATAGGAACTTTATCAAGCTGTACCATAGCAAAATGCGCAGGATGTGCCGTTTTGGACTGTGCTACTTCTATCGAAGGAGATGCACTTTTCTCTACCTTTACTCCCCTACTTTCTGTGCCTTCATCTATAAAGCTTGGCGCATGACCAGAACGTTCTTGAGCAAAAGCATAAGCAACATCATAAGGGCGATTGTTTGTAGGAACTTGAAGTTCCCCATCACGTGATCGTTTTTCATAAAAAGCATTTCCCCCTGCAACCTGAACATAATGCATGTTTTTATACGGAAAAGACAAACCAGCGGTATGAAAAAACTTAGCGTGTTTAACTTTCTTATCTCGTTCACCCCGTAAAACAGCATCAGCCGCCTCTCTTACACGAGCAACAGATGCTTTCTCCGTCATAGGACGCGTTAAAACACCAGGAGCAAACTGCTTATATTGACCAACAACACCACAAATCGTCTTAGGATAGGCGGTTGAATTAACACGATTCATAACAACCGTCCCAACGGCAATCATTCCTTCACGGCTTGTGCGATTTGATTCAAAATACATCGCTCGCATAAGACATTGACGCTCTGTCAATGGATACGTAACTGTTTTTGTCTTATTATTATTTACTTTTCCAGTATCTAAACGATTTGAAGCACACCCCACAACAACTAACGGCGCTACACAACAGGTAACAAAAACATTCCAACGATTTTTTTTCATCTTATGCAACACATTCCTATAATCTCTGAGCTATTCAAATTTTGAAATGAGCTTTAAATGTATCTCTTAATAAAGTACATAGCCGATTGTTACCACTCAGTAAAATTTTAATACAAGAGGTAATAAAAAAATATCTATGCAAAATAAAAAATAAAAAACTCTTAATTTACAGATCAATATTGTTATTCTTCATGGTCCAATATAGGCCATAATAACCCACACGTTTCAATTACAATAAAGCAACACTATCCACTTCTTCTACATCCAAAAAAATTTGGATACCAAAACTCTTTGCATCGATATTGAAAAAAATAATACAGATATCCCCTTTAATATAAAAACATAAAATTTTAACAAAATGATCTAGAAGAAAACTCCCCTCCGGCCATAATACGAGTGATGATATCATCCAATATACAAATATGTCAAACCAAGAGTTAGCAATCTGCCATGCTTCTCTGAAAAAACTCTTTGTTGCTTCTTTGTACTTTTCCATAATATGGCTATCTTATTCTTTCTATAGCCGCACTGTAAGAAAATACTCATAGTATCTACAAACTTATCTTATACATATAAGAAAAATTTTAATCTATTTTCTTCTCACCTACCCCAACTTTATAAGTAAGGTCATCGCGAGGACGATCAGAAGACATATGGTAACCCGTTATGATATAATGCAGCATTTCAGCAATATTAGTAACATGATCACCAATTCGTTCAATATTCTTTAAACAAAACAGCAAGTGTGTACAAACCGTAATATTGCGCATATCTTCCATCATATATGTCAAAAATTCACGAAAAAGAGAAGTATACAAAGCATCAATCTTCTCATCACGCTCACGCACAGCGTCAACACGCTCTAATAGGCGACTCGTATAAGCATTTAAGACTTCTTTTAATTGATTGAGTGCTAAAGCTGTAATTGTTTCAAGCCCATGATAAACAGAAGCAGATTGACGTATTTCTGAAAGTGCAACTGTCCTTTTAGCAATGTTTTTAGCCATATCCCCAATCCGCTCAAGATCAGAAGAAATACGAATGGCTCCAATAATTTCACGCAAATCAACAGCCATCGGTTGGCGTTTGCAAATAATAGCAACCGCTTTTTCATCAATGTCACGTTCTGCTTCATCTAAAAACACATCATCGGCAATCACTGTCGTTGCAAGTTGAAGATCACTACACACAACCGATGCGACAGAACGTTCAATCATCCTTTCTGCATGGCTCCCCATTTCTGTAATCCTTGCTTTTAAATATTTTAGTTCTGCATCATAAGAACGGACAGTATGGTTCATAGACATATCTTACACTCCTCAATTCACCTATCCAAAACGCCCCGTAATATAATCTTGCGTCCGTTGCTCTTTTGGTGAGGTAAAGATCATTTCAGTTGCACCAACTTCTACCAAGTGCCCTAAATGAAACATAGCCGTATATTGAGAAACACGTGCAGCCTGTTGCATGGAATGCGTTACGATAACAATTGTATAATTTTGCCGTAATGCATCGATAAGCTCTTCAATCCGTGCCGTCGCAATGGGATCAAGAGCTGAACAGGGCTCATCCATCAAAATAACTTCAGGACTAACCGCAATAGCACGTGCAATACACAAACGCTGTTGTTGTCCCCCTGATAAACTTGTTCCAAGATCATGAAGACGGTCTTTTACTTCTTCAAATAAACCTGCCTGCCTCAAACTCTTTTCAACTATATCATGCAATTCAGAGCGCGTTTTAACTAAACCATGAATGCGTGGACCATACGCAACATTTTCAAATATAGATTTTGGAAAAGGACTAGGCTTTTGAAAAACCATTCCAACACGAGCGCGCAATTCTACAACATCAATCCTCTGGTCATAAATATTTTCCCCATCTAAAGTAATAAGACCGGTTGTTTTAGCGCCTTCAATCGTATCATTCATACGGTTAAAACAACGCAAAAAAGTCGACTTTCCGCATCCTGATGGACCAATCAAAGCTGTTACTTGATGTTCAGGAATATCAAGTGTAATACCGTGGAGTGCTTCTTTGTCTCCATAAGAAACCTTCACATCCTGACCTCGCATTTTAATCTTCATTGCAAAAATTCACCTTACAAAAATCTTATCAAAACTGTTATTTTATTAAAATTACTGGCGGCGTTCAAATCGTCGACGTAAACAAACCGCAGAAATATTCATGATTGCAAGAAAAATCATTAATACAATAATAGCACCTGACGTCTTTTCAACAAAAGCGCGCTCTGCTTCACCCGCCCACATAAAAATTTGAACAGGCAAAGCCGTTGCTGGATCCATGGGGGTTGTAGGAATATTAACAACAAAAGCAACCATTCCAATCAGAAGCAAAGGCGCTGTTTCACCCAAAGCCTGTGCGACTCCAATAATTGTGCCTGTCAAAATACCAGGCGCAGCTAAAGGAACAACATGATGAAAAATCATTTGTGTTTTTGATGCTCCCAGTCCTAAAGCTGCTGCACGAATAGAGAGAGGAACTGCACGCAGAGCAGAACGTGTTGCAATAATAATCGTGGGAAGAGTCATGAGCGCTAAAACAAGACCACCAACAAAAGAGGCTGAACGTGGTAATCCTAAAAAATTAACAAAAAACGAGAGTCCTAAAAGACCAAACACAATTGAAGGAACAGCTGCAAGATTATTGATATTAACCTCTATAAAATCTGTAAATTTATTTTTGCGTGCATATTCTTCCAAATAAAGAGCCGTTGCTATGCCTATCGGAAGTGAAACTAATAAAACGATGCCTATCATATAAAGAGAACCAATAATCGCAACACCTAATCCCGCAGTCTCAGGACGACTTGAAGCGCCAAATGTAAAAAAACCAATATTAAATGTTTTATAAAGCGTACCATCATGCGCTAAACGCTTTATCCATTCTACTTGTCGATTAGAAACTTTACGGTTTTTTTCTGCTACACGCAGATCAATCTGTCCCTTATAAGCAGAATCAATATCCGCAGATGCCAAAACCTTAACTTTTTGCATTGTGCCAATCAGTTTTGGATTCTTTGTTACCATTTCACGCAGCTGAACGCGGACACCATTTGAAAACATACGGTTAACTTCTCGAAGAGAGGCGCGGTCATTTTGATCTATATTAAGTTTCTTTGCTAAAGCATTGCGTACAAGAAGTGGATAATTCGCCGTCATGAGCACTCGCGGTTTTGTTTTATGTTGACCACTTGGATCAATGATCTTTTCATCCAAATAAATCAATAATGTCATTTCACTTTGAAAAAAAGCTGTATAACCCTGACTAATGATAGACCATAAAAGCGTAAATAAAAAAAACAAACCAATAAAAATAGCAATCAAACCATAGGCACGAAAACGACGTTCAGCCCAATACCGACGCTTGAGGCTAATATTGCGACGAGGGAAAAAATCTTCATTCATTCATATTGTTCCCGATATTTACGCACAATATAAAGAGCCAGAATATTCATCAAAAGTGTCATAACAAAGAGCGTCATCCCTAAGGCAAAAGCCACCAGAGTTTGTGGAGAATTAAACTCAAAATCACCGGTCAATTGATTAACAATCTTAACAGTCATCGTAGTCATTGCTTCGAAAGGATTGAGTGTTAAGTTTGCTGCAACACCTGCCGCCAAAACCACAATCATTGTTTCTCCAATTGCACGCGATGCCGTTAACAAAATGGCCCCCATAATCCCTGGAAGCGCTGCTGGTATAACAACTTTTTTAATTGTTTCAGATTGCGTTGCGCCTAAACCATAAGAACCTTCACGTAAAATGCGTGGAACAGCCGTAATAACATCATCCGATAAAGAGGAAACAAAAGGTATCAACATAATTCCCATCACAACTCCAGCGGTCAAAACACTTTGTGCCATAATAAACCCAACCCCATCTGAGAGAGAAACAGAGAGATCACGTAAAAATGGTCCTACAACCTTCAAAGCAAAAAAACCATAAACAATGGTTGGAATGCCAGCAAGAACTTCTAATAATGGTTTTACAATTGCTCGCAATCGCGCAGAAGCATACTCAGCCATATAAAGAGCTGAAAATAGCCCTATAGGTACAGCAAAAAGCATGGCGACAAATGCAATATAAAGCGTACCAGCAAGAAGCGGTATTAAACCAAATTGTCCTACTTCATCGCTTGAGCCGCTCGCGGAAAAACGCGGATCCCAAACTGTTCCTAAAAAGAAATTTGAAAATGATACAGACTGAAAAAAGCTTACTGTCTGAAAAAGCATAGAAAGCGCAATGGCTATTGTTGTCAAGACTGCAACAATAGATGCACAAATTAATCCAATAATAATAAAAGATTCAACCTTATTGCGCGCACGCTGATGAGGCGCAATTTGCACCATTCCACAGATAAAACCCAAAGACGCAATAATAAAAAGGAAACCATAGCCTATAAACTTAAGCTTTTCAGAAAAGAATACCCACGACTGTGCTATTTTGAACACATCATCCGATGCTTCACTAGGTAAAATCAATCCCTTCGCGAATAACTGTGCCTGCACTTCCTTATAGGAAGCGGTAGAAAGATTCCCCTCAAAGCGATGAATCATTTTGACGAGACTTCGAAGTGTCTCCCAAAGCAGATCATGATTTACAGACTTTGTTACATGCGCACTATACGCCCCAAGCTCTCGAGAGGCATTATATTCTAAATAAATTGTACTCCCAGCATCCCAAACAATTAAAAAAATAAAAGCTGGAATAACAGTAATCAAAAATGTCCACCAGCCATAATAATACGCACGAGAATGCATCTTATGTTGTTTGTATTCAAGAATGCGTGCTCGCATATAAGAAATACAAAAGCCACAAAATCCAAAAATCAATAATAGAAAAATAATGAAGGAAATGCGCATTTTATCTTTCAGTTTTTATAAAAAATAGCACCTAAATTTCCTATCCCAGAAATCCAACCAATTATTCCCTGCAAATTATTTCAATGTCATTACTCGACCAGTAGAAAAATCAGAACGCTGTGCTTGACGCTCCTTTTCAGGAGAAACAATCAAACCATATTCAGCCAAAGGACCATCTGGACCAATCATTTGATCAGAAAGAAAAAAGTCAACATACTCTCGCAAACCTGAAACAATATCTAAATGTGCTTTCTTAATATAGAAAAAAAGCGGTCGAGAAACTGGATATTGTCCACTAGAAATCGTCTCAACTGTTGGCGCAAAACCGTTAATATCGGCAACCTTTAGCCTATCAGCATTATTTTGATAAAAAGACAAACCAAAAATACCAACCCCTGTTTTATTAGAAGTTAGACGCGCAAATGTTTCAGAATAATCACCATCAATATCAACCGCTTTTCCATCCTTACGTACCGCAATACAAGCAGTGTGTATCTCCTTATCATCCATTCCTAAAGACTTCATCACCTCAACTGCCCCACTCTCTTTACACCCCTCAGTAAGTAATTTTTCCTCAAAAACTTCACGCGTCCCATGCTTCTCTCCAGGAATATACGCTGCTATCGTCCAATCAGGAAGAGCACTATTAACTGCACTCCATTTCAAAACATTATTCGGTTGCAACTTTCCATCTATAATAATTCGAGCAGCAAGAGCTTTATAAACATCTACTGGCTTTAATTTCCAATCAGGACCTTTAATATCTGTTGCAAAAACAATACCATCATACCCAATACGTATTTCCTCAACATCTTTTACACCAGCATCAACACAAGACTGTAATTCACTCGGTTTCATGGCTCGCGAAGCATTAACAATATCAACGGTGTTCTCCCCAATACCACGGCAGAATTCCTTAATACCAGCTCCTGTTCCACCCGATTCGATAACAGGAACCTTAAAATGGGGATAAATTTCTCCAAATGTCTCAGCAACAATCTTTTGATAAGGTAAAACTGTAGATGAACCAGTAATCTGTATTTGATCGCGCGCATTGCCTCCATTTGCTGACAGCAGTAGCGCAAAAATCAATCCCACTCCAATTGATAATACCCTGCTCATCTATAAACTCCCTAAAAATTGAGGACAAAGCCTCTTAATTTATATCATACGGTCATTCTAGTTCACATTTGCAACATAACAAATATAAAAAACAACATGGATCATTTTTTTAAAACCATGTTTTTGTCCTCTGTCAAATAAATTAATTTGAACGCTTGAACTCAATAACATCCCAAAACAAATGAGCAACATCTGTACCGCAGAAGTGTTTAATTTCACGAATTCCTGTAGGAGACGTCACATTAATTTCTGTTATATAATCTCCGATCACATCAATCCCCACAAAAAGAAGACCACGTTCCTTTAAGGCTGGAGCAATGCGTTCACAAATCTCATAATCACGTTTTGTTAACTCAACATTTTCCGCGCGACCTCCAACATGCATATTAGAGCGCACATCTGTTTTTGTCGGAATTCGATTAATAGCTCCAACGGGTGTACCATCAAGCAAAATAATCCTTTTATCTCCTTTTCGTACTGCCTCTAAATAGCGCTGAACAATAAAAGGTTCATGATAAATTTCTGCAAACATTTCCAACAATGATGCTAAATTGCGATCATCTTGTTTTAAATAAAAAACACCAGCGCCCCCATTTCCATAAAGTGGTTTAACAATAATATCGCCAAATGTCTCTCTAAAAGCTGTTATTTCTTCAATATCTTTGGTAATTAATGTTTCTGGCATCAGATCAGAAAATTCAGTAACAAAAATTTTTTCTGGACTGTTGCGTACCCATGCTGGATCATTCACAACGAGTGTTTTAGGATGAATACGTTCTAACAAATGAGTCGTCGTGATATAATTGAGATCAAAAGGTGGATCTTGGCGTAAAAGAACCACATCCATATCTGTTAATTCCGTGCGAACAGGCTTTTCTAATTGATAGTAGTTTTCCTCTTTATCATGCACAATCAATGGCTCTAGTCGTGCAATCACACAACCATCGCACAGAGATAAACGATCTGGTGTATAATGGAAGAGAGAATGTCCACGTTCTTGTGCTGCTAAAGCGAGTGCAAATGTCGTATCTCCTTGAATCCGAACTGTTGAAATATGATCCATCTGAATAGCAATTTTCATAAATAAATCCTCCCTATCCTAAAAGCAGACTGGTCTATGCACCATAAACTTAGTAAACAATAAAAGAACTATGACAAGAGAAAATTTATGACACAAGAAACAGATACAAAATTAAACAACAAAGAAATCGAACGCTATGCACGCCACATCATTTTGGCTGAGATTGGTGGTGCAGGGCAACAAAAGCTAAAAAAAGCACGTGTTCTTGTTGTGGGCGCTGGTGGTCTTGGTGCTCCTGTCTTAACCTATTTGGCTGCCGCAGGTGTTGGAACCCTTGGAATTGTCGATAACGACATCGTTTCACTTTCCAATTTACAACGCCAAGTTATTCATAAAACAAATGCAATAAACAAAAGAAAAACAGACAGTGCTGAAACCACTATAAAAGCAATAAATCCCCATGTTGTAGTTGAAAAACACACCCTACGCCTAGATAAAAGTAATGTGGATAAACTGCTCAATGCTTACCACATCATTGTTGATGGAAGTGATAATTTTACGACACGCTATCTTCTTGCTGATCACGCTGCCCAATGCAAAAAACCTTTAATAAGTGGTGCTGTAGAACGTTTTAATGGTTCATTAACCGTCCTTATGCCGTATAAAGACAATAATCCTCACTATCGCGATTTATTTCCCACGCCTCCGGCTCACGGAACTATCCCAACATGCGCTGAAACTGGAATCATCGGTGTTTTACCTGGCGTTATTGGGACCCTACAAGCAATGGAAGTTATTAAAATGATCACAAATATTGGTGAACCCTTAGTGGGAAAAATTCTTCTCTACAATGGATTATTAGCGCAATTTAATATTATTACTTATAAACGCTCAAATTATAAGGAAAATGCCATAGTTATTAAGAAGCTTGGGGAATCATGATTATGTCTCCTCGCGCATTAATTTTTAGCACTCTCGCAATATGTATTGAAATACTGATGTTTTATCGTAAGTCATCGAAACACTGTAACCAATGGAAACTATTAAATTTATCACAAATATGGAAGACCTTTTGTGAAAAAATAATTCTCTATAATAGCTTATCAGCATAATTTCATGTCATCGTCTATAAATGAACAAAGACTCGTGCAAACTTAGCTGCCATCAGTATTCTTGTGTAAAAAATTTTCGAAGTAGATAAAAATATAATCAGCAGAACTCTATTTTACTATTTACACATAAAAATTGCTTCACATGAAAGTGCTTACTTCAAACCATAACCTGTAAATAAATAATCTAAATCATAGTTTAGTTATCGATACTATAAAAGATCAATGATCTGTCCCTACACCTCTAACCTCAAGAGAAAACGTCTATTCATCAAGCATCATAAAACGCAGCTTAGGATTATTGCACGTATAAGAATAATCAATTGTCTCTGTCCATAAGAAAAATACATGGGTATTGATGTGTACAGAAAGATTCTGTTAAACCTCATGGAGAGCTTTAATTACATAATTATTGCATTCAGAAGAAGAAAGCTGCGGCTCATGAATTTATAATCCTTCAGCAATAATTTCACAGACAAGCATATGTAGAAAAAGTGAAGCAAACGAATCTTGAAAATCAATCTGCAGATGACAGCGTAAAGAGTGCATTTTTATAAAAGATCTCTTTAAAACAAGCGAGTAAATATGTAACATTAAATGTATTCTGTTTTGAATGAGGGACGTTCCCCCTAACAAAACATCGATAAGAGCTCTTTTGATAAAACCGTGAAACTAAAATTACAAAAAATCAGACTTCTTTCTAAAATTAACATCTATGGTATAAGTTAATTTGGCTCGTTCGCTTTATTATTATCCATTGGTAAAGGAACAGGATGATCGGATAAACTGCGTAAATAAAGCAAAAGATCGGCACGATCTTGATCATTTTTAATTCCACGAAAAGACATAATAGTCCCAGGAAAAGCTTCACGTGGAGAATGTAAATAACGATCCAAAGTGATAAAATCCCATTTTTGATCAGAATGAGAACGCAATGCCCGTGAATAAGCAAAACCTGCTGCTGATGCCAAAGGGCGATTAACAATCTCCCAGAGAACTGGACCAACACGCCCTGCTTCATTGCGTCCAGAAGTATGGCATATGGCACATTGGCGAAAAAGTTTACGGCCATTTTCAAAATTGCCTTGTCGAAGACGGCTATTTAGTGATAGAGAAACATCAGGTGCTTTTTGTTTTTCTTGAAATGTATCATTCTTGGCAACTGTATGATAATATTGGGCTGATGTAGGATGATCGTAAACTATATTGCTGAGTGTAGAAATCCCCACAATAATGACCAGCACACATAAACAAGCACAAATAAAATAAATAAATCTCGAGCGATTCATAAAAACTCAAATGTTCACGGTTTCATTACCATTTTTAGTTTAAGCTTTTTCTTTATAACACACAACATCATAAATGCATCACAGATGACATTTGGAATCTTACAATGGCTCTTGAACCAATTATTCTTATTCCTGCTCGTATAGGCTCAACCCGTCTTCCTCAAAAAGCTCTCGCTGAAATTGGCGGAAAGCCGATGATTGTACATGTCGCAGAACAAGCCAAAAAAGCTGCAATAGGGCGTACGATCGTTGCAACAGATCATAATGATATTGCTAAAGCTGTTGCAGATTATGGGCATGAATGTATCATAACACAAGGTGATCATAAGTCTGGATCTGATCGTATTTATGAAGCTTTAATGCGTATTGATCCTGAACAACGTTACAATACCATTTTAAATATACAAGGTGACTTACCAACAATAATGCCTCGTGAAATCATTCATGCGCTACGCCCTTTAGAAAATAGCTTTACTGATATTGCAACCTTGGGTGCTCGAATCATTGAAGAAAATGAAAAAAGAGATCCCAATGTCGTCAAAATCATTGGTACACCTCTTTCTCAAAATCGCCTTCGTGCTCTTTATTTTACGCGCACCACAGCACCTTATGGAGATGGTCCTCTTTATCATCATATTGGAATATACGCTTATCGGCGCGAAGCACTTGAGAAATTTATATCATTCAAACCCTCTACACTCGAGCAACGCGAAAAACTTGAACAATTACGTGCATTAGAACATAATATGCGCATCGATGTGGAGATAGTTGATACAATTCCCTTAGGCGTAGACACACAACGTGATCTCGATAAAGTGCGCGAGATTTTAGCATGAAAATACTTAAAAAAACCAATAAAATTTCTTTCCAAGGAGAATACGGCGCTAATTCCCATATTGCTTGCTCCAATATGTTCCCCAATATGGATGCTGTTCCCTCTGCTACTTTTGAAGATGCCCTTAATTTAGTGGAAAGTGGGAAAGCTGATCTTGCTATGATCCCTATTGAAAATACTCTTGCGGGACGCGTTGCAGACATTCATCATCTTTTACCGCAATCATCTCTTTATATTATTGATGAATATTTTTTACCTATCCATTTTCAATTAATGGTTTTGCCCGGCGTTACATATGACGAAATTAAAACCGTCCACAGCCATACGCATGCCCTTGCACAATGCCGAAAAATCATACGAAACAACGGTTGGAAACCTGTTGTTTCTGCTGACACCGCTGGAGCTGCAAAATTTATTAAAAAAAATGCTAAACGTTCACAGGCTGCCTTAGCTCCTCTGATCGCAGCAGAACTCTATGGACTTGATATTCTTGAAAGGGATGTTGAAGATACCCCTCATAATATTACCCGTTTTGTCATCCTTTCACGCTCCAAACGACATGTTCCCAAGCCTAAAAATGGCGAAAAAATCATCACCAGTCTTCTTTTTCGAGTGCGCAATGTCCCGGCTGCTCTCTATAAAGCTATGGGAGGATTTGCAACGAATGGTATCAATATGACAAAATTAGAAAGCTATCAAATTGGTGGAAATTTCAATGCAACACAATTCTTTGTTGATATTGAAGGACATCCTGAAGATCCGATGATGAAACTTGCCTTAGAAGAATTATCTTTCTTTTCTGCAGAACTGCGTATTATCGGTACTTATCCGGCACAAAACGATCGAACATCGTATATATAAAAGCAATTCAACTTGTATAAAAATCAATGTAAAAACACAGTAACCAAACATAAAAACGCTTGTACCATATATTTCCCTTTATATATTAAAGAGAGGTTCTTGAGAAAAGTCATTTCTTCTGACAATTTATTTCAATAAAGATAACGAACTTCCAAATTAACTCTCAAAACAATTCAAATTATTATACATAATAGAGCATTCAAATCTCTTAGACTGATATCATTCTGAACATGGTTTAAAGCTAGAAAATGCAACTTAGCCCTGCTTTTAGCATTAAGTTTGAACTTTTATTTTTATAAAAACTGATTTATGATTCATCTCACTTTAGAAAAAAGGAAAGGATAATGAAAAAAATCTTCGCGCAAGGATTATTAGCCGCAAATATTTTCGCCTACTCTAGTGTTGCATTTGCTGGCTTTGGTGAGAGAAAATGGAATTTTTCGCTGGATGAAAGTGTTGTGATCACCCCATCCGATATTGTCCATCAAGGAGTTGAATACTCTTGTAGTATCTTTAAACCGAATAAAGTATCCTTCACTTTATCGTACTCTACCCCTTCTGATCTAAACAAATTGAGAATTGTTGTTGATGATGAAAAGAAAATAACCCATGATAAAGAAAAGAAGGTCTTTACACTAAAAAATATAAAATCTCTTCATATAAGTTTTCCTTCGTCAGGACATTATATTTTTAAAAATATTACGAAGAAAAAAGTTGTTGGAACGAATTGTGACACAGGAGATTATGATTAATAATATTTCTATAACATCTAAATTTGAGTAGAGTTATTCTTTTTTCAGGTATTTTTTTCAAAATACGACATGATAAGCTGTTAAAATTAATCGCTGAAGAGGTATTTTTATACTAATATGGAAAAACCTTAAGCTGCTCAGAACATTAGATATTGAAGGACTTTTGCAAAAACTAAAAGACTAAACTTAAATTGTTCTGGATTTTCTACTATAAAAGCTATTTTTTAATAAGAATATGACTTCTATCTTCGTAGCTGCTTCATTTTAAGTGCTATGAAGCACATCTTACCCAAATCACTTAGATAAACAGAAAAGCAAAATTTTCTCTATAGATGCATTCCTCGCTGCATTTTAAATCACACTCATTCAGCTTTTTGTAAAAATTCATCTCGTTTTTCCCTCCTTGTTAAAGAATATAATTATTTGAAACTATAAAATGTCGCTTATATCGAATAAGAACCATTTTTACGCTTATAAAACCAGTACCCCCTTATTTCTATAGCGCTGAATGTTGCATCTTCTCTTGTATGAGCACAGTCACTTAAAAAATATATGAAACCTTTTCTCAAATGATGAAAATTCATATATTGATCCATCTTGTGATAAACATCGATGTTTTTTAATTAAAAGAACAAGCACGCAAAGAGCGATAACATCTACTCAGTATTTATATTCGTATATGTTAAAAGAAAAAATATTACGTATTTGATATTCTCATTCACTATAGAAATCAGGTGGTGGTCTTATAAGATATTTAAGATATTGACTTATCATTATAAGACTTTGATTTTTTATACTGAATTACAATCACAAATAAAGTAAGATCCTCCCATCTTAAATCTTCATATTGAATCAATTAAAATCGTTTCCTTGAAAGTTACAAATGGGGGTGGTGTGTGAGTAAAAACGATTAAAAAAGGAATAAAAATGCTTCTTATAAAGCCTCTCAAGTGCAAGGGATCGCAACATTGGGAATTGTTAATAGTATGAGGGCTCAAATTTATACTTTTATTAAGCATAAAGAGGGTAGTGTACAATGGATTTATACCTCAAGGGAAGTATGTATACTATTTACGAGCGGGGTTTGAAATATAGTTAACAGTACTGAGCAATAGCTCTTTAAAAAGCATGTGAATGTAGAACATTAAGTTATTCTGTTTGGGATGTTCTGTTTTGTGTGAGAGGAGCAACACCATTAAAGCAATATTTGCTAATGATTTAAATAGCACTCTTTCCCCTAACTTTCGAATGTTAGCCAATTACATGATCTATCTACTTTATTTGCTTCTTTGACTGTTGTAAATTTTTGATGATTCAATTTCGTAGTTTTGGAACAGACGTATCTATCCTAACACTCTTACATGTTTCAGCGAATGAGAATAATTATACATTCAGATTATCTTAAGCGAAAAATATTTTCATACCAAATAAATATGAAGAGCTACTGCTATGAAAACTGGTAAATCCATAATCTCTTTGTTGTTTATATGTCAATAAATTAAACGCAAAGGAAAATTCTTCGTCGTTCTTAGGATATTTTTCGTTTCTGAGCTTGATTTTTCATTCCAAATCGACAATATGAACTTGGGAGGTTGGTGGTGGACGAACTGCTCGCCAACTGGGTCAGGTCTGGAAAGAAGCAGCCCCAACGAGTTTTGGTACGGGTCATCGTGCCAACCTCCTATTTTGCTGAAGAAATTATTTTTTATGCTGTCTTTTAGCGAGGTGCCTTTAATCTTCAGAGCGGCATTTTTATGCAGCAAATAAAGGGGTTTGGTTATTTTTTAACAAATTGTCCCATAAATAATTTGATTAAGAAAAAATCCTTTTATATGAGACTACAGTATTGATCTATGCTTTTGTATTATCAAAATGTACGCATAAAGAACTTCGAAGTTGGAAATATTCATGGAAAATGTACCGGTAGAAACAGCCTATCGTGTTCTTGCTCGTAAATATCGACCCCAAAACTTCTCTGACCTTATTGGTCAGGAAGCTATGGTGCGTACTCTCACCAACGCCTTTGAAAAAGGTCGTATTGCACAAGCGTGGATGTTAACAGGGATTCGTGGCGTAGGTAAAACCACAACAGCACGTATTTTGGCACGTGCGCTTAATTATAAAACAAAAGATATTGACCAACCGACAACCGTATTAGACTCTCTTGGTGAACATTGCACACAAATTATCGAAGGACGCCATATTGATGTTATAGAAATGGATGCCGCTTCTCATACGGGCATTGATGATATTCGTGAAATTATTGAACAAATACGCTATCGTCCTGTTTCTGCACGTTATAAGGTTTATATTATCGATGAAGTACATATGCTCTCAACACAAGCCTTTAATGGTTTATTGAAAACTCTTGAAGAACCACCGTCCCATGTGAAATTTATTTTTGCCACAACAGAAATTCGCAAAGTCCCTATTACAATCCTTTCGCGTTGCCAACGTTTTGATTTGCGGCGTATTGAATCAAAAGCTTTGAGTGCACATTTGCGCCAAATTGCGAAATATGAAAAGGTAGGAGTAGAAGATCAAGCACTCTCTATGATTGCCCGTGCTGCAGAAGGATCTGCACGTGATGCATTATCCATTTTTGATCAAGCGATTGCCCATAGCAATGGCAATGTTAATGCCATTGCGGTGCGTACAATGTTAGGATTAGCGGATCAAGCACGTATTATTGATCTTTTTGAATTTATCATGAAAGGCGATGTTGTTAATGCATTACATGAATTACGCAGTCAATATGAGGCAGGTGCTGATCCTCTTACTATATTGACAGAACTAGCCGACTTTAATCATTTGGTCACACGTTTACGTTTTACACCAGAAATAGTGGAAGATTTCTCACTGACTGAAGAACAACGTTTAAGAAGTTTAGACTTTTCAAAAAAACTTTCCGTTCCTATTTTATCCCGAAACTGGCAAATGTTACTCAAAGGTTTACAGGAAGTTAATCAAACTGCACGTCCGCTTCAAGCCGCTGAAATGCTTTTAATTCGTCTTGCTCACACGGCTGACTTACCAACTCTTGATGAAGCTTTAAAAAAGCTTACGCAAGAAAAAACACCTCTCACACTGGTTAAAAACTCTTCTCATCAAGAATCTACAAATGCAGATAATATAACAAAAGAAACAATGGTCGAAGCCCATGCTTCCTCGAGCGTTTCAAATACATTACCAGATCAATCAGATTTAAAAACATCCTTGAAAAACCAATTAGATCATTCCTTACAACCGGAAAATTTAGTTAGAAATCAAAAACCTGACAAAATCAACGTCCAAGAAGTAACAGAAACTCTTGAAAATTCTCAATCTATTGATCTTTCTGAAAAGAGTGCAAATTTATCGCATTCTGTCACGCAAACAACAGAAAAGATTACTCAACCTAAAACTCTAGTGATTAATTCTTTGCACGATATTGTTCAATTAGCCGAACAGCATAATGATGCCCCTTTCAAACTTCTTATTAAAGAATTTGTTCATCCTGTTTCTTTTGAAGCTGGGCATATTACCTTAAGACTTTCTGAAAATACCCCACAATTTCTTGCTCATGATATAGAAAAAAAGATATCTCAATGGACTGAAAAACGCTGGACAATAACTTTTGTTAATGAAGGAGGTGGCCCAACCTTACAGGAGGAAAGTATAGCGATTCAAAAGACTCTTTTTTCCAATGCAGAAACAGATCCTGATATCGCGAAAATCCTCAACCATTTCCCAGAAGCAAAAATTGTCGATATTCGACTCAATAAAGAAGAAAATGATCTTGATTTACTCCCCAATACCTTTAAAAATGCTGATATTTTTAAAAATAAAAATGATATCAATGATGAATAAGGATACCTATTCCTATGCGTGAAATGATGAGTATGATGAAAAAAGCCAAAGAAATGCAAGAAAAAATGCAGAAGATTCAGGAAGAAATAGCTAATCTGCAAGCTACCGGCACTGCAGGCGGAGGTCTCGTCAATATCACTTTAAATGGCAAAAATATTATAACAGCAATTCAAATTGATCCTTCATTACTCAAACCTGAGGAAGCTGAAATTCTCGAAGATCTCATTATGGCAGCTTATAATGAAGCAAGAACAAAAATCGAAATCGCAATAGAAGAAAAAACCAAAAGTATAACGGCAGGGATACCGCTCCCTTCGGGTTTCAAGCTTCCATTTTAATGAAACGGATTTTTCCGTGGGACAAAAATATGTCTAAATACATTGCAGGACCTGAGATTGAACGTCTCATTCAGATTTTATCACGTATACCAGGTCTTGGTCCACGTTCAGCGCGTCGTGCTGCGCTTCATCTTATCAAAAAAAAGGAAACATTGCTGGAGCCTTTAGGAGCAGCTATACAAGCAGCTATAGAAAAAGTCGGCATTTGTTCTGTTTGTGGAAATGTCGATACCATTGATCCTTGTTCAATTTGTACAGATTTGCGCCGCGATGATACAACAATCATCGTTGTTGAGGATATTGCTGATCTGTGGGCTCTTGAACGCGCAAAAACTTTAGCCGCACGTTACCATGTATTGGGTGGACGACTCTCCCCCTTAGATGGAATAGGTCCTGACGAACTCAACATTGCCACCTTAATACAACGTGTTGTACAAAATCCTATTACGGAAATTATTCTTGCTGTCAATGCGACTGTCGAAGGTCAAACAACTGCTCACTATATCACCGATCAGCTCTCTAACTTCTCCGTTAAAATTACGCGACTTGCTCATGGTGTTCCTGTAGGAGGCGAGCTTGATTATCTTGATGATGGAACTTTAGCAGCAGCTGTACAAGCACGAACAAATCTCTAAAACTTTTTCCTCTTCACCTTTAGCTCTTTAATGACGGGGGAATATTAAAATGTCAAAGAAAAAACTCTCATTTTTGAACGACCTTGGTCCAGGTATTCTATTATGCCTGCTCATATCTGCCTTAGCTTATGGTTTAGAAGTAATAGAAAAACAGTTTTTCGCAGAAGCGTGGCTTGAAAGCCTTGTTTTGGCAATTCTTTTAGGATCAATTACTCGTAGCTGTTTTAATCTGCCCAAATATTTCCAAAAAGGTATAGTCTTTTGTGCAAAAACGCTTCTTGAAATTGCTATTGTTCTTTTAGGGGCAAGCATTAGCATCCGTGCTGTTCTTTCAGCCGGTTGGAATTTGCTTGCAAGCATCGTATTCGTTATATTTATAACGATCCTCATTAGTTTTGTTATAGGCAGACTTTTTGGACTTTCTGCAAATTTAGCAATGCTGGTCGCTTGTGGTAATGCCATTTGTGGCAATTCAGCTATCGTTGCAACTGCCCCTGTCATTCATGCTAAACATGAAGATGTAGCGGCAGCAATTGCTTTTACCGCTCTTTTAGGGGTTCTTATTATTTTATTTCTCCCTTTTTTACACCCACTTTTGAATTTATCATTTAACCAATACGGTGTGCTTGCTGGCATGGTTGTTTATGCTGTACCACAGGTCTTAGCAGCAACAGCGCCAATATCTTTCGTGAGCGTTCAAATTGCAACAATTGTCAAATTGGTGCGGGTTTTAATGTTGGGCCCTGTTATTTTTATCCTATCCATCATCTATCGTCGATCAGCACAAACACATTTTCGTCTACATACTCTCGTCCCATGGTTTATCATCGGTTTTATTATCATGATGCTTATTCGTTCAAGCGGACTTATTCCTGAAACGGCTATAAACCCGATCAGACTTATTGCTCAACTGTTCACGGTCATTTCAATGGCAGCTTTAGGATTAGGTGTTGATATCCGCTCATTAAAAAAAGCAGGATGGCGCGTTATTTTAGCTTCAACTTCCTCCATACTCCTTCTTGGCGCGTGTAGCCTTATCATGATAGGATTGATTGATCTGAACCATATAACATTTTGAAATATGCATTTATTATTATTTTTCAATGGAGCATGCAATCAATCCAAAGGTTCACTAATATTAAAATCAGTTCTTTCATACAACCAGAAAAAGTTCTAAAATACTGCTCATTATTCTATACAAAAAATTAAAAGAGCTGATATTTAAGTGAAAACTGTCAAATTTGCTTTTCAGTCCATAATGATTTGCAACGGCGTAGTATTAAAATACGTAACTCATGCAAAACAATGCCATTTCTTTCATCTGCTCTCATTACGCTGAAGTTTTTATATAAAGACTGATAGAATATGCTCTTATTGGGAAAAAATGTGGGGTCATGGCTTTCCCCCTTTTAACTTACTTTTACTTACTATGGAATACAAATGGCATCATCATACTATTTGATAGCTCAAAATGTTTGTGACAATCCTTACATTTAAACGATTCGTGAAAGGAGTTTTTATTCTTTTCTTCAACAGTTTTTATTCACACCCTAATTCCGCTTGTAATATACAAGCTAATAACTTTAATTGTCTCACCATAAGTAGATTTGAAATAAGAGAATCTTACAATATTCAAGGTACTCATTCAAAAAGTGAAAACAAATAGGGATTAAATCAACATCTCGTTCTATCCCATAAAAAGATATTGTTGCTTATTGGCACTAGTAACTTTCTTACAAATGAAATATACGATAATAAAAAGATTAAAAATACAGCAGGACTTTTGTTTATCGTTTTATTCAACTAAAATATTTTTATGCTTATCCTTGCTATAGATACTGCTTCAATTTATTGTGCTGTTGCGCTCATTCGTCATAAATCTGTTATTGCGCATATCAATGAGCGCATGAACAAAGGGCATGCTGAAAAACTTATTGGGCAGATTACACAAACAATGACACAAGCCAATATGACGCTTGATCAAGTTGAGCGTATTGCTGTCAATATTGGACCTGGATCATTTACTGGTGTACGTGTCGGTGTTGCAACAGCGCGCGCTTTGGCATTAGCACTTGAAATACCTGCTGTTGGAGTAAGTGCTCTTGAAGCGTTAGCAGCACAAGTAATAAACAGTAAAAGTACAGCATCAGCAATTACTGTTGTCATTGAAGCAGGGAGAGAGATGTTCTACCATCAAAATTTTCATAATGATCTCACACCTTTGGGAGCGCCGGGATTAAAAACAATTGAAAATATCCTCGAAGATTTACCAAAAAAAACCCGACTGACCGGCCCAGCTACTGATGTCATTGTGGAGCATATTAAAAGCCATAAAATAAACGAAAAAATTGTCCTAGAAAAAATCCCCTGCGAAGCGGCTGATATTGTAAACTATGCTTATCTTGCCGCAAACAAACAATCAAAAAATTCTCCTCGCCCACTCTATCTACGCAGTGCTGATGCAAAACAACAAACCAATTTTGCTTTACCACAAAAAAAATAATGCCCAAATTTTCATTGACAAAAAAGAATTTTGGAATTGCTCCGCTACAAGTTAATGATAGTGCTTCACTTCATCAAATTCATCAACATTGTTTTACCCCGTCTTGGGAAAAACAAGCTTTTGATAATTTCTTAATAGATCACTCTATCTTCTTCGGATACAAAGTTTTTCTCATTGATCGCTCTGATCAAATTTTAGGCTTTTGCCTATGCCGTCTCATCCTTGATGAAGCAGAAATCATCACAATTGCTGTTCACCCTCATTATCGTCAACAAGGAATTGGTACCTTTCTTATCGAAAGCACAGTTCACCATCTTCACGACAAAGGCGCTATAAAATTATTCTTGGAAGTAGAAGCCACAAACCTTTCTGCTTTGAACCTTTATCAACGCTTTGAATTTCAAAAAATTTCTGAACGTCTTGCCTACTACCCCTCAAAAAATGGTCGTGGTGATGCAATTATCATGCAAAAAACTTTTAAGTAAATAGATTGAGATTTGTGTAAAAAACATTTACACATGCACCATGAATAAAGTAAACCCTAAAAATACGCCTCCTGTTGCTCCGAAAAAGGTTTTTATCAAAACCTATGGATGTCAAATGAATGTTTATGATAGCCAACGGATGACTGATAGTCTCAGTTCGCAAGGCTATGTGACAACACAAATTCCCAATGAGGCCGATCTTATTCTTGTTAATACCTGTCATATTCGTGAAAAAGCAGCAGAAAAACTTTATTCTGATCTCGGTCGTTTGCGCGTTATGCGTCAAGAGCGCACACCTGATAACCCCCTGATGGTTGGTGTAACGGGTTGTGTTGCACAAGCTGAGGGAAGTGAAATCTTGCGCCGTGCTCCAACAGTGGATCTTGTTATTGGTCCGCAAATGTATCATCGCTTGCCAGAATTGTTAGAGAAAGCCAAACAAGGAAAAAAAATTATCGAAACAGACTATGCTGTTGAAGATAAATTTGCTCATTTGCCGCCCCATAATAAACATGCAGTAAGAAAACGAGGTGTTAGCGCATTTTTAACAGTACAAGAAGGTTGCGATAAATTTTGCACTTTTTGTGTTGTGCCCTATACACGCGGTGCCGAAATATCACGATCCGTTGAGCAAATTACTGAAGAAGCCCTTCAACTCATCGAAGCGGGTGTCAAAGAAATTACGCTGCTTGGACAAAATGTCAATGGTTGGCATGGACAAAGTGCTGATGGCAAAACTTGGCGTCTTGGCGATCTTCTTTATCATCTTGCAAAACTCGATGGTTTAAAGCGTTTGCGTTACACAACCAGCCACCCACGTGATATGGATGACAGCCTTATTGCCGCGCATCGAGATCTTGATATGTTAATGCCTTACCTCCATCTTCCTGTTCAATCAGGTTCAGATCGCATCTTAAAAGCTATGAACCGCCAACACAAAAGCTCTCATTATCTTCATCTTATCGAAAAAATTCGAACCGCACGGCCAGATATTGCCTTTTCAGGCGATTTTATTGTAGGGTTTCCAGGAGAAACAGACGAAGACTTTGAAGAAACCATTAAACTTATTCAACAAGTACAGTACAGTTCAGCTTATTCTTTTAAATATTCCCCCCGTCCTGGAACAGTGGGAGCCACAATGAAAAATCATGTTGATGAATCTGTGAAAGATGCCCGCCTTCAACATTTACAAGTCCTTCTCCTTGAGCAACAAAATGCGTTTTTGCGTTCTAAAATTGGTCAAAAAACTGACGTTCTCATCGAAAAACCTGGACGTCACTCAGGGCAAATGGTAGGACGTTCCCCTTGGCTTTTACCTGTTGTCGTAGATACAGAAGCCTCTACAGGTAGTGTAATAGAAATTCATATTAAAAATGCAAGCTCAAACAGTTTTGTTGGTGAAGTGACAAATAGATAAACATACTTCTAAAACCTTGTTCACAATAAATATTTTTGAAAACTCTTTTATTTTAAAAGAAAATGATTACATCTAAAACGTGCACTTTTTTTAAAAAATGTCTTTTATAGAATTTACTTAACAAAACGTGCAATATTTATGTAGATATGGAGAATAGGCTGAAAGCTTCAACCGAAAAAATAAAGCGTATTAAAGAAAAAGTAAATATGTCCCTTGAAAAGGCTGATACCTTGAAACAAACAAGCGCTTCAGATCCGAGCCAAGTTGTTTTGATTTTCGAAAATAATAAATATGCAAAAGCAGTTTTTGGTAAATTTGACGAAAATCTCGCTTATATCGAAAAAAAACTTGAACTTAGTATTCATCCGCGTGGTAATGAAGTCTTAATCCGTGGAAATATTTCTGTTATAAAACGTGCGCAATATGTATTGCAGCAACTTTATGAACGAGCCAAAACACACCAAGAGCTCACTTTATCAGATATAAAAGGAGCGCTTGCTATGGCAAATATACCAAAGAAGCAGAAAGAAGACACAATAACACACAAATCTGCAACGAAACGTATACCAGCACGGTTGAGTACCCATAAAAAAATAATTCATGCAAGAACTCCAATACAAGATGCTTACATACGCGCTATGGAGCATACTGAACTTGTGTTTGGTGTAGGACCAGCAGGAACAGGCAAAACGTATCTTGCTGTTGCTCATGCTGCAATGCTTCTAGAACGTGGTATCATTGAGCGAATTATTCTCTCACGTCCGGCTGTTGAAGCTGGAGAACATCTTGGTTTTCTTCCCGGTGATCTCAAAGAAAAAGTCGACCCATATTTACGACCACTTTATGATGCTCTTTATGATATGATGCCCGCTGAAAAAATAGAACGCATTTTAGCTTCTGGTGTCATAGAAATTGCTCCTCTTGCCTTTATGCGCGGACGAACACTTGCCCATGCTGCTGTTATTCTTGATGAGGCACAAAATACTACGCCCATGCAAATGAAAATGTTCCTCACACGTCTTGGAGAAGGAACACGTATGATTGTTACCGGTGACGTAAGCCAAATTGATTTGCCTACAGGGCAAAAATCAGGTCTCATTGAAGCAATTCGCATTCTTTCAAATGTAGAAAATATTGCGATTGTACATTTTGATGAAAAAGATGTTATACGCCATCCACTTGTTGCTGCTATCGTTCGTGCTTATGATCGCGATTCCGAAATACAAAATAAAAAAAAATCATTCGCATGCGGTGCATTAAAAAATGAATTTGATTCATCATGATTATTATTGATATAATGGTTAAAAGCGCAGGGTGGAATGATGAGAAAATGCTTTATAATATCACTGAAAAAGCATTAATGACGACTATGCATCATGTTTCATTGGCAAATGTTGTAAGCGAGATTAGCCTGCTTTTTACGGATGATAAACATATGGCACAAATCAATGCACAATGGCGCAACAAAAACAAATCTACTAATGTATTATCCTTTCCTGCTTTTCCACTTAAAGCTGGAAATCGACCTGGTCCCATGCTCGGTGATATTATTATTGCGCGAGAGACTGTTGTTCTCGAAGCAGAAAAACAAGGAAAAACATTTCAAGACCATTTAACGCATATGATTGTTCATGGTATCTTGCATCTGCTTGGCTATGACCATGAAACTGATAATGAAGCATATCAAATGGAAAAGCTCGAAAGAGAAATTCTGCAAAAGCTTTCCATAAAAGATCCTTACGCTGAATTGTCTATAAATGATAAAATTTAACTTTTAAAATCAATATTACGAGCATACCATTTAAAGCCTCTCATTCACCTAATTATAAAAAGAAAGTTTAGAAGATTTCAAAACCATGACAAACAAAACAAATGCACAAAATAATAGTCAAACATCTTCTAATAATGAAAAAAAAACCTCTCAACAGACGAATCATACAGAAAAATATTCTCTGATGAATCATTTGTTTTCATTCTTACGGGGTCGTAATTGTGTGTCTACATCACTGCGCGATGATCTTACCGTTGCACTCACGACTGACAATGAAAAAGACACTGCCCTCTTCTCACCTGAAGAACGTACTATGTTACATAATATTTTACGCTTACGTGAAGCACGCGTGGATGATGTTATGATACCACGTTCTGAAATCGAAGCACTGGAAATAAACACTTCACTTGGAGAAACCCTTAAATGTTTCGCAAAAATTGGTCATTCTCGCTTACCTGTTTATGCTGAAACTTTAGATGATCCGCGCGGCATGATTCACATCCGCGATATTCTTAACTATATGACACGCTTTATTGTCATCCCAACAAAAACCGAACAGAAATCCGATTTGCTTCAATTAAACCATACAGACTTACATACCCCAATCGGTGAATTGGATCTGATCCGAACTGTTCTCTTTGTTCCAAGTTCCATGCTTGCAAGTAAATTATTAACACGAATGCAAACTACACGAACTCAAATGGCTTTAGTTATTGATGAACATGGGGGAACAGATGGTCTCGTTTCAATGGAGGATATTGTTGAATTGGTCGTTGGTGATATCGAAGATGAACATGATAATGTCGACAATGCTATCGTACGTGAACCAAACAATAAATGGCTCGTTGATGCAAGAACTGAACTAGAAGATGTGGAGAAAGCTCTTGGTCCTGATTTTATCGTAGGGGAATATGGTGATGATGTTGATACGATTGGTGGTTTGATCGTCTCCATTCTTGATCGCATTCCTGCCAAAGGTGAAATTGTCGAAGCTGTACCTGGTTATAGATTTCGTATTTTAGAAGCTGATAAACGCCGGATTAAGCGATTGCGTATTTTTCGCATTCCAAAAAATGAGAATCTTGAGAACAATGTCATCCCTAAAGAATAGTCCAGCGTTTTTAAACAATTTCATCGTTTTTTTGTCCTCTGTTACCGGTTGGAAGCGCCAAGCATGGATATTTCTGTGTGGTGCTCTTACTTCTTTTGCACTTCCACCCTTTTATTTGACACCTCTTTGCTTTTTAACTTTCCCTCTCTTTATTGTTTTACTTGACTCAATACGGGCCGCAAAAAACAATAAAAAACATTTTTTTATTTACGCTTTAAGCTGTGGAACCTTTGGTTTTAGTTATTTTATTTGCGGACTTTGGTGGCTATGCAATGCTTTGTTAACAGATCCAGATTCTTTTGGTTGGGCAGTCCCATTAGCCATTTTAGTTCCTCCACTCTACCTTTCTCTTTATTGGTTTTTTTCTGGTTTCATTGTTGGTTTATTATGGACAAAAGGAATAGCACGCTTTTTTGTTTTAGCCTTTGCATTAGGATTGGCCGAGTGGTTGCGTGCGTTTTTATTCACAGGATTTCCATGGAATGCTCTTGGCTATACAGCCATGCCAACCCCAATGTTCATGCAATCTGATGCAATCGTGGGACTTTACGGAATGAATATTCTTGCTGTCTTAGCCTACAGTTTGCCAACTGTTTTATTAACAGATGAAAAAAAGAAAGTAGCACTTTCTCTCTGCTTATCACTTATATTTATTCACAGTGGTTTTGGGTTTTATCGTCTTCATACTATAGAAAACACAGCTGAAAATCAAAAAAGTTCTTATTGGGTGCGCATTGTTCAACCTTCCATCCAACAAAATATAAAATTGCGTGATAATACACGAGAAGCTATGTTGGAAGCGCATATGAATCTAAGTGCAATGCCAACAACTGACCAAAATTCAGAACCCGATTTTATCGTATGGCCCGAAGCTTCCGTTCCTTACCTTCTCTATGATAACTCATCTATCACAATGCGCATTGCCTCTCTTTTAAAACCTAAACAATGGGCTATTATCGGAGCAATACGAGTCAGCAATGATCTACCTCATTCCCAAACACAATATTTTAATACAATTGCAGTCATTAATGCTCAAGGTAATATTTTAAATACTTCCGATAAACTTCATTTGGTTCCTTTCGGTGAGTATCTTCCTTATCAGGATTTATTGAAAAAAATTGGATTGCGTACCCTTGCCGATAATATTGGTGGATATAGTGCTGCAAGTGTGCGCAAAATTGTTACAATGCCAAACGGATTTTCTTATCTACCCTTGATTTGTTATGAAGCAATATTTCCCCATGAAATGACTTTTAAAGGCTCCTCGCCTCAAGCAATTATTAATATTACAAATGATGCATGGTTTGGTGTAACACCTGGACCCTATCAACATCTTCAACAAGCACAACTTCGTGCCGTTGAACTGGGAATCCCCCTCATACGAGCAGCCAATAATGGAATATCAGCTGTTATTGATTCTTATGGACGAATCGTTGTAGCTCTTCAACAAGATGCTGTGGGCATTATTGATTCACAAGTTCCATCATCCATTACCCCTATAGGAAGCAATGAATACAGAACTTTCTCTACTTTTATCTTATTCATCCTTATGCTATTGTGTCGTGTTGGTTTTGGTTCTACAAAACAGCTTAAATGATTCAAGTGCCCTTTGTACGGTATTATGTTGCGTGTACCAGTAATATTGGGAAAAAATATTACATATTATCTTAATTATATGATGAATCAGCTTCGTATAAATATGATGTTGGCTTAGAAGAAACGTGCTGGAAATAAAGAGTTGCATTATGACCGAAACTAGAAAAAAACCTGACCCTATAGATATCTATGTTGGAACTCGTATCCGTTTACGTCGTAATATTTTAGGACTCACTCAAGAGAAACTAGGCGAAAAATTAGGAATTACTTTTCAGCAAATCCAAAAATATGAAAAAGGAACAAACCGTATTGGTGCCAGTCGTCTTCAAGCGATAGCGGAAATTATGGATGTTCCTGTTTCTTACTTTTTTGATAAAGGTATTACCTCCCAACAAGTAGAGGGTTTTGCTGAAAGTGATCACAATTTTATAGACTTTTGTTCTAGCAGCGAAGGGATTCAGCTCATGCGCGCTTTTACAAATATATCTGATGCTAAAGTGCGTCGAAAAATTATTGACTTGGCAAAAGCACTTTCTGAGGAAGATTTGACAAATAAGCTATAAATTAAAATTATATCTTTTTTCTTTTATTCATATAAATTTTCATTGACGATTTGCTGTAGAATTAGCAAATCGTGACAACTTTAGTAAGCAATTAATTAAATCGTTGATTTTCTTTTTTGAAGGAGTTCCTATGCCGCATCAAGATTATCTTTTTACGAGCGAATCGGTATCGGAAGGACATCCTGATAAAATTTGTGATCGTATTTCCGATGAAATCGTTGATATGATCTATAAAGAAGCTGAAAAGACTGGTACTGATCCATGGTTAATACGCGTTGCCTGTGAAACTCTCGTCAGTGTCAACCGTGTTGTTATCGCTGGTGAAGTGCGTGTTCCCGATACGCTATTAAAAAAAGATAAAAATAAAGAATTTATCTATGATGAAACTGGCTTTCCACTCATTAATCCTACGCGTTTTCGTACAGCAGCGCGCCGTGCTATTCGTACCATTGGCTATGAACAAGCAGGTTTCCATTGGAAAACTGTTAAAATTGATGTTCTTTTGCGCCCTCAATCAGCTGACATAGCAAGAGGAGTTGATAATGCTACGGATCGGCATGGTGAAGAAGGAGCAGGTGATCAAGGCATCATGTTTGGATATGCTTGCCGTGAAACACCTGATTTCATGCCTGCGCCGATTTATTATGCGCATAAAATTCTCAAACTTCTTGCCACAGCCCGTCATAAAGGAGAGGGAGAAGCTGGAAAATTAGGACCAGATGCTAAAAGCCAAATAACCATACGCTATAAAAATGGAAAACCGATAGAGGTCACATCCATTGTTCTTTCAACGCAGCACCTCGATGAAAGCTGGGATTCCAACAAGGTACGTACAGTGGTTGAACCTTACATTCGTCAAGCTTTACATGACATTCCCATTGCAGATCAATGCAGTTGGTATATTAACCCAACAGGAAAATTTGTCATTGGTGGTCCTCAAAGCGATGCCGGATTAACAGGACGCAAAATTATTGTGGATACTTATGGAGGTGCAGCACCCCATGGAGGCGGTGCTTTTTCAGGAAAAGATACAACAAAAGTTGATCGTTCTGCAGCCTATGCGGCACGCTATCTGGCTAAAAATATTGTTGCTGCTCATTTAGCAGAGCGATGCACCATTCAACTCTCTTATGCAATTGGTATTGCACAACCTTTATCTATTTATCTCAATCTTCACGGAACAGGAAAAGTCGATGAAAAAGTTATTGAAGCAGCCATTCGCAAAATAATGGACCTTTCACCTACCGGCATTCGAAAACATCTTGACCTCAATAAACCTATTTATGCGAAAACAGCTGCCTATGGTCATTTTGGGCGAAAACCAAAACACGATGGTTCGTTTTCATGGGAAAAAACTGATCTCGTGAAAACGCTTCAAACAATGATCCAAATCCCATGATTAAATATAATACACGCAAGAGTGAAGCATTTTTTGGACGCCGACAAGGAAAACAACTTCGAAACAGTCATCTTACACGTATAAAAATGCTTCTCCCCAATTTAAATATTGATTTAAATGTCCCACCTCCCTCAAACCTTACATCCTTATTTTCAAGCAAAGTAAGAGAAATTCGACTTGAAATCGGCTTTGGTGGAGGTGAACATTTACTTCATGAAATGGAATATTTTCCAAAAACCGGTTTTATCGGCGTCGAGCCCTTTATCAATGGCATGGCAAAAATATTGTTGTCTCTTGAACAGCATCAAAACTATCAAAATCATCTTCGCCTCTATAATGATGATGCTACACGCCTCCTTGATTGGCTCCCTGATAACTCGCTTGATGGAATAGACCTCTTCTATCCTGATCCTTGGCCGAAAAAGAAACACTGGAAACGACGTTTCATCAACACAAAAAATCTTAACCGTTTTGCTCGTGTTCTTAAAATAGGGAAAATTTTTCGCTTTGCTAGTGATATCGACAGTTATGTAAACTGGACTTTGTACCATTGTGCACAACATGATCACTTTGAATGGAAAGCAGAAAACCCTCAAGACTGGAAACTCCCTTATCCACTATGGAAAGGAACCCGCTATGAAGCAAAAGCTTTACGCGAAGGACGGACGCCCGCCTATCTTACCTTTATCAAGAAATAAATGATCAAGCGCTTTTCTCATAAACAACTTGAAAAATTTTGAATTTAAGAGTATCAATAGCTAAATTCTTGGTCTTATGATGAAGGGTGGGCCGTTGGACCCGCTCTTTTTTAATATCATAAAACTGACGAAAACAACTTGGATAAAATGTATGAACGAAGCTGAAAAAATAAGCAATCTTGACGAACCACGCCTGTTTGAAGAAGATGGTATCGAAGCACAGGTTGCTGCTCTTGTCATACCACTACTTAAACCTTTAGGTTTTCGTTTGGTTCGTGTGAAACTTCTTGGTCAAAATGGTTTAACACTTCAAATTATGGTTGAACGTGCCGATGGTTCTATGACCGTAGAAGACTGTGAAACTGTTAGTCGAACTGTTTCCCCCCTCCTTGATGTACAAAATGTTATTGAACGCAAATATCATTTAGAAATCTCATCACCTGGAATTGATCGTCCATTGGTAAGAAAATCTGACTTTTTTCATTGGCAAGGGCATCTTGCAAAAATTGAAACCAAAATAACAATTGATGGACGCCGAAAATTTCGCGGGACATTTACAAATATCACGCAAGATGGATTTATTTTAAACACTGATAAAGCTGCTTATGGAGAAGCCATGTATACCCCTATTTCCTTTTGTGATATCATAAATGCGCATTTAGTGCTTACCGATGAGCTTATTCGCGATGCATTGAAAAAAAATAAAGAGTTAAGTCAACAATTCATTGCTGAAGAGAAAGCTAACGACTCTATACAGACGCTCAATTTCAAAAAATAATATCACTGGGAAATACCCATCGTGTGGCACAAAGAAGGAGAAAATTGATGGCTACAAGCGCTAACAGGCTTGAGATTCTGCAAATTGCAGATGCTGTTGCACGTGAAAAGTCAATCGACCGTGAAATTGTCATTTCTGCGATGGCTGATGCTATTCAAAAAGCAGCACGTTCTCGTTATGGTCAAGAAACAAATATCCGTGCTGAAATCAATTCTAAAACAGGTGAAATTAAATTACAGCGCCTGCTTAAAATCGTTGATGTCGTTGAAGACTACACAACGGAAATTACTTTGTCTGATGCTCTTAAACATCAAGCAGAAGCAAAAATTGGTGATTTTTTTGCTGATCTTTTACCTCCTATGGATTTTGGACGTATCGCAGCACAATCTGCTAAACAGGTTATTGTACAAAAAGTACGCGACGCAGAACGTGATCAGCAATATGAAGAATTCAAAAATAAAGTTGGTGAAATTATTTCTGGTACAGTTAAGCGTGTGGAATATGGTAATGTTATCGTTGATCTCGGGCGTGGTGAAGCTATTGTGCGCCGTGATGAATTAATTCCTCGTGAATCATTCCGCTATGGAGATCGTATTCGTGCTTTTGTCAATGATGTACACCGTGAAACGCGTGGTCCGCAAATTTTCCTTTCACGCACACATCCCCAATTTATGGTAAAACTTTTCACTATGGAAGTGCCAGAAATTTATGATGGTATTATAGAAATCAAATCTGTTGCTCGTGATCCAGGTTCACGGGCTAAAATCGCCGTTGTTTCACGCGATGGTTCCATTGATCCTGTTGGAGCATGCGTTGGAATGCGAGGAAGTCGCGTACAAGCTGTTGTTGCTGAATTACAAGGCGAAAAAATTGATATTATTCCTTGGTCGCCTGATGCGGCAACATTTGTCGTTAATGCACTGCAACCTGCTGAAGTTTCTAAAATCATCCTTGATGAAGATGCTGAACGGATTGAAGTTATTGTGCCAGATGATCAACTTAGCCTTGCTATTGGACGACGTGGACAAAATGTTCGCTTGGCTTCGCAACTAACAGGATGGAACATTGATATTTTAACGGAAAAGGAAGAATCTGAAAATCGTCAAAAAGAATTTACTGAACGGAGTAAATTGTTTATGGAAGCCTTAGAGGTTGACGAAATGATCGGGCAGGTTATGGCATCAGAGGGTTTTTCTTCTATTGAAGAAATCGCCTATATTGATCTTGAAGAAATCGCTTCTATTGATGGTTTTGACCATGATACCGCCGCTGAAATCCAAAGTCGTGCCCGCGAATATCTTGATCATCAAGAAAAAGAACTTGATGAAAAACGCAAAAAACTCGGAGTTTCTGACGAATTGCGAACACTTCCTGGAATGACAAGTGCTATGTTGGTTGCTGTAGGTGAGGATGGTGTAAAAACAATAGAAGACTTTGCTGGCTATGCCGTTGATGATTTAGCTGGTTGGAGAGAACGCAAAGAAGGTCAAACACAGAATTTTTCTGGTATTTTAACCCCTTTTGACATTACACGCGCGGATGCAGAAGCTATGGTTTTAGCCGCACGTGTACAAGCAGGCTGGATAGACCAAGCTGATCTTGTTACAGAAAATCCTGTAGAAGATGAAAATTCTGCAGAAAATGAAAAAACAGATGATTTGGATGTGGATACACTTTAAATGAATGAACGGACTTGCATTGTGACTAGAAAAAATGCTTCAGCACAAACGCTGATCCGTTTTGTTATTGGTCCCAATAACCAAATTGTTCCTGATCTTAAAGCGAATTTACCAGGGCGTGGCGTTTGGATTTCTGCCCATCATGCTGTTATTGAGAAAGCAATCAAACAGAAAGCTTTTCATAGAAACTTTAAAACAGATGTTGAGGTTGCACCAAATCTTGTGCATGTTGTTGATACGCTTTTACTAAAAGCTGCTCTTTCAAGCCTTTCTATGGCACGAAAAGCGGGAGCAATTGTTATGGGAGCAACAAAGGTTGATGCTGCTATCCGCTCTGGTAAAGTTATTCTTGTACTTCATGCTAAAGAAACAACAGAAGATGGGAAACGAAAAATTGCACAGGCCATCCATTCAATACAACAACAAACAAATCGGACTATAAAAATCATATCTTTATTTACAAGTGATGAAATGCGAGTGGCTTTTGGCTCTAATCCTGTAATGCACGCGGCCTTATTGGACACAAAAGCTGCTGAGGGATTTCTCAAAACGACATATAAATTGATCAGCTATCGTGACGACAAGCATAGTAAGCCTAGTGAGATGACGGCACAAGCCGTGAAGGAAATACAATGAGTGAAAATAACAACGACAAAACAACAGTCAAGAAGACACTAACTCTCAAGCGGTCTGTCTTGGAAACGAGCACGGTCAAACAAAATTTTAGCCATGGCCGTACGAAGGCTGTCGTTGTCGAAACCAAACGGCGTAAAATTACGCGACCTGATGAAAAAGCTGAAACCCCACAGCCCATTACAAAGCCGCATGTGGCCGCCCAGCGCTCTAAGCCGCGTTTTGAGGGAAAAAAGCCTCAAGAATCTATGACCAAAAGCAATCTTTCATCAACTGAAATGGAAGCGAGACTTCGCGCATTAGAAGAAGCACATATCCAAGAAAGAATAACGCGAGAACAAGCCGAAGAAGAAGCAAGACGCGCTAAAGAGCGTGAAGAAATTTTACAGCAAGAAATTAAAGAAAAAGAAATACATCTCCAACAAGAAGAAGAAATATCGCCAGTACAGGCTCCACCTGTTCCTCCTCTCATTGAACAGACAGATATTCCTATTGCGCCTAAAAACACAACTGTGGTTGAAAAACGCAAAATAGATGAAAATAAAGAGGAAGAACGGCATAGTCGGCGTGCTAATCCTGCTAAATCAGAAATACGTGTACCAAAAGTTGTCAAAGGAGCTGATGAGCGGCGACGCGGAAAGCTAACTCTGAATAGTGCACTGGACGAAGAAGGAAGCGCACGTGGACGCTCAATGGCTGCAATGCGGCGTAGACAGGAAAAGTTTAAGCGTGCACAAAATCAAGAACCAAGAGAAAAAATTTCTCGCGAAGTTGTTCTTCCTGAAACGATTACCATTCAAGAGCTCGCACAACGTATGACTGAGCGTTCTGTTGATGTGATTAAATTCTTGATGAAACAAGGACAAATGATGAAACCTGGCGATGTTATTGATGCAGATGTTGCCGAACTCATCGCTGTTGAATTTGGCCATACTGTTAAACGTGTTTTAGAATCTGACGTAGAGGAAGGTATCTTTAATATAACAGATAATCCTCAAAACATGCAGCAGCGCCCTCCTGTTGTAACCATTATGGGCCATGTTGACCACGGAAAAACTTCTCTTTTGGATGCTATTCGTAAAGCAAATGTTGTTTCTGGCGAAGCGGGAGGTATTACGCAGCATATTGGTGCCTATCAAGTAGAACAAAACGGTCAAAAAATTACCTTTATTGATACACCAGGACATGCTGCATTTACGGCTATGCGCGCACGTGGAGCTCGTGTTACCGATATTGCTGTTCTCGTTGTAGCCGCTGATGATAGTGTTATGCCCCAAACGATTGAATCAATCAATCATGCGAAAGCCGCTGGTGTACCTATCATTGTTGCTATCAACAAAATTGATAAACCAGCTGCGAATGCACAAAAAGTGCGTACAGAACTTTTACAACATGAAGTGTTTGTTGAAACTATGGGCGGAGAAACTTTGGACGTTGAAGTTTCTGCTAAAACTGGTCAAAATCTTGATAAACTTCTCGAAGCTATCCTTCTTCAAGCTGAAATGCTTGATCTGAAAGCAGATTCTCAACGAACTGCAGAGGGCGTTATCATTGAAGCCAAATTGGATCGCGGACGTGGATCTGTTGCAACAGTTCTTGTTCAAAAAGGTACATTACACCCTTCTGATATTATAGTTGCCGGAAATGAATGGGGTCGTGTGCGTGCTTTGATTGATGACCATGGCCGCCATGTCAAAGAAGCCGTTCCCTCTACACCGATTGAAATTTTAGGCATGCAAGGAACGCCACAAGCCGGAGACCGTTTTGCTGTTGTCACACATGAAGCAAAAGCGCGTGAAATTTCTGAATACCGTCAACGATTAGCACGTGATAAAGCTGTTGCGCGGCAAACTGGTTCGCGTGGTTCTCTTGAGCAGATGATGACAAAATTGCAAACGACTGGTGTTAAGGAATTTTCTCTTATTATAAAAGGGGATGTGCAAGGATCAATTGAAGCAATCGCTTCAGCATTGGAAAAACTCGGAAATGATGAGGTTCGTGCGCGTATTGTACATTCTGGTGCTGGAGGAATTACCGAAAGTGATATTTCTCTTGCGGAAGCTTCTAACTCTGCTGTAATTGGTTTTAATGTTCGAGCCAATAAGCAAGCACGTGATTTTGCTAAAACACAAGGAATTGAAATTCGTTATTACAACATCATTTATGATCTTGTTGACGATATCAAGGCTGCCATGTCTGGATTACTCTCACCAGAACAGCGTGAAACTTTCCTTGGTAATGCTGAAATTCTAGAAGTCTTTAACATTACAAAAATTGGAAAAGTTGCAGGATGTCGTGTTACAGAAGGTAAAATAGAACGAGGAGCCGGTGTTCGCCTTATCCGCGATAATATCGTTATTCACGAAGGAAAGCTGAAAACACTCAAGCGCTTTAAGGATGAAGTCAATGAAGTGCAAAGTGGTCAAGAATGTGGAATAGCCTTTGAAAATTATGAAGACATGCGCGCAGGAGACATCATTGAGATCTTCCGTATCGAACATATTAATCGCACATTATAAAATAATCCAATAACTTTACTCTGTTGTAAAATGAAGAAAGTTATTAGGTTTTATACACAATATCTCTTTTCCCTTATCTAAATGGTCAAAAAAAGAGATCTTGTAGCAAGGATAAAACTTTGATGAAAAATGCAAGGCCATCACAACGGCAACTTAGAGTAGCAGAGCAAGTACGTCATGCAATAGCGCATATATTACAGCGTGATATTTTGCTTGATGATATCTTGAAAGATATTGTTATTTCTGTCTCTGAAGTACGTATGTCACCAGATTTAAAAATTGCTACTTGCTTTGTATCACCTCTCAGCACTCTTAAAAATGCTTCTCATACCGATGTTGTTGATACCCTCAATAAACATAGTCGTTTTCTCCGTGGAGAAATCAGTCATGCGTTGCGACAAATGAAATATATGCCTGAACTGCGTTTCCGACTTGATAATAGTTTTGATAATTTTTCAAAAATTGATGCTCTCCTTCGCTCGCCTGAGGTTGCACGCGATCTTCACCATAGTGATAAAGATGAGGATTAAAGATATGGCACGGCAACACAAAAAAAAAGGGCGTCCTGTTTCTGGCTGGGTCATATTTGATAAACCAAAAGGAATGAAATCAACAGAAGCTGTCTCACAAATCAAATGGCTCTTTCATGCACAAAAGGCAGGACATGCAGGAACACTTGATCCTCTTGCTTCTGGTCTTCTTCCCATTGCATTGGGCGAAGCAACCAAAACCGTCCCTTACGTGATGCAAGGCAAAAAAACTTACCGTTTTCATATCGCTTGGGGAGAAGAGCGTTCAACAGATGATCTAGAGGGCGAAATAACGAAAACTTCTCTCAAACGTCCAACACAAGAAGAAATACTTGCTCTTCTTCCTCAATATACAGGTATTATTTTGCAAACGCCTCCGCAATTTTCAGCAATAAAAATTGCCGGAAATCGTGCCTATGATTTAGCGCGTGAAGGGGAAGTTGTTGAAATTCCGCCCCGTGAAGTGGAAATAGAAACTTTCAAATTATTAGAAATGCCTACTAAAAAGCACTCTGTCTTTGAAATAACCTGCGGAAAAGGAACTTATGTGCGCTCTTTAGCACGCGATATGGGACGTGATCTAGGTTGCTATGGGCATATTGCTGATTTAAGGCGTATTTCCGTCGCACCTTTTGATGAAGAAGATCTCATTACATGGGACGAACTAAAAGCGGCCGTTCCGCCAAATAAAAACACTACAGATGAAAATAATCGTTCTTTTGAAAAAAACTTCACAACACTCGATGAGCTCTTAATTGAAACAAGCGCTGCATTGGATTGCCTCCCTCACTATATCCTTAATGAAACTCAAGCACAGAGAATTATAAAGGGGCATTCTATCCTCTTAAGTCATCACAAAGTACCTCTTGACGAAGATGAGATTTTTGTCCTCTACAAAGAACAACTTCTTGCCATTGGCACCCTCGACAAAAGTTTATTTAAACCGAAGCGGATTTTCACAATTTAATCGATTCTTTTCCTCACCTACCTTTTGCGGAAAGATATTTTTCTCTATCAATTAAGAAAAATATGGTACTTTCCATTGTCTATATTTACCGTATTCATATCAAAATTTAAGTCAGTGCTATAAACTAACACCACCACACACTTTTTCCTCTTAATGTCGCAACAATCCTTGCGTTTGAAAGGATTCATAAGAGGCTTTTTATTTCTTATTCAATCGTTTTTTACTCACACTTTAACCCTCATTTGTAATGTGCAAGCGAAGATTTGGACTGATTTACTCTAAATAGATTTGAAACGAGAAAAGCTTAAGATTTTTAGGACTATCACTCAACATGAAAAACGACAAATAATCATTATAAATCAATTTATTAACCATTTAAACAGCAATTTTTTGTTATGATTATGCTAACAAATCGATCGAAATAATATTAACTAACGTATTTAATATTTTACAAAAACTGTTTTAACCCTAAGGGAGATGATCAGAGGAGGCTTTTAAAAGCATCTCATTGGCTTGGGGTATTGTTTGGCGTTCAATCATACGATGCACTCTTATGCCGTTAGGAGCACAATTTAAATGACGCAAACGCTTATTGACTTCTGCATCCGCTTTTGTACGACGATGATTATGGCGTAAATAATCCACCCATGTTGGCATATGATAAGCCTCTGTCCAATATTCAGGTCTTTCAAGATCTCGTAAAAGGACCCACTGACGCGCACCATCACGTAACCGGATATGGCGTCGACGCGTCATCACTTTGAGAAACTCTTCGAGATCATTTTCATGAATTTGATAATCAATCATTATCATGATCGGACCACTTCTTGCTTTGAGGTCGAGTAATAGTTCCGGCTCTCTAAAATGATCAAGAGGATTTAAATCTATCTGAGGAATTTCTTGAATTCTAAATTTTACCCCCGCAAGAGCACCAAAAATCAAGAATAGAGAACAGATACTCAAAGCAATTGTTGGAGAATAACCATCAGCTAAGCCTCCCCAGATTGCACTTCCAATAGCCATCCCCCCATAAGACGCCGTTTGATAAAGTGCTAAAGAACGTGCAACAACCCAGCGTGGTGTAGAGAGTTGTACAGATGTATTAAACAATGATAATGCCAAAACCCAACATAAACCTGCAGGAAATAAAGCGATATGGCTTATAATTAGTGAACGGCTGATTCCCAATAAAAAGCAAGAAAAGGCGAAACCAATAAATGCACTTGCAATAATTGTTTCTGAACGAAAATGATGCCGTACAACTGCATTAATAATACCTGCTATCATGGCTCCTAACCCAAAACAACCGAGCAATGTACCATAAAGAAGGGCACTTCCTCCAAGAACTTTATGCGCAACAATTGGCAAAAGTGCTAAAATAGAAATAGCTCCTATACCAAAAAGGAACGCTCGAACCATAATACTCAGGAGATTAGGTGACATCGCAACATAACGCAAACCATCTGAGACAGCTCCTAACAGCCTTTCTCGTGGCAATGAGTTTTTTTTATAATTCGACTTCCAGAAAAATAACGCACCGATAAGAGGAATATAGCTTATAGCATTAAACAAAAAAGCAGCAGATGCCCCCAAAGTTGCAATGATGGCACCGCCAATAGCAGGACCAACACTCCGCATCAAATTAAAGCCTACACTATTCAAACTAACAGCAGCAGGAATATTTTCCCTGCTCACAATATCTCCTATCGTTGCTTGCCAAGAAGGATTATAAAAAGCTGTACCACATCCAATCAAAAACGTAAAACATAACAAAAGCCAAGGTGTTAGAAATCCCATATAGGCTAAAACAGATAAACTCATGGATATGACCATCATCATAATCTGCGCACACAACATAATTTGACGCCGATTAAAATTATCCGCTAATGCCCCTGCCATCAAAGAAAACATAACAAGTGGTAATGTTGTGGCACTTTGAACAAGCCCCACCATGGAATGCGAAGAACTGATCAACGCCATTAACCACCCTGCTCCAACAGCCTGTATCAGCCCCCCTAAATTAGAAATAAGAGTAGATGACCATAAATTTCGAAATACCGAATTACGAAAAAGTTTTAATGTTGAAATGCTCTGCATCTTTTTCCTCCAAATCGGTATTTATCATCTTTGTTAGCACACACACGCTCATAATCTTTGTATCAAAAGGATGCATAATTCTTAAAAAAACTTCTCATAAAACTCTATTTAAATCAATATTTCAAAACAAAAGCTTTTATTTAAAGAAAGACTTCAAAATGCTGTCAAGGACTAGTATTTTAACCTTCTTTCCTATATAAGGACGAAAATAGGTAAGAGTCTTCGACTCTTCTTGTTTCCTCACAGACCCTTGCTGAACGACATCTCGGCTATGGGTGACTTTATGTTTCTTCGTTTTTGGAAAGGATAATACGATGTCGATTACAGCTGAACGTAAACAAGCTCTTGTCGCAGAATACGCAAATAAAGTTGGTGATACAGGATCACCGGAAGTACAGATTGCTGTACTTTCTGAACGTATTTCTAATTTAACAAACCACTTTAAATCTCACAAAAAGGATAATCATTCTCGTCGTGGTCTTTTGAAGATGGTGTCTCAACGCCGGCGCCTTCTTGATTATCTTAAAGGAGTTGACCAAAATCGTTATCAGACACTTATCAAGAAGTTAGGTTTGCGTCGCTAAAAGAAAAATGGTGGTGGTGTTAAAAAAAAACGCCCATTTTTTCAACGTATTGCTTTTAATTAAAAAATTTAAAAACTGACAAGTTATTATGGGATAGGACTGCTCATCATTTTGCATTTAAGGCAGTTTACTTCTCTCTTCTCGTAACAAAGATAAAAAGTATGTTGTCCACCCCAGAGCTTGGAAATATGCTACGCAAAACCAGAATGTGAGCAATCAAAGATTTAAACACTGGTCATTAAGGATAAAAAATGTTCAAAACGCACAAGATAGAAATTGAATGGGCTGGGCGTCCTCTCACCCTTGAAACAGGGAAAATAGCACGTCAAGCTGATGGTGCAGTGATTGCTACCTATGGAGAAACTATTGTCTTAGCAACCGTTGTATCAGCCAAAAGTCCAAAACCAGACCAGGATTTTTTTCCACTCACTGTTAATTATCAAGAAAAATCCTATGCTGTTGGTAGAATACCTGGGGGCTATTTAAAACGTGAAAGTCGACCAAGTGAAAATGAAACTTTGGTTTCACGTTTGATTGATCGCCCAATTCGTCCCCTTTTCGTTGAGGGATATAAAAATGATACGCAAGTGATTGTTTCCGTTATACAGCATGATCTCGAAAATAATCCCGATATCCTTGCGATGATTGCATCTTCTGCTGCATTGACCCTGTCAGGTGTTCCTTTCATAGGGCCTATAGCTGGTGCCCGCGTTGGCTATTGTAATGGACAATATGTTCTCAATCCTCATATCGATGAAATGCCTGAATCAAAACTTGATCTTGTTGTTGCTGGAACAGAAAGTGCTGTTTTGATGGTTGAATCAGAAGCACAAGAATTACCGGAAGATATCATGTTGGGTGCTGTGATGTTTGGTCACAAAGGCCTTCAACCTGTCCTTGATGCCATTATAAAGCTTGCTGAAGTTGCTGCAAAAGATCCTCGTGATTTTGTTCCTGAAGATCTTTCTGAACTTGAAAAAGCAATGCAGAAAATGGCAGAACAGGATATACGAAAGGCTTACACAATTACTGATAAGCAAGAACGTTATGCTGCAATTGATGCACTAAAGACAGAAATCCTCAATAAATTTATGCCCGAAACAGAAGAAGACTGTAAGTTTAGTGCAGATCAAATTGCAACCGTATTTAAACAGTTGCAAGCAAAGATTGTTCGCGGGAATATTCTTGATACCCAAAAGCGGATTGATGGACGCAATCTTTCTACCGTGCGCCCTATCCAATCAGAAGTAAGTATTTTACCCCGCACACATGGATCAGCACTCTTTACCCGCGGAGAAACACAAGCTATTGTCGTTGCAACACTAGGAACTGGTGAAGATGAACAATATGTTGATTCCTTAACGGGAATGTATAAGGAAACATTCCTTCTCCATTACAATTTCCCACCATTTTCAGTGGGTGAAACGGGACGCCTTGGTTCTCCTGGTCGTCGTGAAATTGGACATGGCAAATTGGCATGGCGAGCAATTCACCCCATGTTGCCAACGAAAGAATCTTTTCCTTATACTATTCGTGCTGTCTCAGAAATCACTGAATCCAATGGATCTTCTTCTATGGCAACGGTTTGTGGGACCTCACTTGCTCTCATGGATGCCGGCGTTCCTTTAGCACGCCCTGTTGCTGGTATTGCTATGGGCTTGATTAAAGAAGGAGAACGCTTTGCTGTTCTATCTGATATTTTAGGGGATGAAGATCATCTTGGAGATATGGACTTTAAAGTCGCAGGAACAGAAAATGGTATTACTGCCTTGCAAATGGATATCAAAATTGATGGTATTACCGAAGAGATTATGAAAATCGCGCTTGAACAAGCCAAAGGTGGACGAATCCATATCCTCAATGAGATGGCAAAAGCTTTAACCAGTGCACGTGCTGAGCTGAGTGAATTTTCTCCACGAATCGAAGTTATGAATATTTCTGTCGATAAAATCCGTGATGTTATCGGCTCTGGTGGTAAAGTTATTCGGGAAATCGTGGAACAAACTGGAGCAAAAATTAATATTGAAGATGATGGTACCATTAAAATTGCTTCTGCTGATGCTAAAACCATTGAAGCAGCAAAACGCTGGATCCATTCTATTGTCGATGAGCCTGAAGTTGGTGCTATCTACCAAGGAACAGTTGTAAAAACTGCAGAATTTGGTGCATTTATAAACTTCTTTGGTTCTCGTGATGGACTCGTTCATATCTCTCAGCTTGCATCAGAACGCGTCACCAAAACAACCGATATTGTGAAGGAAGGTGACAAAGTTTGGGTTAAATTAATGGGCTTTGATGAGCGTGGAAAAGTTCGGTTATCAATGAAGGTTGTTGATCAAAAAACCGGAAAGGAAATCACCGGTGATAAAGTGATGAATGAAGAAAAGTGCGTGGATGAAAAAAAACAACCTGAAAATAAGCACCGCCGCAAGAAAAAAGAAGAGTAAGTTTTTCCTCTTATCGTATCATGAAATGCCATCCCAACATTGGAGTGGCATTTTTCTTTGAAAGAGTCATATGTGTTATTATTTTTGCCTTTTGAAAATCATGAACTCCCGTATCCTAATCCAAACCAATGTTGGTTAAGTTTCGGTTTAACAGAAATCCCAGCTCCAGAATGGGCACAGAATTTAAAAGTTATTACGCCTTGGCGACCAGATTTTTTAAAATTTGTCGATACTCAATTTCACTGCTCTCCTCAAATAGATAAAACCTTCAGCTATGATGGTGCATTTTTACATTTGAGCAAATATCGTGGTTTTAACCAAAATTGTTTTCTTGATTTATTAGAATGCGTTAAACCCAATGGATGGATTGTAATCAGTGGGAATAAAACTGCTGGTGCTGCTTCAATGATGAAGTGGGTCAAAACAATTGTTCCCATCACCAACAAATTGTCTAAAAATCACGGTCTTGTATTTTGGTTGCAAGTTCCTCAACAAATTGAGAGACATAACATTGCACAATTGCGCTCACCACCGCTCACTTTTGGTAAATTTCAAACCACTTCTGGTATGTTCTCACACGGACGTATTGATCCAGGATCCGCTGCACTTGCTTCTTATATGCCCAAAGTTATTTCTGGAAAAACGGCTGATTTTGGTGCTGGATGGGGCTATCTTTCTCACGTTGCGCTTGAAAGAAGTGAAAAACTCACCGCTCTCGACCTTTATGAAGCAGACTACAACGCTTTGAGAGCGGCAAAACAGCACCTTAAATCCATAACAGCTCCTTTTTCAATTCATTTTTATTGGCACGACCTTGTGCATGAACCTATCACAAATCTGTATGACACAATCATTTCAAACCCACCGTTTCACACGCAACAAACGACAGATATTTCATTAGGAAAAAATTTTATTATAAATGCTGCAAAGTGCCTAAAACCAAGCGGCAGCCTGCTTTTTGTTGCAAACCGCCACCTGCCTTATGAAACATTATTAAAAAATATTTTCCGCACAGTGTTGATACATGAACAAGCCCATGGTTTCAAAATTATCGAAGCGCGCAGATAAAGAAAAAAAGCGATAACTCTAAAGAATAAAACGTGAAAGATCGATATCAGCAGCAAGCTCGCCAATAGATTTTCTCACATAAGCGGCATCAATTGTAAAGGATGTTCCAGCTTTATCAGGTGCCGTGAAAGAAATTTCATCCAAAACGCGCTCCATCACTGTTTGCAAACGACGTGCCCCTATATTTTCAATCCTTGCATTTAAATCTACAGCAATATCTGCTAAAGCATCAATTGCATCATCGGTAATTTCCAAATGAACCTCTTCTGTTGCCATAAGAGCAATATATTGTTTAATCAAACTAGCTTCTGGTTCCGTTAAAATACGCCGTAAATCTTCTCTTGTTAAAGGGTTTAGCTCCACACGAATGGGCAAACGTCCTTGAAGTTCCGGTAATAAATCAGATGGCTTAGAAACATGAAATGCACCTGAGGCAATAAAAAGAATATGATCTGTTTTGATTTGCCCATATTTTGTACTAACCGTTGTTCCTTCAACCAAAGGCAAAAGATCACGTTGAACGCCCTCACGCGAAACGGCAGCACTGGCTCCACCATCCCTAGTTGCAATTTTATCAATCTCGTCAATAAAAACAATCCCGTCATTTTCAGCAACACGAAGCGCTTCTTGAATAATTTGATCCTGATCAAGGAGTTTTTCAGATTCATCATCAATAAGCGGCTTAAAAGCATCCCTTACTGTCGTCTTACGAACTTTTGTACGACTACCCATTTTGCCCAAAATATCTGATAAATTCATAATACCCATTTGTGCCCCAGGCATACCAGGAATATCAAAGGTTGAAGCACTATTGCTATTATTATCGGCGACTTCAATTTCAATCTCTTTCTCATCCAATTCACCTTCACGCAATTTTTTGCGAAAACTATCACGGGTAGCGGGACTGGCTGTTTTACCAACAAGGGCGTCTAAAACGCGCTCTTCAGCATTCACGTGAGCCTTTTCTTTTATTTCATCCCGTTTCTTTTCACGCACAAGAGAAATGGCAATTTCAACAAGATCTCGAATAATTTGCTCAACATCACGTCCCACATAACCAACTTCAGTAAATTTAGTCGCTTCTACTTTAACAAAGGGTGCTCCAGAAAGTTTTGCTAATCGACGTGCAATACCAGTTTTACCAACACCTGTTGGCCCTATCATTAAAATATTTTTTGGCATAACTTCTTCACGCATCGGCTCATCAAGCTGTTGTCTACGCCACCGATTGCGCAGTGCGATAGCTACAGAGCGTTTGGCATCATTTTGGCCAATAATAAAACGATCAAGTTCAGAAACAGTCTCACGAGGGGAAAATACAACACACATTTAAATAGCTTTCTCTAAAGAAGATAATTCTGCATCCAATGTTTCAATCGTAAAATGATCATTGGTGTAAACACAAATTTTAGCGGCAATAGCCATAGCTTTACGAGCAATAGTTTCTGCATCCAAATCCAAGTCCATGAGTGCACGCGCTGCTGAAAGAGCAAAATTTCCTCCAGAGCCAATTGCCATAACCCCATCTTCTGGTTCTAAAACATCACCAAGCCCTGTTAGAGCCAAAGTTACTTTCTTATCAGCCACGAGCATCATTGCTTCGAGACGACGCAAATAGCGGTCTGTTCGCCAATCTTTTGCAAGTTCTACACATGCACGCATAAGCTGATCAGGATATTGCTCAAGCTTTGTTTCCAATCTTTCCAGTAATGTGAAAGCATCTGCCGTAGCACCTGCAAAACCAGCAATAACCACTCCGTTCTTTCCAAGACGACGCACTTTACGTGCATTACCTTTCATAATTGTCTGCCCAAGAGAGACCTGACCATCACCGGCCATCACGACTTTTCCACCTTTTCGTACCGTAATAATTGTTGTACCATACATTATGTCTGGCTTATGTTCTGTCATAAGGAGACTCCTTAATATTAACTTTACTTTTTAATATTGATTTCTTTTCATACAATGTAAAACTCAACTACTATTGTCCTATTTAAGAACATATACAGCAAAACACAATGATTCAGCATAACTCAATTTGTTGAAAATGGAAAAATGATATCATTGTTGTCAATGTAAATTACTGCTAAATAGCTTTATATAAACAGTTTGTGCCTTTTAGAGGAAAATTATGAAAAAAATAGCCATAGGGACCTTAGGTGGAACAATTGCAATGACTGCTGATCGTTTTGGTCACATGCAACCGACTTTAACTTCAGATAACCTCATAAAAAGTGTTCCTGATTTAAATAACGTTGCTGATATTCATGCACAAACATTAATGCAAATACCAAGTGGATCTTTATCGTTTCAAATTCTTTTTGAAATAATCGAGTGGGCAAAACAACAAATAAATGCTGGTGCAGAAGGTATTGTTTTAACACAAGGGACTGATACTCTGGAAGAAACAGCTTTTTTTCTTTCTCTTTATTGGAAGGAAGCTGAACCACTCATCATAACCGGCGCTATGCGCATGCCTCATGAAGCAGGCGCAGACGGCCCCGCCAATATTTTAGCAGCCACTCGTGTCGCAGCAGCCCCACAAAGTCGTAACAGGGGCGTTCTTGTTGTCATAAATGATACAATTCATTCACCTTATTGGCTCTATAAAAGCCATACCGTCAAAGTCGAAACATTTCAATCAGGTCTTGCAGGTATTTTAGGAACTATTTTAGAGGGAAAACTTATTTATTTCAATGATCAAAAGCTTTTTCCGACGACGTTTGATCTTCCCCAAAACCACGATCATCAAATTGCACTCCTCTATTCCTCTTTATCATCTGATGCACAATTAATGAAGCTATGCCTTGAAAGTGGGTATTATGCTGGAGTTGTTATTGCTGGTTTTGGTGCAGGACACTGTAGTTTTCAAGAAGCAGACCTTGTACAACAATATGCACAAAAAATACCAATCATTATTGCTAGTCGTTGTTGTAATGGCTCAACAACTCGTATAACTTATGGCTATAAAGGCTCAGAAATCGATATGATTGCTTCTGGTGCTCTCATGTCTGGTTATTTATCAGCCGTAAAAGCGCGTCTACTTTTATGGGCTTTTTTAGCGCAAGGGCACTCATTAGCACAAATCCGTGCAAACTGGAATGACTGGACTATAAGTTAATGAAAAATGATCTATTATCTTAAAGAAGAGAGCATGCAAAACAAAATTTATTTGAAAATCAAGCCGCTCATCTGTCCAATTTTAATCGATTGCTGCGGCAAAAAATTCTCGACCAATACAAATGATTGATACGATTATACAAAAAATTAATCAGGAAGATAATCTGGTCAAATGCGTTTCTGACCGATATTCACCCTATCGTGTTTTTACTGCACAAGAATGGTCAGAGTTTCGTGCAGACACACCTCTTACTTTGACTTTTGATGAAATTAAGCGTTTGCGCTCTATTGATGATCCTATCGATATTAAAGAAGTCCAACGCATTTATCTTTCTTTATCGCGTTTGTTATCATGCCATGTTGAAGCAGTACAGGAACTTTTTCACAAACGTCAGCAGTTTCTCCATCAAGAAGAGAGTAGAAAAACGCCCTTTATTATTGGAATTGCTGGTTCTGTAGCAGTAGGAAAATCAACCACGGCTCGCATTCTTCAAGAACTGTTGAAACGATGGACATCTAGTCTTAAAGTTGATCTGATCACAACGGATGGTTTTCTCTATCCTAATGCAATCTTACAGCAAAAAAATCGTATGAATCGTAAAGGATTTCCTGATTCCTATGACATTAAAAAATTGCTGTGCTTTCTTTCGGCTATAAAAGCAGGTATCGGAAATGTCCGTGCCCCGCTTTACTCACATATGACTTATGATGTTCTAGAAAATCAGACAATTACCATTGACCGTCCTGATATTTTAATTGTTGAAGGTATTAATGTATTACAGGTCAGTGATCTTCCTAAAGATGGAAAAGCTATTCCTTTCGTATCAGATTTTTTTGATTTTTCAATCTATGTCGATGCCGAAACAGAAGTCATTCGTCACTGGTATTTAGAGCGCTTTAAACGTTTGCGTAAAACAGCTTTTCAAAATCCTGAATCCTATTTTCATCGTTATGCTCTGCTCAGTGAAAAAGAAGCCTCAAAAATCGCTGAGGATCTTTGGCAAACAATTAATTTAAAAAATTTACAAGAAAATATATTGCCAACACGACCACGATCCAATCTCATTCTACGAAAAGGAAAAAATCATTTGGTCGAGTATGTCGCACTTAGACGACTATAAGGATCTCATAACTATGCAGCATTATCACATTCATTTTACCTCAACGCGTATCGATAACAGTTGCCCTATCATCTTGGTAAACCAAAGAACTCTTGCCAACTTATCACTTGATGCGTCAACAACAGCATGGATAAAAGTTAATGACTTTACTGGTAAAGCAGGACAAATACTCTTTGTTCCTCACGAAACGGGGCATTTAAAAAAAGTTTTATTTGGAATTGGAAATGGGAACGATCCCTTTATCACAGGACTGCTTGCTCAAAAACTTCCTGCTGGTCAATGGCATTTAGAAGGTACGACCTCTGATGAAATAAATGCCTATCTTGGATTAGCATTCGGTAGCTATCAATTTAATCGCTATCGTCAAAATTCTTCTTTCAAATCATTGTCTATCCATGTCAATGAGGCCGTTGATCTTAATGAACTCCAACGAATTTATGAGGCTGTCTTTTTTGTCCGTGATCTCATCAATATTCCAGCCAATGATATGACCCCTGATGCTCTCGAAAAAGAAGCACGAAAACTAGGAAAAACCTACGGTGCTCATGTCCAAAGTATTTGTGGAGATGATCTCTTAACCCATAATTTTCCGATGATTCATGCCGTAGGACGAGCAGGCAGTACTGCACCGCGACTGATTGAGTTACACTGGGGGCAAGAACATCATCCTAAAATAACGTTGGTAGGCAAAGGGGTAACTTTTGATACGGGAGGACTCGATATTAAATCAGCCAATAACATGTTGCTTATGAAAAAAGACATGGGGGGTGGAGCAAACGTTTTGGGATTGGCTAAACTTATCATGGATGCCAAATTGCCTTTCCGTCTACGTGTTTTGATTCCAGCTGTAGAAAATGCAATTTCTGCGAATGCTTACCGACCAAGTGATATTCTCAAAAGTCGTAAAGGCTTAAGTGTTGAAGTAGGTAATACAGATGCTGAAGGGCGACTTGTCCTTGCCGATGCGCTCGCCTATGGTGATGAAGAAAGTCCACAATTCATGCTTTGTATGGCTACTTTAACAGGGGCAGCGCGTATAGCATTAGGACCAGATCTCCCCGCATTTTATTGCAATGATTCAATATGGGCACAACAAATCTCTGAATCTGCTCACGCTGTTTTTGATCCTCTTTGGCAAATGCCCCTTTGGAAACCTTACCAAGAGATGTTATCATCACCAATTGCTGATCTTAACAATGTAACTGGAAATAGCTTTGCTGGCTCTATAACGGCTGCTTTATTTCTTAATTCTTTTGTTGAAAAAGCTGAACATTTTGCGCATTTTGATCTTTATGGATGGGTTCCAAAAGAAAAACCAGGATACCCTATTGGTGGATCAGCACAAACTATTCGTGCCCTTTATAATATTTTTAAAAATGAAGTTTGACACACAATATCCACAAAGATAGACAATTTTACATCTTAAAGAATAATTGCAATCGTCTTAAACTGTGTCCTTAGTTTTGTTTGAGGATAAAAAACTTACCAATAGAGTTTTCATGAGTTTGTTTAAAAGTAAGAAGTAACAAAATGGAAGCAAAAAGATGACCTCTAAAGACCCAAGGCTTTATGCATTCAGAGATGATCTAGCGGATCAACGTCTTGAAACAGAAATTACAGCCCAGCGCTTTGTTCAAGGTGAAAAAAAACGTGTTAATACAGCGGTCGCTGGACTTTTTAAAGAAAATAGTAAAAAAAGTGAAAGACAAACAGAATGCTTATTGGGAGAAGAACTTCTCATTTTTGAACAAGGGGAAACGATGTCGTGGGGGCAATCCCTTAAAGATGGCTATGTTGGTTATATTGATACAACAGCCCTTTGTACATCAACTATAAAACAAACGCATATAGTTTCAGTCCCACGTACATTTAAATATTCACACGCTGACTTACGTGGACCAATAGTGTCTCCGTTATCTATGGGAAGCAAAGTCAGTGTTGTTGATGAAATTGAAGTCCGTGACACAATGTATTCTATTCTTGAAAATGGAACAGCAATCATTACGAGCCATCTCAGCCCCATTGGACGTGTATACGAAGATTATGTCACAGTTGCAGAAACCTTTATCCGTACACCTTATCTTTGGGGTGGTGTCAGCGGTTTTGGAATTGATTGTTCGGGACTCATTCAACTCTCTATGATGATGACTGATCAAATAGTTTTACGTGACACCGATATGCAGCAAGAAACTATAGGCAGTCCTCTTACAGATACTGATAAACTTCAACGAGGCGATTTAATTTTTTGGAAAGATCATGTTGCTATTATGGTTGATCGTGAAAATATTATTCATGCAAATGGTTTTTCCATGGACGTTATGATCGAGCCATTAGAAGAGGCAATTACGCGTATAGCTAAAAAAAATCAATATCCCATCGCAAAACGTCGTCCAATGCAAGAAACTTAATACATGCCTCCTATAAAAAATAATATCTTTCTCATATTATTTATATTTCTCGTTTATATACTTATTTATGGAGATTTTTTCTTTATCTCTCATATTTGAAATGAAAAAAAATTACGACTCTGGACTTTTACATTCAACATAAAAATTATAAATTATCATTTTAAATCAATATATTGAATTATATTTAAACAATGTTTTCTTCTTATAACACATTAAAGAAGATGATTTTTCAATACCTGAACCAATGGTTTATCAGCATCAGGCATAGGGTATTTATTAAGGTCATTAACAAAAACCCATTCTAAATTTTGCCCCTCTCGTCCTTGCGCAACTCCCTCATAATGATAACAAAGATACAACGGCATCAAGAGGTGAAATGTTGCATAGCTATGGCTTGCAAACGTTAAAGGGAATAAATTATTTGCCTGAACATACACACCAAGCTCTTCTTCTAGTTCACGAATCAATGAAATTTCTGGAGTTTCACCTTGCTCAACCTTTCCACCAGGAAACTCCCATAAACCAGCCAGTGATTTTCCTTCAGGACGCTTGGTAAGCAAAACACGATTATTTTGATCTAACAGTGCACATGCAACAACAAGAAGAAGGGAACTTTTTATACACATATCACTCTCCAATGAGAATATAAAGATAACTGTCTCTTTCTAGTATATTCCCTTACCTCAAAAAGAACTCACATATCTCATTCTCTTAAAAAAATAATCGGCAGTTAAATATAGAGAGTACATCCATTCATTAACTTCTGTAATCACTATTGATCATAACGTACTCTTTTGTTAAATCGCAAGACCAAACCGTCGCCGTGCTCTTACCTAAACCGATATCAACACGAATTGTGATGTGCTTACCTTGCATATAAGTACCTATTGTCTCTTCACAATACTCAGGATCTCGTACGCCATTCACGGCCACACGATGCTCACCAAACCAAATCGTCAATAGATCACGATCGACTTCAACACCGGCCTTCCCAACTGCCATAACGACCCGCCCCCAATTCGCATCTTCACCAGCAATAGCCGTTTTTACGAGCGGTGAATTTGCAATTGATAAAGCAATAGTTTTAGCTGCATTGTTTGTTGTAGCCCCCATCACATTAACCTCAATTAAATGACGAGCACCTTCGCCATCACAAACAACTTGTAGTGCAAGTTCATGCAAAAGTGCACTCAATTGTTTCACAAAAACTCCATAACGCGGATCAGATTTACTTGTAAGACATGGGAAATGTTCTTTTCCTGTCGCAAACAACATAAGCGTATCTGAAGTTGAGGTATCGCTATCAACAGTAATTGAATTGAAAGAACCCTCAACTGCCTCTGATAACATGGATTGGAGTACATCCGAAGAAATAGTAGCGTCACTAACCACAAACGACAGCATTGTCGCCATATCGGGTGCAATCATACCAGCACCTTTTGCAATCCCGTTAATGGTGACAGTCTCGCCTCCACAATCAAATCTGCGTGTAGAAAGTTTTGGAAATGTGTCCGTTGTCATTATGGCTTTTGCAGCTTCCAACCAATTTCCCTCTTCTGCTGTCTCTGCCATAGTTGGTAAAAGATTCACAACGCAAGAAGCATCCATTGGCTCACCAATAACCCCCGTAGAAGCTATAAAAATTTCATCTCCTCTAACCTTTAAAGCGTTCGCTGCTGCACAGATGATTTCATTGGTTGTGTGCTTTCCTTTGCTTCCTGTAAAAGCATTTGCATTTCCAGAATTCACAACAACACCCCTCGCCACCCCATGAGGAAGCGATGCACGACAATGCTCTACAGGAGCAGATGGACATTTTGAACGGGTAAAAACACCGGCCACACTCACTGGCTTATCGAATATGATGAAAAGAAGATCTGTACGATCTTTATATTTAATCCCAGCTTCAGCTGTTGCTATCCGTACCCCAGATAAGGGAGAAAGCTCCTGGATCTTTTGAGGCGATAAAGGAGAAATTTTCAAAACCACAATATGCTTTCTGTAAAAACAAATGAAATGATTGCAGATCAATAACCTCTCATAGAAAACTGCTAGGCTTTTTGAACAAAACTAACCTAGCAAATTATCTATTAAAGAGGCTATCCACTTATTTTTCCTAGCTATTCCGTATCTTCTTCATCTGATGTCTCATCGGGAAGTAGCGTCCCATTTTGATGAAGCGATTCCATGATTTTTGTAACATTAGGATCAGGGTATTTCACATCCATCTTGCTACGCAAATCAACAATCAGTTCTTGATAGCGCTTTTTTATCAGCTGTGTCCGCAACATCTCTTTAACATCATCAAATGCAGGAGGTTGTTTCAAACGACGATCTTCTAATTTAATAATATGCCAACCAAAAGGACTTTCAACGGGTTGTTTAGTGTATTCGCCAATTTTCAAACCAAATGCAGCATCTTCAAAAGGCTTGACCATTTGACCATGGCTAAAATAACCAAGATCACCCCCAACGGCAGCAGAACCATCTGTTGAACTTTTCTTTGCAATCTCTTCAAAATTTTCGCCTTTATTTAAATGCTTAATGATAGCTTCTGCTTCTTTTCTCGTTTTGACCAAAATATGACGCGCTTTAACCTCATCTTCTTTAGGTAAAGCAGCGACTTCTTGCTTATAAAGAGCTTCCAAATCAGTATCCGAGATTTTGTCAACAATCGCCTGTTTAAAATAAAGCTGTTGAAGAACATTGTCACGCATGACTGCCATACGTTTATCGTAAGCTTCTGTCTTATCAAGACCTTTGCTTCTTGCTGCTTTTGCAAGTGCCTGCATATCTAAATAAGCTTTTAGAACCATCATACGGCGTTGTTCATCAGGAAAACGTGCTAAATTAGGATTTATTTCAAGCGCTAAATCATCCAATTGGCCTGCTGTAATATTTTTCCCATCAATAACCGCCATAACATGAGAAGGAGAAACGGCTTTTTCAGAAGCTTTCTCCAAAGTCTTTAAATCATTCGACGATGAATTCAAACCTTCTTGGGCTCTCACCCCTAAACTTGTACTTGCCAATAAAGTTGATGCTAAAAAAAGCGTGATAAAGTTAAATTTCATAAATATACTCCTTAAAAATGAAGGCAGGTTCAAGATTCCAATTTTCTTTACCATAACACTTTAACCTTTAAACATAGAGAAATAAATTAGTAATTTTATTTTAAAAAAGTATAAAATTGTCCTTTTATCTGAGTTGCTCCAATCCTATCTAATGCAGATGAAAACATGATAATAGAGAAAAATGACATATTGTATCTTAAATTACTTTGTATTGTATCAGTTAAATAGCGTACCTAAAGTTGACATAGAGCGCTTAGCCTCTTATCTCTACTTTACAATTAAAGTGAAAAATTGCACACCAACAAGTATAATGGTACCATCTGCATTCCATGATGTCTCTAATCATATCAGATAACTTGAAGAAAATGTAGAGTATGGGGAAAGCGTATGAATTACCCAACAAGAGTGACAACAATTAAAAGAAAGGGCCAGAGATGGTCAGTTTAGGTGTTTTTGCCCGTAAGTTTTTTGGTTCAGCTCATGAGCGACGTCTCAAAGCACTCCGCCAAAAAGTTGCACAAATTAATGCTTTGGAAGAACAATTTGTAAAATTAAGTGATGAGCAGCTTTGCCAAAAAACAGATGCCTTTCGTAAACGTCTTAGTGAAGGTGAAAGTGTTGATTTGCTCTTACCAGAAGCTTTCGCAACTGTTCGTGAAGCCGCAAAACGTGTTTATGACATGCGTCCTTTTGACGTGCAACTTATTGGTGGAATGGTCCTTCACGACTGTGGCATAGCTGAAATGCGTACTGGTGAAGGTAAAACATTAATGGCAACTTTACCAATTTATCTCAATGCATTGGAAGGTAAAGGCGTTCATGTTGTGACAGTAAATGATTATCTCGCCAGTCGTGATGCTGAAACAATGGGGAAAATTTTTAGTTTTCTAGGGCTTACAACAGGTGTGATTCTTCATGATCTTGATAGTGATGCCCGCCGAGAGGCCTATGCATGCGACATCACCTATGCCACAAATAATGAACTAGGTTTTGATTATTTGCGTGATAATATGGCCTTCGATCGTAGTCAAATGGTCCAACGTGGACATCATTACGCAATTGTTGATGAAGTTGATTCGATTCTTATTGATGAAGCCCGTACACCCCTTATTATTTCTGGTCCTCTAGAAGATCGTACTGACTTCTATAATCTTATTGATACATTTATTCCTGCCTTAACTCCAGAAGACTATGAAATAGACGAAAAACAAAAAACAACGACTTTTACCGAAGTTGGTACTGAAAAAATTGAAAAAATGCTCGAACAAGCTGGACATCTTAAAGGTGAAAGTCTTTATGACATAGAAAATGTCGCTATCGTTCATCATGTCAATAATGCTCTAAAAGCTCATAAACTGTTTGCTCGCGATAAAGATTACATTGTTCGCAATGATGAAATCGTTATTATTGACGAATTTACAGGGCGAATGATGCCTGGGCGACGTTATTCTGAAGGACTTCATCAAGCGTTAGAAGCTAAGGAGCATGTTGCTATTCAACCAGAAAACCAGACACTTGCTTCCATCACTTTCCAAAATTACTTCCGTATGTATAGAAAATTATCTGGAATGACTGGAACTGCAACAACAGAAGCCGAAGAATTCAGAAATATTTATGGTCTTGACGTTGTCGAAGTCCCTACAAATTTGCCAATACAACGTATTGATGAAGATGATGAAATTTATCGAACAGCAGAAGAGAAATATCGGGCAATTGTGCGTGATATCCGTCAAGCACATGAAAAAGAACAGCCTATTCTTGTTGGAACAACCTCTATTGAGAAATCAGAACAATTGGCAGAGCGTTTGCGAAAAGAAGGCATTACCGATTTTAGAGTCTTAAATGCTCGCTATCACGAACAAGAAGCATACATCATTGCGCAAGCAGGAGTTCCTAGAGCTCTCACCATCGCAACCAACATGGCAGGACGCGGTACGGATATACAGCTTGGTGGTAATGTTGAAATGCGCATCCGACAAGAGTTACAGGATATCCCCGAAGGTCCAGAGCGGACAGCTAAAATTGAAGAAATAAAAAAAGATGTTCAGAAGCTTAAAGACAAAGCTTTAGCGGCTGGTGGTCTTTACGTCATTGCAACGGAACGTCATGAAAGCCGTCGTATTGATAACCAGCTTCGTGGACGTTCTGGTCGCCAAGGCGATCCAGGTCGCTCAAAATTCTTTCTCTCTCTTCAAGATGATCTTATGCGTATCTTTGGCTCCAATCGTATGGATGGTATGCTGCAAAAACTTGGATTGAAAGAAAATGAAGCTATTATCCATCCATGGATTAATAAAGCCCTTGAAAAAGCACAAAAAAAGGTCGAAGCACGAAACTTTGAAATTCGTAAAAATCTGCTAAAATATGATGATGTCATGAATGATCAGCGCAAGGTTATTTTTGAACAGCGTATGGAGATCATGAACGCAGATGATTTATCAGAAATGATCCTTGAAATGCGCAATGAAGTCGTAGAGGATCTCGTAGAGGCTTATATTCCATCAGGGACATATTCTGAAAAATGGGATGTAAAAACTCTCGAAGAAGAACTTCAACAACTCTTTAATCTTGAGCTTCCAGTAGAAGAGTGGGCAAAAGAAGATGGAATTGCCGAGGAGCAAATTTTGGAGCGTGTATCAGATGCTGTTACAAAACTTGAAAATGAACGTACTGAACGCTATTCTCCAGAGGTTATGGCTTATTTTCACAAGGCAGTATTGCTCGAAACTATTGACACGTTATGGCGTGAACATCTGGTGAGTTTAGACCATTTGCGTTCTGTTGTTGGTTTTCGTGGTTATGCGCAGCGGGATCCGCTCAATGAATATAAGACAGAATCTTTTGAACTCTTTCAAAGTATGTTGAGAAATTTGCGCCGAATTGTCACTTCTAAGCTTATGCGCTTTGAAATCATTCAACAACCTACAGAACCGATCATGCCTGAGCAAACTGATGCTACTTCTTCTGTCTTTAATGATCAAAGTCAAGAAAATGCTCCCACTTTATGGGCACGATCACAAGAAAATAGATTTGTTAATCCACAAGATCGTGACCCTAATGATATAACCACATGGGGAAAAGTTGGACGTAATGAGCGTTGTCCTTGCGGTTCAGAGAAAAAATACAAACACTGTCATGGAGCCTTTGTTTGAAAAGCAAACTATGAAAATGAATAAAAAGCGAAATTATGAGCAAGAATTGCGCACAGCTGGTTTAAGAGTAACACGTCAACGACGAGTTATTCTTGATATTTTGACTGACACAAATGACCATCCCAATGCATTTGAAATTTTTCAGCGTGCAAACAAAATAGATTCGAGTATTTCACTCTCAACTGTTTATCGAACCATGAAAACATTAGAAGGAAATGGAACAATTCATCGCCATAGCTTTAGTGGTGGTCCATCTCGTTTTGAGCAAGCAGATGGTCAACATCATGATCATCTCATTGATATAGAAACAGGACAAGTTATCGAGTTTCATTCTGATGTTATTGAAAAGCTTCAAGAGGAAATTGCAAAGTCCCTTGGCTATGATATTATTCATCACCGCCTTGAACTTTACGGAAAAAAAAACTCTTAAAAAAGTGATTATATATCATTAGATAAAATACCTCAGGTAAATCGAGTTTTATAAAAATTTACCTTTAAGATATAATAGTTTCCATTGGCAAAAAAAAAATTTTGCTCTATTACCCCTTTTTGTATGATGCTATACGGTAATTCATTGTCAGTATTATAACAAAAAATCATTGCAACAAAATATTATAAAAATTGTATTATGAAAAATTAGGCCAATATTATCATGGTTTCCTTGCCACAAGATCGTATGAGACAGCTTGAAAAGCGCTTTGAAATAATTGAAAGCCAAATGACGACTAATCAAAATGCTGAAACATATGTCAAATTAGCTTCTGAATATGCAGAACTACAACCCGTTATTGCCTCTATACGCGCATTAAATGCTCTTTACAAAGAGATTACAGAATTAGAAACAATTATCAATGATAAACAAACAGACGTAGAGATGCGTAATCTTGCCCAAGAAGAGCTACCATTGTTATATAAAAAAGTAGAGCAATTTGAAAAAGAACTCCAGATTCTGCTTTTGCCTAAAGATGTTGCTGATGAAAAAAACGCTATTGTTGAAATTCGAGCAGGAACGGGTGGATCAGAAGCAGCACTTTTTTCCGGTGATCTTTTCCGTATGTATGAACGTTATGCCCATGCTCACCATTGGACAGTAGAAGTTATTTCACTCAGTGAGGGAGAAGTTGGCGGATATAAAGAGATTATTGCTACTATCTCAGGAAAAGGTGTCTTTTCTAAATTGAAATATGAATCAGGGGTTCACCGTGTGCAACGCATCCCCGAAACAGAAACCGGTGGACGTATCCATACATCTGCTGCTACCGTTGCAGTCCTTCCGGAGGCTGAAGAAATTGATATTGATATTCGCCCTGAAGATATTCGTATTGACACAATGCGTGCATCTGGAGCAGGAGGACAGCATGTTAATACAACGGATTCAGCTGTTCGTATCACGCATATTCCAACAGGAATTATGGTCGTACAAGCAGAAAAATCACAACATCAAAACCGAGCACGAGCCCTTCAAATTTTACGGGCACGCTTATTCGATATCGAACGACAAAAAGCGGAAAGTGAACGTTCAGCTTCTCGTAAAAGCCAAGTTGGTTCTGGTGATCGTTCAGAACGTATTCGTACCTATAATTTTCCACAAGGACGTGTCACGGATCATCGTATTAATCTAACCTTGTATAAGCTTGATCGCATTCTAGAGGGAGATCTTGATGAGCTTCTTCATGCACTCATCTCAGATCATCAAACAACACTGCTTATGGAAATGGATAATAATTGAGCGAATATTCTTTCAAGAATGTCATCCAACGAATGCAAGAAAAATTGCGCACGAAAGGAATTGCTGAAGCCGATCTCGATGCGAAAATACTCGTTGAATGGATAACAGGAATAAATGCTGCTGAAAGAATTTCTAAACCAGATATGCATCTGTCTTCTGAGCATATTATACAAATAGAACAGGCTCTACAACGGCGTATTGCAGGAGAACCTGTCTACCGTATTATAGGAGCACGAGAATTTTATGGTATATCTTTTGCATTGTCTCAAGAGACGTTAGAACCTCGTCCTGATACAGAAACGCTAATAGATCTTGTTCTCCCTTTTCTCCAAAAACAGGTCGAAAATTCGAGAAGAACAAGATTCCTTGATATGGGAACAGGAAGTGGCGCCATTGCCATTACACTCCTTAAACAAATTCCCCAATCCTATGCGGTGGCAGTCGATATTTCTGAAGATGCCCTTAAAACAGCGAAAAAAAATGCAAAAAACGCTGAAGTAGCACACCGCTTCACACCTCTTCTTAGCGACTGGTTTGATGCGGTCGCAGATCGCTTTGATTTCATTGTTTCCAATCCACCTTATATTCCCGCACAAGATATCGAAAAACTTGCAAAAGAAGTGCGCTTACATGACCCATTACGCGCCCTGATAGGAGGGGAAGATGGACTTGATTTTTATCGAAAACTCGCCCATGAAGCAGCCAACTACTTAAAAGAAAACGGCTATGTCGCTGTTGAAATTGGTTACTCTCAAGAAAATGAAGTCTGTAATTTATTTGAAAAAAATGGTTTTCAATGTTTAGAAGTGCGTAAAGATCTAAGTGGAATACCCCGCGCACTTCTATTTGCATGCAAACATTAAAATTCCCAATCATCATCCGTGGTAGCAACCGCCTTGCCAATGACATAAGAAGAACCTGCCCCTGAAAAAAAGTCATGATTTTCATCAGAGTTTGGTGATAAAGCTGCCAAAATAGCGGGATTAACACGACAAACCTCAGGGGGAAAAAGAGCTTCAAAACCTAAATTCATTAAAGCCTTGTTAGCATTATAATGAAGAAAAATTTTAACATCTTCTGTCAATCCAAGTGCATCATAAAGATCTTCAGTATATTTGCACTCGATATTATAAAGATCAAAGAGCAGGTTAAAAGCAAAATCTTTAATTTCTTTCTTTTTGGCTTCATCAAGCTTTGCAAAGCCCAATTGGAATTTATAACCTATATAATAACCATGGACTGCTTCATCACGAATGATTAATCGAATGAGATCTGCTGTATTGGTCAACTTAGCGCGACTGGCCCAATACATGGGCAAATAAAAACCAGAATAAAATAAAAAGCTTTCCAGCAAAGTCGAAGCAATTTTTTTCTTAAGTGGATCATTTGCTTCATAACGCTCAAGTACTAATCTAGCCTTTTTCTGCAAATGAATATTTTCTTCTGACCATCTAAACGCATCATCAACTTCTACCGTCGAACAAAGGGTTGAAAAAATAGAGGAATAAGAACGTGCATGAACCGCTTCCATGAAAGCAATATTCGTCAACACTGCCTCCTCATGCTCTGTTATTGCATCAGCCAGAAGCGAAATGGCTCCAACAGTATTTTGAATTGTATCTAAAAGCGTTAGTCCTGTAAAAACACGAATTGTTAATTTACGTTCTTCATCTGTTAAGCTTGACCATGAGGGAATATCATTGGAAAGTGGAACCTTCTCAGGTAACCAAAAGTTCCCAGTTAAGCGGTTCCATACTTCAAGATCTTTCTCATCATGTAATCTATTCCAATTAACAGCGCACACAACAGGATTTTTGGTTGTAATCTTTGTCATATGATGATCTCCTATAAACTGCACGAAACACAGCCATCAACTTCTGTTCCACTTAATGCTACTTGCCGTAATCGTACATAGTAAATACTCTTTATACCCTTTTTCCAGGCATAAATTTGTGCGCGGTTAATATCACGTGTGGTAGCGGTATCAGGAAAAAATAATGTCAATGAAAGACCTTGATCAACATGCTGTGTTGCTGCAGCATAGGTATCTATAATTTTTTCAGGACCAATCTCATAAGCATCTTGGTAAAAATTCAAATTCGTATTATCCATATAAGGAGCGGGATAATAAACGCGTCCAATTTTTCCTTCTTTGCGAATTTCAATTTTTGAAGCAATTGGATGAATAGAAGAAGTGGCATGATTAATATAGGAAATAGATCCCGTAGGTGGAACTGCCTGCAAATTACGGTTATAAAGCCCATACTCAATGACTAATTTTTTGAGTTCCTGCCAATCCTTTTGATCTGGGATAACAATATTGTTCCGTGCAAAAAGCTCTTGCACAAGCGCAAATTGCGGTTTCCATTCTTTTTCAATATATTTTTCGAAAAAACGTCCATCTGCATAAGCTGATTTTTCAAACCCTGCAAACATTTCTTGACGTTCACGTGCAATCAAATTGGAAGCCCGTATGGCGTGATATGTCACAATATAAAAATAGATATTGGTAAAATCTATCGCTTCTGGAGATCCATAATAGATCTGTTCACGCGCTAGAAACCCGTGCAAATTCATTTGTCCCAAACCAATCGCATGACTTTCAGCATTGCCTTTCGCAATGGAAGGCACACAGGCAATATTGCTCATATCCGAAACCGCAGTAAGGGCACGAACAGCAGATTCCACGGTCTGTCCGAAATCAGGACTTTCCATTGCTTTGGCAATATTCATGGATCCAAGATTACAGGATATATCACTTCCAATCGTGCGATAAGTTAAATCTGTCTCCAGTTCACTTGCCTCACTCACCTGCAAAATTTCTGAACATAAATTGCTCATACTTATGCGCCCAGCTATTGGGTTCGATCGATTAGCAGTATCCTCAAATAAAATATAGGGATAACCCGACTCAAATTGAATTTCCGCTAATGTCTGGAAAAAAACGCGTGCACTTATTTTCTTTTTACGAATCTTTGCATTATCAACAAAAGAACGATAATGCTCCGTTAAAGAAATATCGCTAAAGGGCTTACCTGTCACACGCTCGATATCATAAGATGAGAAGAGATACATATCCTCATTATTCCGTGCAAGCTCAAAAGTAATATCAGGAATAACGACACCAAGCGAAAGCGTTTTGATTCTAACTTTTTCATCAGCATTTTCACGCTTTGTATCCAAAAACTTCATAATATCTAAATGGTGAGCATGCAAATAAACAGCTCCAGCCCCCTGTCTTGCCCCAAGCTGATTGGCGTAAGAAAAAGAATCTTCCAAGAGTTTCATCACCGGTAAGACTCCTGAGGACTGATTTTCTATTTGCTTAATTGGTGCCCCAGCTTCCCGCAAATTCGTTAAACAAAGCGCCACACCTCCACCACGTTTTGAAAGCTGCAAAGCCGAATTAACCGAACGACCTATCGATTCCATATTATCTTCAACACGTAGCAAAAAACACGAAACCAATTCACCACGTTGTTTTTTCCCAGCATTTAAAAATGTCGGTGTTGCCGGCTGAAAACGTCCTGTAATAATTTCATCCACAAAACTTTCAGCAAGAGCTTTATTCCCTTGTGCCAAATATAAAGCTACAAGACAAACACGATCTTCATAACGTTCAAGATAACGTTTCCCATCAAAAGTCTTTAATGTATAGCTGGTATAGTACTTAAATGCGCCTAAAAAGGTAGGAAAACGAAACTTAAATGCATAAGCACGTTTAAAAAGCTTTTTAATAAAAGAAAAATCATAAAGCCCAAATAAAGCTTTTTCATAATAACCTTCTTCTATTAAGTAGTCTATTTTTTCCTTCAGGTTATGAAAAAAAACTGTATTTTGATTAACATGCTGAAGAAAATATTGCCGTGCGGCAAGCCTATCCATATCAAATTGAATATGACCATTTTCATCATAAAGATTAAGCATTGCATTCAGCGCATGATAATCAGTAATCTGATCCGATTTCTGCGATTGCCCTATACCAATTGTTTCCAAAATCTTTCCAATCCCTTTTTTACATAAATAACGTCTTCATCAGTTCCACGCAGCTCAAAACGATAAAGGCAAGGTACACAACATTTTTCAGCAATGATTTTACTTGCTAAATTATAATAACAACCAAAATTACGATTCCCACCACCAATGACACCACGAATTAATTTTCGGTTCTCAGCTTCATTAAGAAAATGGATAACGGCTTTCGGCACTGCTCCTCTTCCTTCACCATCTGCATATGTAGGAACAACCAGTACATAAGGTTCACCAACCAATGCAGAAGGCTTTCTTTTATCAATTTTGAAGAGTCGTTGACCAAGTTGCGAGACAAAATGTTCTGTATTACCCGTTGCACTCGAATAATAAACAATAAGCCCCATTAAGCACAAAGACCTCTAATCATATCTGGTCTAAAACCAGACCAATGATTTTCACCACAAACAACGACAGGAACCTGACGATACCCCAGAGATTGAACAAAATTGTATGCTTGTTCATCACAAGAAATATCAACAACACGATAATGAATGCCTTTTGCATCAAAAGCGCGGCGTGTAGCATCACATTGGACACAAGATGGTTTGCTATAAATAGTGATCGACATTTTCTTCAACTTTCACAATTCCAAACAATCAACCCTAAAAGGTCAATCTAATAATTTTATAAGTACTCAAGAATAACAAAAAACAGAAATTGTACGCAAAACATGTGGTTACTTTCAAATAGTACACAGCTTCTTGAACATAACAGAATTCCTCATCAAATAACTTCAAAGACTATGATGAGAATAAGCGATTATTCTATAACTTAAATGGCAAAGCCCCCCAGTTATAAAACAATCTTTTGCTTGCATTACAATTCCCTCCTGCTGTCTAAAAACTAACGTTCTAAACTACCGTTTTTCAAGAGCTCTGTTTTACTCTTTTACGGCAAAAATCAATTACAAAAACGAAAGGAATCCTTCCAAAAGAGATCCTTCAGCAAAAACACTGCTATGCCCTTGGTCAATAAACTCTTTACAATAATGGAAATAACTTAGATACCAAACGAAACACACTAACACCCTCTCTTGTGCTTATTTAGAATCACCAATCATTTTGATACTATATATAGTATATACTCTCTCTCTTTCGTCAAGGTGAATTCAATTATTATTTTTAATTTTCCACGATCTTCACACTAAAATTTTCAGTCCTCAAAACTATGTAATAATATAACATTTTATTGACAAACGTTATATTATTACATAGTTTTCAAAATAATAAGCAACGATGGTAAAAAATATGGATCTGCACTTCAATAAGACAACATTAGGCTATGGAAATAGAATAGCAATAAAGAACTTTTCAGCAAAGTTAAAAGCTGGTTCATTGGTCGCAATAACAGGCGATAATGGCGCTGGAAAATCGACACTGCTAAAAGCCATCGCCGGATTGATTAAACCTCTTAAGGGAAAAATTACAAAACCAAAAAAAAGCCGTATTGCTTATCTTTCTCAGCAATGTGATGTAGATCAAACATTTCCAATTGATGTGAAAACGCTTGTAAAAACAGGACTGTGGTCTTTTTGTGGATTATGGAAAAGCCAGCGCCTTTATGATTCTAAGATTCAAAATGCGCTTGAAACGGTTGGGCTTACAGAACTAGCACCCCGTTCGCTTGAAACATTATCAGGCGGGCAATTACAACGCGCTCTTTTTGCACGTATCATTGTGCAAGATGCCAATATTATTTTGCTTGATGAACCTTTCAATGGTGTAGATCATAATACCCAAAAAGACCTTCTTACACTGATCACATACTGGCAACAGCAAGGACGCACAGTTCTCGCAGCACTCCATAACCCTCTCATCGTGCAAGAATTTTTCCCCCAAATGATTCAAATTAATCAACAAAACGCCTTTTATGGAAAAACAACACAGTTTTTTAACAACACTATTCATCACGTTATGCCACCTCTCACATCCAATTCTTTTCCTATTAGCGCACAAAAACAAAATCTTCCCATCAATGATCCTCTCTTTCTTAGGTTATAAGACGTGTATGCATTTTTTCTTGCCCCCTTTGTTGATTTCCAATTTATGCAAAACGCCCTTATCGGTTCTATTTTCCTGTCTATTAGCGCTTGTCCTGTTGGTGTATTTTTGATGCTCCGTGGAATGAGCTTGATAGGAGATGCTATCTCTCATGCCATTCTTCCTGGTGTTGCAACTGCTTTTCTGATTTGTGGCTTTTCCCTCATATCTATGACACTTGGTGGCATCTTCGCTGGTATTATTGTTGCTTTAGCAACCATTTTAATTTCACGAAATAGCTTTCAGAAAGAAGATGCATCCATGACCGTCTTTTATCTTATTGCACTCGCGGCAGGTGTCATTATTATCTCACTAAAAGACTCAACAATTGAGCTGCTTCATCTCTTATTCGGATCGGTTCTTGCACTTGATGCACAAGCCCTTTGGTTAATCACTATTATAATGCTGATTACACTATGCAGCCTTTGTATTTTTTGGCGTGCACTTGTTTTAGAAAGCTTTGACCCCCTCTTTTTTAAATCACTCTCTCCGTTGAGTAAATATATTCATATTTCATTGCTTGGACTTGTGGTGTTGAATCTGGTTGGAGGCTTTCAATCACTAGGAACATTACTTTCCGTTGGCATTATGATGATTCCAGCTATTACAGCCCGTTTTTGGTTTTCACGGCTAGGCCCTATTTGCGCGCTTTCCACTCTTTTTGGAATCATTTCTAGCGTATGTGGTCTCCTGCTTTCTTTTCATCTTTCTCTTCCCTCCGGCCCTGCTATCATCATTGCCGCAGGATTTATTTATCTTTTTTCCTGCTTGATAAGTCCACGTGGCTTTATTGTAACATGGTTTCCCCACCTCTTTTATACCTCCTCACTTTAAGGAAAAAATGTGCCTAAGTTTACTCAAAAATTTGTTCTTCTTGGAGCTTTATTGCTTTCCCTTTCTCCATTTTCTGCTTCTGCAAACAATAAAATCAAAGTTGTTGCGAGCTTTTCTATTCTCGCAGATCTCGTAAAAAATGTAGGAGACAACCATATCTCTATGACCACTTTTGTAGGTCCCAATGCGAATACCCACACTTATGAACCTACCCCCCATGATGCTCAAGCTCTTAGAAATGCTCAAATTATTTTCATCAACGGACTTCATTTAGAAGGATTCATTGATCGCCTCATTACAGCAAGCGGTACAAAAGCACTTCTTGTCAAAGTTAGCGCTAACATTCCCTCCCTCAAAATGAAAAATCAAGAACATAATGCCCATCACCACCATAGCGTTATTGATCCACACGCTTGGCAAACAATTCCCAATGTCAAAATCTATGTGAAGAATATCGCTGCTGCTTTTTGTAAAATCGATCCACAATCCTGCACCAGCTACAAAAAAAATGCCGAAACCTACATCCAAAAACTTAAAATAGCACAAGATACCCTGAAAACAAAAATTGCTACCATCCCTAAAGATAAACGTATCATTATCACATCTCATAACGCCTTTGGCTATTTTGCCAAAGAATATGGTTTTACTATCCTTGCTCCCCAAAATGCTTCAACAGAAGCTGAAGCAACCGCAGCCGATGTTGCTAAACTTATCAAACAAATTAAGGCGAATAAAGCAGCTGCACTATTCGTTGAAAATATCTCTAATCCTCGGCTCATAAAACAGATTGCAAAAGAAACAGGTTTAAAAATTGGTGGGACTCTTTATTCTGATGCATTGTCAAATAAAAATGGCCCTGCAGCAACTTATCTCGATATGATGGAACATAATGTGAATACCATCATTGATGCCATCACAAAACATTAAGATTTTCTACAAAAGAGATAAAAAAGCGTTCATAAAATCGTAAGTCTATGATTATATTACTAATGATACCCAACATCTATAATTGATAATATTGATATAAAATAAAGTTACTTTTACAGAGAAATTTATACTCAATAGATGCTAAGATAGATAAAGTAAGTGGATTTATTGCCTCATGATGCCCAGATCGTCAGCGGCATCATTCTATTTTCCAACGCTTCTTTTACAATAACTCTCGACACTTGAAACGATTCATAAGAAGCATTTGGGGTCTCTTTCTTAAAGTATTTTTATCTACCCAACTCCATTTATAACATACAAGTAGAATGAGTGTATGAATAAAAACCACTTGAAGAAAAAATGCCTCTTATAGGATCTCTGAAACCATTTAAGATCATATAGTCAGCAGTAAAATAGAATATGCCTATTCTCGTACAGACTATTTAGAACAGCGTCGTATTTTTTGGATCAAATAGACTTCTTATGTTAGGGATCAAAGCTACGATATGGGGCGCATCCCCTCTCATCTGTGAATTATTGTTTCCCTCTATTTCTCTCATTTACTTTTTATAAGTTACATAAATTATTACATCAAGAAACACATGATAATATATTGTTTTTTATGAGCAAAATATGGTTAATCAATGGTTATTTTATATTGATATTTTTTTATAGTGAAAATGATTTTATTATGTTTGAGATTTGAAAATAATATTCTTCTCACAGACCGTGAAAATGCATATTTTCTTCATATAAATGTTTTGACATTCTCAGCGCCATGGGACAATGGATCATTACCAAAACTTTTAAAATTTTGTTTTTAATCCCATCGGTTACAACCTGATTTTGTAAATGCAATCGAGAAAATCGAAACGCAACATAAAAGAAAGTCGTGTCACATCAATTAATGCTTACTTACTATTTGTACGCTTTCCAGTGTTTTTGTTAAAAGTATGAAAATTCTGATGAGCGACAGTGAAACTTAGTTTTTGCCCATAGTCGTGTGTCAAGCGTTCTTTTATTTCAATCGTAAAGATGATATTATTCCAACGCGTTAAAACATGGCAACCTGTTCCGATAGGCTTGATAAGCTCAATTTTTGTGTGAAAGACAGGTCCTTTATCTGGATGTTCGCCCAATAAGATTATTTCAGGTCTGAATGCTAAAAGATCAGTTTCTTCGCCATAAGAAAATGAATGCCCTAAATGTTGTTCTAAGACATGGCGATCAAGAAAATTCATAGGAGGAGAACCAATAAAATCAGCAACAAATGTTGTTGCTGGAGTGTCGTAAATTTCCATTGGTGTTCCAATTTGCTCGATAGCTCCTTTATTCAAAACGACTATTCTATCAGCTAATGTCATAGCTTCTAGTTGATCATGGGTAACATAGAGGCTGGTCGTTCCTAATGAACGCTGTAGTGTTTTTATTTCAATACACATTTGCGCCCGCAATTTTGCATCAAGATTTGAAAGAGGTTCATCAAAGAGAAAAACACGGGGTTGACGTACAATCACACGCCCCATTGCAACACGCTGACGTTGTCCTCCTGATAATTGTCGTGGCTTACGATCAAGAAATGATTCTATCTCCAAAAGTTTTGCAGCATGTGCGATGCGTTTTTTAATTTCTTCTTTAGGAGTTTTACGATTTTTAAGACCATATTCTAAGTTTCCACGAACTGTCATATGGGGATAAAGAGCATAATTTTGAAAAACCATAGCAATATCACGATCAGCTGGTTCACGATCATTGATACGTTCGTTATCAATACATAATTCACCTGAGGTAACTTGTTCAAGTCCTGCTATAATACGCAATAAGGTTGATTTTCCGCACCCTGAAGGACCGACAAGAACAAGAAGTTCTTTATCAGCAACAGTTAAGTTTAAATCATCAATGACCAGAATGCCGTTGTCATACCGTTTTTTTATATTTGATAACTGGATTATGGCCATAATTACTTCTCCGTTTCAATAAGGCCTTTGATAAAAAGCCGTTGCATGAAGATAACAACAAGAACAGGGGGAACCATGGCAACAACCGATACTGCCATGAGTATATTCCATTGAGGATCATGTTGAAGTGATTCGACAATAAGCTGTTTTAAAATAATAAGGATCGTTTGATGATTTTGATCCGTTGTGATGATAAGAGGCCAAAGATATTGTATCCATCCATAAATAAACATAATGATAAATAAAGCAGCGATATTGCTTTTACTAAGAGGAAGAAGAATATCCTTAAAAAATTTAACTGGACCTGCACCATCAACACGTGCCGCCTCTAAGAGTTCATCTGGAATAGTCAAAAAAAACTGGCGAAATAAAAATGTAGCGGTTGCAGATGCAATAAGTGGAATAATCATTCCACTATAGGTGTCGATCATCCCCAATTTCGCAACAACCTCATAGGTTGGAAGAATACGAACTTCGACAGGGAGCATCAATGTAACAAAAATAAGAACAAAAGCAGTTTTTCGGAAAGGAAAACGCATATAAACAATTGCATAAGCAGATAAAAGTGAAATAATAATTTTTCCAATACTAATCCCTAGAGCCATAATGAGTGAATTCATTAAGAGTGGCCAGAGGTTGGGAAGACCGAGTTGTGCAAGGCCATCACCAAAGATTGTTTTATAATTTTCCAAAGCATATTTCCCAGGTAAAAGAGGAAGTGTTCCCGAGTTGAATGCTGCTGAACTATGGGTTGATGCAATGATAGCAACGTAAACTGGAAAGCAAATAATGATAATGCCAATAATGAGAGTAATATGGGTTAGAAATTTCAAAATAGGGCGATTTTCAACCATAATTTACTTCCTAATATTGTACACGACGCTCAATCCAGCGAAACTGAATAAAGGTTAAGACAATAACCATCAACATCAATATTGTTGACTGTGCTGCTGATGCACCGATTATTTGATTTCTAAAGCCATCGTCATATACTTTATAGACGAGGATGCTCGTTGCACGCGCAGGACCTCCAGAAGTTGTATTATCAATAATACCAAAGGTATCAAACATAACATAATTGACATTGACAATAAGAAGGAAAAACGTCGTTGGTGAAATTTGCGGGAAGACTACAGTCCAAAATCGTTTAAAGGGACCAGCACCATCAATGGCGGCTGCTTCTATTTGAGAACGCGGAACAGACTGAAGACCTGTAAGAAAAAAGAGAAAATTGTAAGAAATTTGTTTCCAACTAGCCGCTATGACAATAAGAATCATTGCTTGAGTGCCATTAATACGATAATTCCATAGCACCCCTATTTTCTCGAGAAGAAAAGGGATAATTCCGATGGTGGGATGAAAGATAAACAGCCATAATATACCTGCCAATACTGGAGCAACAGCATAGGGCCAGAGCAAAAGCATTGTATAAGCCTTTTTTGCACGGATGACACGATCAACACAGACAGCTAAGAGAAGTGATATTGTCATTGAAGCGACAGTAACTGAGATGGAAAATACTGCGGTTGTAAGAAGTGATTGCAGATAAGTAGGATCAGAAAGAACGGTTAGATAATTTTCAAAACCAATAAAGGTTGTTGTAAAGCCAAAAGGGTCTTCACGCTCAAAAGATGATTTTATTGCTTGAGCAGCAGGCCAAAAGAAAAACAAAAAAGTCACAAGAAGCTGAGGGAAAAGCAGTCCGTAAGAAAGTAGACTATTTTTAAAATATGCATGTTTTTCTTGCATTCGTAGGGCTCTTTAAATGTAGAGACTTTAAAAAGATAAACAAAAAGAACTCAACTGTTTTTGTTGAGTCTTTAATGTTTAACAATAAAACGAGATTAATGATTAGATTTTTCAAATTCACGCAAGAGTTTATTTCCACGTTCAACGGTCTCATCTAAACCATCTTTCGGTGTTTTTGAACCACTAAGAACAGCTTCCAACTCTTGATCAAGAATGGCACGGATTTGTGGTAAATTACCAAATCTTATCCCTTTCGAGTTAACTGTTGGTGGATTAAGATTAATCTGTTTGATAGCTATATCCGCACCTGGCGTTTTTTCATAGAAATGTTGTTTTTTGCTCAATTCATAAGTCGCTTTTGTGGTTGGAAGATAACCTGTTTCCTGATGCCATTTTGCTTGGTTTTCTGTTTTTGAAAGAAATTTAAGAAAAGCGGCTGCCCCTGCATATTCCTTTGGGGTATGTCCCTTAAACGCCCAAATAGAAGCTCCCCCAATAACTGAATTTTGTGGTGTTCCTTCTGCATCCTTATAATACGGTAGCATACCAACTCCCACATCAAACTGAGCTTCCGAAACAATTCCAGCACGTGATCCTGAAGATTGCATAAAAATTGCACAATTTTGTGCCATAAACATTGGTGTTGAATCTAATGCACCTGCTGGACCACCATAACGGAAAATACCTTGATCAGACCACTTTTTCAGGTCAGTCCACATACGCACTTGTAAAGGTCCATTAAATGTAAGTTCTGAATCAAGTCCTTTAAAGCCATTTTCCTTCGTTCCAAAAGGAACATTATGCAACGCTGAAAAATTTTCTATACCAATCCATTGAGCAGCATAAGCCATCGTAAAACCGCAAGTTGCCGCTTTAGTCTCAAGAATTTTTTTGGAAAAGTCTTCTATATCTTGCCACGTTTTAGGAGGCTGTTCCGGATCAAGCCCTGCTTTTTTAAAGATATCTTTGTTATAATAAAGAATGGGAGTTGAAATATTAAATGGCATAGAGATGATACGTCCCTGTTCATCGGAGTAATAACCACTAATAGCAGGGAAATAATCTGTAGGATCAAATTCTTGTTTTGTATCAGCCATAAGTTGATAAAATGGATAGATTGCGCCTTTTGCAGCCATCATAGTTCCAGTACCAACGTCATAAATTTGGGCAAGCACTGGTTGTTTCTTTCCACGAAATGCTGCAATGAGTGAAATCAACCCCTCTTCATATTCGCCGCGAAATGAAGGAACAACTTTATACTCTGATTGACTTGCATTAAAATCGTTAATGAGACTTTCAGTTTGCTTTCCTAATTCACCACTCATAGAATGCCAAAAGCTGATTTTTGTCTGCGCAAAACTTGCTGTTATTCCCGCTGTAGACATTATGATAGCAACCGTGGCCGCTATGGAAAGATAAAAACGACTCATGGCTCACCCTTTCTGAAGTGATGGAATACAAACTACCCCTAAATTTATAGTATTACACATGAACATGCTATGACAGTTTTATTTCAGAAATATATTCTCTCATTTAAACAGGAACCACCAAAAGGTCAAATGAATTTGTTTAAATTTATTCGTTTTCTTTTATAAGCTTTCTTATGTATTAACGAGATACGCGTTTGTAACTATCTGAAAAAAGTGAGATGGCTTAAATAAGCAAAGTCAATTGGTAAAAAGATATAGATCGTAAATGTCATTCAATGACTATTCTAATATCTGGATTTACTTTTTTTAAAAAGAATTATTTATTCTTTTGCTATTTGTCTTATAACTTTCGGCTTATAACTTTAACACGATGTTGCTACTGAATTTAACGAAGAGACAAATAGAATTTTTCTTAAAACTACGAAAATCATTTTGAAACGCTTAATAGTTCCTTTCCTGTAGTGAGATCACGCTCCTCACGCAAAACAAAATGACATTGTATTACCAATTTCCATGCTGTTAAAAAATCTTTCAATACATCTACATTTCATGATAGCTCCTATAAAATAAGCCATAAAGCCTCTCCACTAAATTATATAAGACTTTTTGTATGCCATCATATGAGCCCCTAATGCTTCAACAAGTCTTGCATTTGAAATACGTTAAATAAATATTTTTATTCTTTTCTCAATAATTTTTTATCCACACACCAACCCTGCTTGTAATGTGTAAACGAATGATTTTGATTGATTCATTGTAAAAAGATTTGAAATAAGAAAATCTTACGTATTAAGATCTCTTATTCATATGAATAAACCATTAATTATCATTATAAATCAATGTATTATTGTTATATATTAGATAATTTTTCTTCTTTCATTACGCTAGCTTTATGAGGATATATAGTTCCCTTTGTATTGATGTATTTTTACCTTTGTGCACGCAATTGCAATGCGAGATCGGGTTGATCTGTCGTAATATAATGTACAGGCATGTCAAGCCAATGTGATAACCGAGCTTTTCCATTAATTGTCCATACCCCTACAGTAAAACCAGCCTCAAGAGCTGATTCAATAAAGTCCTGTGAAACAATGGAGCCATCTAAACTTAGATCAGAATAACCTAATTGCTTCCATACAGAAAAATGACGGTACATATCACCTTCAAGATTATCAACACATGGACCAGATGGTATTCCTGCTTCAATAAAAGGACGAAGGATCAAAGGATCAAAACTAATTGCAGAAACCCGTTCTGATAAATTTCGGCTTTTTATTAGCGCAAGCGCTTTTTGGGATAATATTGTTTCACGCTCCACTTCACCACATGTCTTGATTTCAAGATGCAATGCAATATTCGTTGGTGCTAAAAGATCAAGCACCTCTTCTAATAAGGGAGGTGCTTCTTGGCTTCCTTTTACGCAGAGTTGTTTGCGTGTTTCATTATCAATGTCGTGAATATACCCCTTTTTTCCAACCAATTGGTCTAGACGGAAGTCGTGAAAGACAACCACTTCACCGCTTTTCAGCAAATGAACGTCGCATTCAACTTCATCAACACCTAACGCTATAGCATTATTAAATGCCGAAAGAGTATTTTCAGGATAAAGATGAGCTCCGCCACGGTGTGCAACAATTTTTTTCTCAGACATGCAAAATTCCACACTTCTCAATTTTAAACGATATTAGCGTACAGATTGCCAGATAAAGGCTTATCCTTCATTTTAATTATTCCCATTCAATAGTACTAGGAGGCTTTGAGGTTACATCATATACAACACGATTAATCCCTCTAACTTCGTTAATAATACGTGCTGCCGTCTTACCTAAAAACGCCATATCATAGGGATAAAAATCAGCAGTCATTCCATCTACAGATGTGACGGCACGAAGAGCACAAACAAATTCATAAGTGCGACCATCCCCCATCACGCCAACAGTTTGAACAGGAAGAAGAACAGCAAAAGCTTGCCAAATTTCGTCATAAAGACCGGCTTTACGGATTTCCTCAAGATAAATAGCATCTGCTTCACGTAAAATTTCTAATTTTTCACGGGTCACAGTACCTGGACAGCGAATTGCAAGACCTGGACCTGGAAAAGGATGGCGACCAATAAACTGCTCTGGTAATCCTAACTCTCGCCCTAGCAAGCGAACCTCATCCTTAAAGAGCTCACGCAACGGTTCTACAAGTTGCATATTCATCTGTTCTGGCAGCCCACCCACATTATGATGGCTTTTAATGGTTACCGTTTTACCAATAGCAGACACACTCTCAATAACATCTGGATAAAGTGTTCCTTGTGCTAAGAACTCTGCACCTCCTATTTTTTTAGTTTCTTCTTCAAAAACTTCAATAAAAAGGCGACCAATCGTTTTGCGCTTTTTTTCTGGATCTGTCTCACCCTCTAAAGCATTAAGAAATATATCGGCAGCATTAACGTGAATAAGCTCTATATTATAATGATCACGAAAGAGCGTGAGAACTTCTTCAGCTTCATTCTTGCGCATCAGCCCATGGTCTACCAAAATGCATGTCAGTTGATCTCCTATGGCTTCATGAAGGAGTACCGCTACAACAGATGAATCCACCCCCCCTGAAAGACCACAAATCACACGACTTTTCCCAACTTTTTGTCGTATCGTAGCAATTGCCTGCTCACGATAAGAAGCCATTGACCAACCACCTTTAATAGCAGAGATTTTATGAATAAAGTTTTGCAAAAGTTTTGTACCATCTGGTGTATGGATAACTTCAGGATGAAACTGTACTGCATAAAAATGTCTTTTTTCATCAGCAATAGCCGCATAGGGAGCTCCGTTTGAGGTCCCTATGACACGAAAACCTTCTGGTAAAGCTGCCACACGGTCACCATGGCTCATCCATACTTGATAACGAGAACCTTTTTCCCACACTCCATCAAAAAGAGCACTCTCTTCTTGCACTTCCAAAAAAGCACGCCCAAATTCACGCTCATGTCCAGCTTCAACCTTTCCTCCAAGCTGAACACACATGACTTGTTCACCATAGCAAATACCCAGAATCGGAATACCCGCCTCAAAAATTTCCATTGGAGCACGCGGAGAGCCCTCATCAATAACGGAATAAGGACTCCCTGATAAAATAATAGCTTTAGGATTTATGCGGCGCACAGCTTCTAAAGCCAATTGAAAAGGAGCAATTTCACAATATACCCCCATTGCTCGTACCCGTCGTGCAATAAGTTGTGTAACTTGTGAACCAAAGTCAATAATAAGAACCGTGTCTGGATGTGATATGCTCATAGAAAACCAATCAACAATTGTAAAAGAAAACTCATGCGAGTTATGATTCAATCTTTCTTTTTTCACAAGCCTATTTTCTTAAGAAAAAGATTATTCTCGTAAAATTTATGATAAAAAATGCAAAAATATGGATCAATGTTTTTTTTGCAACACAGATAAAAAGAACCCATCTGTTTGTGTTGTGGCCGTCGACAAAGTAAGTCCATAATTTGAAAAAACTGGTTGCACAGGAGAAAAACTAAAATGTTTCTGCCAAAGCGCTGGCATATCTATTGGAGCAAAATGAGAATGTTGTTGAAGGAAACGGGAAATTTGTTCCTCATTTTCATCTGTAAAGAGAGAACAGGTAATATAGACTAGGCGCCCATTTGGCTTAAGATAAGCTATCGCTTCATTCAAAATAGATCTCTGTTCTGTTTGGCGTTGTTTCACCTGTTCTAATGTTAAACGCCATTTCGCATCTGGACGACGACGCCATGTTCCTGTCCCACTACATGGTGCATCTAGTAGAACTCTATCCATCTGACCTGTTAATGGTTTTAATTCTTCTCTTTGCACTCGTATTTGTACATTACGAACACCAGCGCGTCGAAGACGATCAAAAATAGGAGCCAAACGAGCTTTGTCTGAATCATAAGCATAAATTTGCCCACGATTGTTCATATCGGAAGCTAAAGCTAATGTTTTACCCCCAGCACCTGCGCAATAATCTAATACCTGCATGCTTTCTCGCGCTTCCACAAGGTGAGCAACAATTTGAGATCCTAAATCCTGTATTTCAAAGTGTCCTTTTTGAAAAGCTGGTTCCACTTGAACATTAGGATGACGGTTAAACTTTTCAATCGGTGCAATTCTCAAAGCTTGCTCAAACCATGGCAAAGATTTAAGTTTGGTTTTTGCTAATTCTTTCAACACCTTTTCTGGTGTTGCCTTTAAGTTATTTACCCGTAGGTCTAAAGAAGGACGCGTTGCTAACGCAGCCGCTTCAGTGATCCAATTATCACCAAATAAAGGACGCAGATGCGCTTGACACCATTGCGGAATATCACCACGAATATAGTCTGGAGCATCCACTAATTGCTGACCTTGCCACGATTTACGCTGTTTAGCTCCTAATAACTGCGGCGCAAACCGATCTTCTGCTAACTCACCGTCAATTTGCTCCAGCGTCATTTTTCCAGAATCTAATAAGGCACCAAAAACGATATCTCGGATATCATCACTCTCCATACGCCATTGTAAAGAATAGCGTCGTCTTAAAACATCATAAACGATTGTGCCAATAGCTGCGCGATCACCTGCTCCAGCAAAGCGATGAGAAAGCCCCCAATCCTTTAAAGCTTCTCCTACTGGGCGATGCTTCATTTCTATCTCTTTGAGAACATCTATTGCTGCTTGCAAACGCCCACCTAATCGCATTCATTTCTCCCATTAAAATAATAAAATCTTAAATCATCTAAAAAAATAATATTATCTTCTTCTTGCCAATAAAACCTTCTCAAAACCATTAAAATGATCTGATCATACTTTTTATAAGATCCAATATTAGAGTATCTAGATTTTTCCTTTCATCTTCTGCCCATTCACTTTTTATCCCTCTACCTCTTATACTAAAAGATACGCAGCCATCCATAAAGAACTTATTTCCGCCATGCATTACGAAAAAACAAACTCCTTAATTATTGCGTAAAATAAAATTTACGAGGATTATCTGAATAACAGAAAAAATCAAATATCTCCCATCTTTTTAGGGCTATCCATCTGAAAAAATAGAAAAAATCTTCTCATAAAATTAAACACGTCCATCTTACGTTCACCAAAAAATTAACTTTTTAGAAAATGCTTGGAACCACTATTTGGCATGACCGTTTTTACTCTACTGGCAACTGCCAGACAATTTAAAAGGAGAAAATAATGACTTATAATAATGGAAAAACAACTTCATCTAAAAGCCGTCATAACACAATGCCCTCAAACAACGGAAAGAAATCCGTCCAAAGTGATCAGACAAACACTCGCCAACGTGCGTCAAAGACAGGACGGAAGACTACAAAAAGTTAATTCTAATTTTATATAACTTATTTCATATAGTCTTAACAGAAAGAATTAGAGTTTTGACCTCTAATTCTTTCCTTTTTGGGATTATTACACCAAATCACAAACAGAAAAAAGCGCAGTCTCTCTTTCTTGTTCTCGGAAGATTTTATATTTATGCGATATGACATTATGCTCTTATATCTTTAAATATCTTTAAACTGGCCCACGATAGTTTGGACTCTCCCGTGTGATAGAAACATCATGCGTATGACTTTCATGGAGTCCCGCATTCGTAATACGTACAAACATTGCTTTTTCACGAAACTCTACGAGATCTTTTGCTCCAACATACCCCATTGAAGCACGAAGTCCACCAGCAAGCTGATGTAGAACTGATGCTATAGGCCCTTTATAAGCCACCTGCCCCTCCACACCTTCAGGAACCAACTTAAGTTCATCACGAACATCATCTTGAAAATAGCGATCTGCCGATCCTCGTGCCATAGCACCAACAGATCCCATACCACGATAGGCTTTAAAAGATCGACCTTGATAAAGATAAACTTCACCAGGACTTTCTTCTGTACCTGCTAAAAGAGATCCAATCATCGCTGCACAAGCCCCACCAGCTAAAGCTTTAGCAAAATCACCTGATGCTTTGATTCCACCATCTGCAATAATGGGAATGCCCGCTTTTTCAGCAACTTCTGCGGCATTCATAATGGCTGCAAGTTGAGGAACACCGACACCAGCAACTATACGCGTTGTGCAAATAGAGCCAGGACCAATACCAACTTTTACCGCATCTGCACCACTGTCAATCAATGCCTGCGTTGCTTGAGCGGTTGCTACGTTCCCAGCAATAACAGCTGGAGAGGAAGCCATCTTTTTAATTCGTTCAACAGTTTCTAGCACATGTTGAGAATGTCCATGCGCTGTATCAATGACCAACACATCAACACCCGCGTCTATGAGGCGTTCAGCACGCTCAATCCCTCCATTCCCAACACTACTGGCCGCTGCAGCACGCAAGCGCCCTTGAGAATCTTTAGCAGCATTTGGATTTAATTTTGCTTTTTCAATATCCTTAACTGTTATCAGTCCGACACAACGATTTTGTTCATCCACAACTAATAATTTTTCAATACGATGATGATGTAAAAGATATTTTGCTTCATTAAGTTGGACATTTTCACGCACTGTGATCAAATTTTCATGCGTCATTAATTCATAAATTTTTTGTTTTGGATCTGATGCGAAACGGACATCTCTATTGGTCAAAATGCCAACAAGTCGTCCCGCTGTCTCACCTTTAACACTATTTTCAACAACCGGAATACCTGAAATGCCATGAGAGCGCATCAAAGATTTCGCTTCTTCAAGTGTTGCATCTGGTCCAATTGTGACTGGATTAACAACCATACCAGATTCAAACTTTTTTACTTGGCGGACTTCTTCTGCCTGTTCTGCAGGAGACATATTACGATGAATAACCCCAAGACCTCCAGCTTGAGCCATAGCAATTGCCAAACGCGATTCTGTTACCGTATCCATTGCAGCAGAAAGCAATGGCAAATTGAGCTTAATATCCGCTGCAATGCGCGTACTGAGATCCACTTGACTAGGCATAACAAGAGAATGACCGGGCTGTAAAAGTACATCATCAAAAGTCAGTGCCAATGCACCTGTCCCCGTTTCAACAATCTTTGCCATAGCAAAATTCCTTTTATAATAAAACACCGCAAGGAGCTTTAAAATACAACTGCGGTTCTCATACATGGTAGATTGGCAAAAAATTATGCCATGCTACAAACAAAATGAAAAGAAAAATAAATATTTTTTTTGGTTTATAAAAATTTACAATTGTGATTCAATAGGTAACCAACTTATTATTTTTGCAAATGCGCGACGCCAAAAACTGCTTTCTGGCTCATGGTCAATGCTATATTTTTTTTCATTTTCAATAAAATCCCAATAAATACGATTATTATTACCAAGACGCAGATGATAGCTCATTTCCCCTGTGGTTTCTTCAGAAAACAACAAATCTAATCTTGCTGTAATGGGAGCACATTCAAAAAGAATGCCCATTTCTGTATTTAATGATGCTGATCTTGGATCAAAATTTAAAGATCCAATAAAAGCTGTTTTACGATCAATTAAAAAAGCTTTGGCATGTAAACTTGCCTTACTCGATCGAAACAACCGTAACCCATGGGTGTTGCCCTCCGCTTTTAATTCATAAAGCTTAACACCACTTTTCAACAACGCCTTACGATACGATACATAACCACCATGCACCAATGCTACATCAGTAGCTGCTAAAGAATTCGTCAGAATTTTGACATCAACACCCTTTGAAACCAAATTACTAAAATTCTGCGTTCCAACCTTACCAGGAACAAAATAAGGTGACGTAATCTGAACCGTTTTTTGGGCATTTCCAATAACCTTTGAAAGTGCCTTCATAAGCCAATTGCTTGCTTTTTTACGCAATGCTTTTTCTGGAGGGTCAGAAAGAACAACAACTTTGTCTGCTAAAAATAACCGCCTTCCTGTTTGAATAAAACAATCAAAATTAATGTGCTCTTTGACATAATCTAAATAAACCTTTGCAACCTTGGAATCCCGAAATTTTTGTAATTTATCCTTCCAATAGCTAAGATCACTTGCGCTTTTAGGAACAACCAAAGTATGAATTGGCAAAACAACAGCACTATTCCAAAAATCATCAAAAATACTTTCCACCTTTTTAACAGAAGGTCCGATTAACATCAAATCTAAATCTCGAAAATGGGATTCTTCACCAGCATCAAAATAAGAATCTGCAAGATTACGTCCTCCTACAAAAGCGATTCTACCATCAACAATAAAAGCTTTATTATGCATTCTACGTGTAACAGTAATCGCCCGTAATATAATCTCTAAACCACGACGTAATCCACCTTTACGCGATCGTCCTGGATTAAACACTCTCACCTCGATATGAGGATGTTTATCTAGCGCAATATAAGCTGGATCACGTGCTTGAGCATTAATATCATCCAAAAGAAGCCGTACCCGAACACCCCGATCCGCTGCCTTAACTATTTCACTTAATAATAGACGCCCTGTTAAATCATCATCCCAAATATAATACATCAGATCAAGGCTACGCCCAGCCTCTGCAGCTCCTATTGCACGAACACAAAACGCATCCAAATTGCTGATAATGAGGGAAAGGGCATCTTTATCAATCCCCAATCCATTTTCTTCCTCAGCTAATTGACTAATGATACGATCAAGCTTAGTTTCATCTTTCTGAATAGGTAGCGCATAAGAACATTGCCCCCTAGCATTTTTCATAAAACGCCCATAGGTGTAGATTGCCAACATAGATGCAATAAAAAAAAAGAGGACAAAACCAATAACAATATGTAAAAGAGTCAAAGAGGACAAACTTTCTATTTTAAGCTATCGCATCATCAGTAATGCAAACGATAATACTAATCACTTTATCTTAACCGTGTAGCAGATAAAATGCCACCTCTTGCTTAAGAGAGTATAAATTTAATATTAATGATACAAAAATTTTAGCGGTAGTATTTAAAAGTTTTTAAAAATGCTTCTCTGCTTTAATAAATGTAAACTCAACTAAAATTGTATAAACTGAAACAGACGATTAAAATAGTCACATAAAATTTATATTTGATTTAAATCTACAAAATCATCCTCTATAGATAAATTTTACAATAAATGATTGTTTTCTTAAGCCCCCCCACGGACTTTATCAAAATCCACTCTATTTTTTTGAAACTCATACTTGTCATGAAGAGAGATTTGTTATGAATTTTACTTTCTTTCTTGATTTCTTATTGCTCGCAATTCTTCCATTTTTCTATAAAGTGTAGAGCGACCAATATGAAGGCGGCGCGCAATCTCACTCATATGTCCTTTATAATGTTTAACCGCTTTCTCGATAATATCATGTTCCATCTCTGCAAAAGTACGCACATGCCCATCAGTATTCAAAAATTTTATAGATTCTTGTTCATTATCTTCTTGCATATTATCCTCAATGATATTGGGAACATTCATTAATGGATTTCCCATTAATTGCGGAAAATCTCGAACAGTTAATAACGGTCCTTCACTGAGTAAAATCGCACGAAATAAAAAGTTTTCAAGCTCATTTTTATTACCAGGCCAATCATACTGCATAAGCAAGGAAAGAGCAGATCCTGCTAAACCATGGACATGTGACCGCCCTGTTTCGGTGATAATACGATCAATCAAACGTTGTGTGATCTCTGGAAAATCATCCCTTAATTCTCGTAAAGCAGGGACGCTAATAGACAAGTGAGAAAATTGTTCAAACAAACTATGCAAAAAAAAGTTCTCTTTAACCAAATCCTTTAAACGCGATGTTGAAATCGCAATGATCCGAAAAGGGAAAAAATCTCCTTTTGTATCCCTTTCCCTTTCTTTAAGGTAATGAGCAAACCGTTTTTGCTGTATGGGCTCAAGTCGATCAATATCACAAAGGCAAAGTGTCCCTTTTTCAAGAGAAGAAACCAATGGTAGGAATTCTTTAAACCACTGCTGATTTTCTTCTTCTGGATCAACGATGGCTGAACATTGAAAGCGAATAAAAACACCTTCCGAGAATAATCCCTCATGATGAATAATCCGAGCTAATGTCTCACGTCCTGTTCCAACTTCCCCCTCTATCAAAAGATTCTGTAAAGAAGTTGCTGCTTGTCTCGATTGTTCTAACACTACCTGCATAGCTCTACTTTTTATGCAAAGATCAGAAAACCGTAAATGATTCTCTTTTTTTCGCCGAATATCTCGAACTTCATGCTCCAAGGCAGAAATAAGAGCAAGAATATCCAAAGTAACCCTTACGCGTAATAATGTTACTGGGTGGATCCAATAATCAATAGCTCCAGCTGTTAAAGCCTTCTGGAGTAAATTCTGATTCTCTTGTTGTGCTATAACGACAATAGGAACAGAAACACCAGCAACTCTAATCATTTTAATCAAATCGCTCACACTCAAATCACTCATAACGACATCAAGGAGTGCAAGCACAATGTTTTTACGCCTGTGTAAAAGATCAATCGTACGGAGACCATTTTCTGCTTCAATGACACGATAACCAAAACCTCGCAGCATAGCAGAAAGTTCTATACGTCTTCCATAATCTTCACTCGCAACAAGAATGGGACCAACCATAATGTCAATAATCTCCTTTGAGACTACTCAGCAGCTTAATATAAAAATTGTTGTAAACCATAAGAAATATTTCACCTCTTGTGTTTCACTTACGAACTTCATCAAGCTATTAATTAAATACAACATTAAGGCATTTTTTTCCATTTTTTTGCTTTTTCATTGATTTTCATCAAATTTTTCATATTGACTCATGGAGTAATTTAATAATGTTATAAAAACTAGAGAGCAAAATAATCTAAATAGAGTGCAATAAATGAAACATACCTATCATATTTTATGTCTTACAACTACCACCTTGCTGTTAAGTGCCTGTAGCTTTTCGCAATATTATAACTCAAATATGCCAACTGGAATTGATGGAAAATGGGTTGATGAGAATGGTATTATTTCTTCTTTCCACAATGGTGTTTTTGAAACGCGTGCAGCAGATACAGAAGAAAAACTATCAGAAGGGGCATATAATTATCTCAATGCCCAAAATATAGAAATTGAAATACGCTCTATTCTCCGTGGAACAATTTCTAGAGTCAATTGTACAATGTCATATGACGCCACACAACTTCTCTGCACCTCACATACAGGAGCACAGTTTTTCCTTAAGCGGAAATCTTAAACAACGTACAAGGGAAGCCTCTCTTAAGAACAGAGGGGGCACATACATTAAGCAGGAGGCGATCCTTTCTCCTCCTGATAGAAAATCCTCTCTAAAATACGCAAAGAGACTAATATAATCTTTATCCTGAAAATTTTCTAAACAGCGTAAAATAACCATTTTCTTCCACAGAATATCAGTAAAGTCACCTCACAATAAAACTGTGACTTTGTATCATTCAATCTATTTTAACCTAAAATAACATTTTATTTGATAGGGAAACTTTAATCTAGGCAGCGCCAATGCGCAAAAGATCATGAAAATGAACAATTCCTATCGGTTTTTTATCTTCAACCACGAAAAATGCACCAATATGATGATCATTAATGAAAGCTGTTGCTGCACCAACAAGTGTATTTGGTTTTACAACTTTAGGAGCCTTGGTCATCACCTCGTCAACATTAAATTTTGATAAATTAAAATGCATGTTACGTGCAAGATCGCCATCGGTTACAATTCCGATTAGTTCGCCTTCTTGATTCACAACACCAACACAACCAAAATGCTTTTCCACCAAAACATTCATCGCTTCAATCATAGATGTTCCCTGCATAACCAAAGGAATATTATCACCCTCGTGCATAATATCACACACGTATTTAAGGCTTGCACCAAGAGAACCACCAGGATGATATATTTTGAAATCCGTTGCGGTAAAACCACGCATTTCTAAAAGAGAAACCGCTAATGCATCTCCCATTGCCAATTGCATAATTGTTGAAGTGGTAGGAGCAAGCCCATGGGGGCAAGCCTCTTCTATCTTTGGTAACAATAAAACAATATCAGCTTGTCGTCCTAATACAGAGCACTCACTTGATGTCATCGCAAGAAGGGGGATACGAAAACGCGCCGCATAACTGATAATACCACTTAACTCTTGAGTTTCACCAGACCATGATAAAGCAAGAATAACATCATCAGATCCAATCATACCAAGATCACCATGATTGGCTTCTGCAGCGTGAACAAAAAAGGCAGGCGTTCCAGTTGAGGCTAGGGTTGCTGCAATTTTTGTCCCTATATGACCACTTTTCCCAAGACCAGTAATTACCACATGTCCACGAGCATTTCTAATAGTTTGAACAGCCGCTTCAAAAGAAGAAGAAAGACTTCCCAGAAGAGCTTTTTCAAGGACTTCAAGCCCCTGCTTTTCACTGGCAAGTGTTTTAAGCGCTGATGCAACAGCACCTTGCAAAGCCATATGAGGAGACGGTGTTATCATAATCAAATTCGATCAATAAAATTAAATGAGAGATCTATATTATTTTTCAACATTAATGGTTTCCAGTAAATTTTTCAATGAGGCAGAAACATGGCTGTGCATATCAGCGCGTGCCAAAGAAAATGCAACGTTGGCTTCAATAAAACCAGCTTTAGAACCGCAATCAAAAGTGCGCCCTTCTACTTGCAACCCCCAAAAATCTTGTTCATTTGAAAGCCGTATCATAGCATCTGTTAATTGAATTTCATTTCCTGTTCCTCGTTCTTGAGTGGAAAGAATATTAAAAATTTCTGGCTGCAAAATATAACGTCCATTGATGTACAAATTTGATGGTGCCGTTCCTAGCACTGGTTTTTCTACCATTTTTGTGATTTTAAAACCATTGGCAATCTGTTTACCTTTGCCAACTATACCGTATTTATGTGCTTCCTCAAGATCGCATTCCTGAACTGCAATAATATTTCCCCCCCCCACCTTTTCATAAAGACGAATCATCTCAGAAAGACATCCCTTTTTGGCTTGAATCAGCATATCGGGTAATAACAAAGCAAAAGGTTCCCCTGCAACTAATTCACGCGCACACCAAAGAGCATGCCCTAATCCCAAAGGTTGCTGTTGCCGAGTGAAAGAAGTTGACCCTGGTAATGGCTGTAAACGGTATAAATGTGCAAGATCTTCTTTCTTTCCACATTCAGCAAGTGTCGTGTATAATTCAACTTGCGCATCAAAATAATCCTCAATGACTGCTTTGTTACGTCCAGTCACAAAAATAAAATGCTCAATACCAGCCTCCCTCGCCTCATCCACAACATATTGAATAACAGGTTTATCAACAACTGTTAGCATTTCTTTAGGAATTGTTTTTGTCGCAGGAAGAAAACGCGTACCAAGACCTGCTACTGGAAATACAGCTTTCCGGATTTTACGCACACTCATCCTCCTCAATGAATTCATATATTTTTTGTTTTATTTAACATATGTTTTTACGAAATGGTAAAAAAGATATCTTATTGTTTTGATTATCATTATAATGGACAATCAAAAATGTAAAAGAGAATATGAGAATTTATTGCAAAGATTAAAATGAATTATTTATTTTAGTTTTCTCCTCTTCTTGATCATATTATCGATTCAACTAAATACAAGATAAAGTTATTGCACATCTAATAAATTGAATATTAATGGGGATTTCAAAATGCAAAAAACAGAATTGAAGACTTTCTCTTTTTTAGAGAAGTCAATAACTTGGAGAACTCTTCTCACTGGCTCTGCCGTTATTTTTTCTGCTTTTTTAATGTTTTTTGTATCCCTTTCATATGCTGATAGCGGATTTAAACAATGGATTAAAGAATTTAAAAAAATAGCTATTTCTCACAATATTACCCCTTCTACGTTTCATATGGCATTTAAAGGTGTTAATGCCATTGATCCAGAAGTTCTAAAAAGCGCCGCATACCAACCAGAATTTGTTGCTCCTTCATGGAACTATTTCGATAATCGTATCCATGATATTGCAATTGTAGAAGGACGGCGCCAAACTCAAAAATGGAACAAATGGCTTCTTCAAATTGAAAAACGTTTTGGTGTTGACCGCAATATTCTGCTTGCTATTTGGTCAATGGAAAGCAACTATGGGAAAGTTTTAGCCAATAAAAGTGTAATGCGTGATACCATTCGCTCTCTTGCAACTCTAGCCTATGCTGATAAAAAACGTGCAAAATATGCACATACACAGCTGATTGCTGCTATGAAAATTTTACAAAGTGGCGAAATTAAACGCTCTCAACTCACTGGATCTTGGGCCGGTGCATTGGGGCATACACAATTTATTCCAAGCAGTTATCTCGCCTATGCAGTTGATATGGACCAGGATGGACGGCGTGATATCTGGAACTCTGTTCCAGATGCTCTGGCTACTGCTGCTAACCTTCTCCACAAAAATGGCTGGCAACCTAATCTTATTTGGGGAGTAGAGGTAAAAGTGCCGCAGGGGAAAAACCTTCCTGAAGGGTGGTATTCCTTTGAGCAATGGAAAAAATTAGGTGTAAAACACGCAAATGGGCATCCTCTTCCTACATTAGCTGAACAAGCAATATTAAAATATCCAGATGGAGCAAAAGGACCTATATTTTTAGTCACAAAAAATTTCTTTGTTCTGAAACATTATAATAATGCAGATCGTTATGCGTTTGCTGTTGCTCTTCTTGCTGATCGCATCGCTGGACATCCTGGATTGGTGCATGATTGGCAAAGACCTTTTCAACCTCTTACTTTCCAAGAATGCAAAGAACTGCAATCTCGCTTAAGTGCACTGGGCTATTATAAAGGGAATGTTGATGGAAAAATCGGAACAGCTTCTCGCAAAGCAATTAAAGCCTTTCAACTACGTCACGGTCTAAAAGCAAATGGATATCCATCATCTCAAGTGCTTTTTCTCCTGCGCAAACAATAATGGAGACTAAGGTTTTGTCTTCTGTTCGCCTGATATACTTGACATTATTGCTATTTTCACTTTCTATTGTGGGGCTCATACAGCCATCCCCAAGTAAAGCAACGAACTTCTTCAAATGGTTATCACAACATAACAAACAGACGCAACAACCACCGCAAATTATAGAACAAAAAATAGACAAGCCGCAAAAAAAGATCGTAACACAAAAAAATATACAAAAGCTAAAAAATGAGAATGCAAAGCGCATTCTTGTCATAGGGGATTTTACAGCTTCTGCTGTTGCCGATGCACTTAAGAAGTTTTTTATAAATAATAGCGATATCGTTATCATGAACAACGCAATGCCAGCTTCCGGCTTAGTTCGAACGGATTATTATTCTTGGCAAAGCAATATTTCTAAACTCATTGATCAAAATAACCCCGATGTTATTATCATGATGATCGGTGCAAATGATAATCAACCAATCACAGACTCTTATAGCACAATTAACACAGATCAATCAGAATGGATGCACATCTACAAACAAAGAATTATCGAAATTGCTGAAAGTCTTCATGCCTCTGGAAAATCATGGATATGGATAAGTCAGCCTTCTTTTGGAAATGACCTTTTGACACAAAAAATGAAAATTTTTAATGCGCTCTACAAACAAGAAACAGAAACAGCAGGAGGATATTTCCTCGATATCTGGAGCGGCTTTAGTGATGAAGAAGGAAATTTTTCTTTTTCAGGCTATGATATTAATGGAAAAATAACCAAATTACGCACCAATAATGGCATGCATTTCACCTCTGAAGGAAAGAAAAAACTTGCCTCTTATTTAGAAAAACCATTGAAAAATATTTTAAATTTTTATGCCTTTTCTCATGAAAATCCTTACTCAACCGATCAAGTTATTCAAAAACTTATACAAGAATCAGAGAATAAAGAGCGGAGTAATATTATGCGTCAGCCTCCAATGAGCCTCGATGATATGGCACAACAAAACACTCACCTTTTAGGCAAAAGAAAGTCAAGTTTTATAAAAAAATCATGGTTTCCATCAAATGGGCATCAAAAAGATCGAGCTGATAATTTTTCTTTCCCATAATGTCTCTTTAAAATACAAAATCTAATTTCCTCCGTAAACAAAAAGCAAATAAGATAAAAAACTCTGTTTACAGAGCTATGGTGAAGAGAAAATTTGCATAAATCACAACTGCATTTTTCGAATAATATGAAAACGGCATGGTATTAACCATACCGTTATATCTTATAGTCCACGTTTGTTAATCATTGCCTCTGGTAAAGGCATCCGTCCCCGAAAAGCTTTATAAAGCTCCTCTGGATCACGACTTCCCCCAGCAGAGTAAATAAAACGTTTCAACTTATCAGCAAGCTCTGAATTAAAAACATCTCCCGTTTCTTCAAAAGCCTGAAAAGCATCAGCATCAAGGACTTCCGACCACATATAAGAATAGTAACCAGCGGCGTAACCATCACCTGAAAATATATGCGTAAAATGTGGAGGACGATGGCGCATAATAATTGTATCAGGCATTTGCAGCTTTTCTAATTCTTGGCGTTCAAACACTGTTGGATCAGTTACCTTTTGTCCTTTATGAAAAGCCATATCTACAAGAGCTGATGAAGTAAATTCAACTGCAGCAAAGCCAGCATTAAATGTCTGTGCTGACAAAACCTTATCCATTAATACTTGCGGCATAGGATGTCCTGTTTTTGCATGCGTAGCATAAGTTTGTAAAATCTTTGGTACAGTTAACCAATGTTCGTAAAGTTGAGAAGGCAGCTCAACAAAATCACGCGAAACCGATGTTCCCGATACAGATGGCCATGTGACATCAGAAAGCAAACCATGCAATGCATGCCCAAATTCGTGGAAAAGCGTACGCGCATCATCGAGTGATAAAAGAGCAACCTCCCCTTTAGAAGGTTTAGCAAAATTACAAACATTGTAGATAATAGGCTTTTGTCCGCCATCCAATTTATATTGTGATTGCAAACTACTCATCCACGCACCGGACCGTTTTGAAGAACGTGCAAAATAATCACCAATGAAATGCCCAAGTAGACTTCCATCAGACTTTTTTACTTCCCACAAACGTGCATCAGGATGCCAAAGTGCAACAGCGTTTTTTTCTTCAAATGTAATGCCAAAGAGTTTTTCTGCTACCCCAAAAGCCGCTTTAATCATACGATCAAGCTGAAAATAATATTTAATCTCAGCGCTATCGAAAGAAAGTTTTTCAGTGCGAAGTTTTTCAGCATAATAACGCCAATCCCAAGCCGCTAAAGATTCATTGCTGCCCTGATTGTTGGCAAAATTTTGTAATTCAATTTGCTCAGTAGAAGCCTTCGCTCTTGCGCGCTCCCATACAGGCATAAGCAAATCCATAACGGAATCAACACTTTTAGCCATGGTATTATCGAGTTTCAAATCTGCGAAAGATTTATATCCTAATAATTTAGCCTGCTCATCTCGAAGCGCAACAATCTCTACAATAATTGTTTTATTATCATTCTTGTTATTATTTTCACCACGTTTAGCCCAAGCTTGGAATGCAACCTCACGCAAATCACGACGATCAGAGAATTTTAAAAAAGGTTCAACAATCGAACGTGCTAGTGTTAATGCATACTCTTCTTCATTACCTCTTTCACACGCAATTTCCTTCATTGAATCAATGAGATCTTGCGGTAAACCAGATAAGTCGGTCTGTTTTAAAAACAGAATCCATTCAGCTTCATCATTTAAGACATTTTGTCCAAAAGTAGCATTTAAAAAAGCAAGTCTTTCATTAATTTCCAAAAGCCGTTTCTTAGCTTTTTCATCGAGTTTTGCCCCACGACAAACAAACTTTTTCCACCATAATTCAAGAACACGTGTTGTTTCACTCTCAAATATGCCCAGCTGCGACTGTTTATAAAGCGCATCTATTTTCGCAAATATCCGTGCATCCATCATCATTTTTGAAGAATACCGAGAAAGTTTTACAACGAACTCTTGCTCTAGCTGTTGAATTAATACATTCGTATGAGCACTGGTGCGCAAGAAAAATATTGAACAGACACGATCAAGCGCTTTGCCACAAAGCTCAAAAGGCTGCAAAAAATTCTCAAGCGTTGGTGGTTCTTGCACCATCGCAATCGCCTCTAGTTCTTCTTCGGCTTCTTGAAGTGCCTGTTCAAAAGCGGGTTTAAAATCTTCATCACTGATAGAAGAAAAATCAGGAAGACCTGAAAATCCCTTCCAGTCCAGCATTGCTGCTTTTGTCATAATACTTTATGTCTCCATTATAAATTTAAGCTGTAACGATTATCTTTACGACACAAATTGATAATATACTAAAACTATTTCGTGAGTTTCAAAACGACCTTTCCAAACGCTATTGAATAAAAAACTAGAAATCGTAAAATTCTTTCATTTCAAAACATATTATATTGGAGAAATAAAGATTATTCGCTCGCACACCACAATAGAATTGCATATTAATAAAAACACTTGAAGAAAGGCATAATCTCCACTCTTTACAAAATATTGCTGTAGATTCTTTTGAAAATCACAAAACTACATTAAAGAAATGATGGTAAAAATCAGAACTGATTTTTATATTATATTATCCTCAAATTAAGCTGTATTCTCGTTTTAGTGATTCAGAAACTTGTTTATAACTTATAATTCACCCTTGACTTTACTTCAAATATTAACAATTGGGAATATAGCTGGGGAGTTTTTTTTAAATCTTCCATAAACTTTTGTTTTTATCTCATCTATTATCTAGATTTACAACTCTCCAACTCTTCAGGAGGTACTTTATCATGACTGAAATTAAAACGACCTTCGACTTCAAAAATTTTTCTCCTGAAGCTCTCGCTGAAAAGTTAAAAAATCAGCATTTTGCAGACTCTATTGATATCATCAATGACCTCGATATCATGGAACGTGTAACCATTCTTAGTCTTCTGCCTCTTGATTATGTTATCGAACTTTTTGATAAACCCGAGCTTGAGCAACCTGCTTCCATCCTAGAACTTCTCCCTATAAATCGTGCTGTTGAAATTCTTGATGGCATGTCTGCCGATGCTGCTGCAGACGTCTTTCAAGAAATGGATAAAGAAACCCGCACACGACTTTATGCCTTGCTTAAACCCTTAACGCGCGCTGAACTTAAGAAACTCACCAGTTATCCTGATCATACAGCAGGGGCACTGATGACAACAGAATTTATAGCCGTTCCTTCAAACTGGACTATACAAAAAACTTTGGATCACATTCGTGAGGTCGAGCGAACACGTGAAACCGTTTATACCAGCTATGTAATTGACCCTAAAACAGGTATTCTTCTCAAAGCTGTTTCACTGCGTAACCTTATTCTTGCCTCACCTGATGAACAAATTCTTAATGTCCCTACCCATGACTCGCCCATTACAATATCGCCCTTCACACATCATGAAGACATCGCACGCCTTTTCCAGCGCCATGATCTTCTCTCTGTGCCTGTAGTTGATGAAAGTAACCATGTCATTGGCATTGTAACCGTCGATGACGTTCTTGATACTATGGTTGATGAGATGAATGAAGATGCCTATAAATTTGGGGGTATGGAAGCGCTTAATAAGCCCTATATGCAAATTAAGTTTCCTGAAATGATGAAAAAACGCGGCGGATGGCTCGCTTTACTCTTTGTCGGTGAAATGCTGACAGCAAGTGCTATGCAACATTTCGAAACAGAACTCGAAAAAGCGATTATTCTTACACTGTTCATACCTCTCATTATGAGCTCAGGAGGAAATTCCGGCTCACAGGCTACATCCCTTATTATCCGTGCATTGGCTTTACGTGAACTCACGTTGAAAGACTGGTGGAAAGTGTTCATTCGTGAAATTCCAACAGGACTATCTCTTGGTCTCTTACTCGGAATTATTGGCATTACGCGCATTGCTATTTGGCAACAATTCGGTATCTACGACTATGGGCAACATTGGATTGCTGTTTCGACAACAGTAGGTACAGCTTTAGTCGGAATCGTTACCTTTGGTTCTCTTTCTGGATCTATGCTGCCTTTTATTCTTAAAGGTTTAAAATTTGATCCAGCAAGTGCTTCTGCGCCTTTTGTGGCAACTTTAGTAGATGTCATGGGCATTATAATCTATTTTTCTGTAGCTTCCATCATTTTGTCAGGAACTCTTCTTTAAACATGTAAAGTAAAAACTCTTTCTTCTGGAAAGACTTTGTCATGTAACCTAAGATCTTTCCAGAAGAGAATAAGCTCCATTAATTTATTTTCTAGCGCATCGCTCCATAGACAATTTATTATTTTTATTGAATAACAGCTCCGAATATCGTAAATTTGCCTCATCATAAAGCTTCTCATATTAAATGAATTAAAGTTATCTTCTTGCCTGTCACAAAGGGGATTGGTGTATAGCTAAAAACTATTCAAGAAAAAATTAAATACTTCTTATATCCTCTCTCTCGCATCAAAAACTGTTGCAATATTGACAGCTGAGAAAGAATAATAATGATATGCTCAATAGGCTTTATATTTCTTCACAACGGTGTTGATAGTATACTATTCGCGTATATTATATCATTTATGAGCCCTATCATGAAATGGATGTAGTGTACGTTCAAAAATCTCTCTTAAGTACATGAATATGCAACAACAAGTCTATTCTGTTTAAAGCGTTCTGTTTGGCATGAAACGCATACTCCTATTAGAGAATGCGATTAACAAAAGTGTGAGGCAATGCACTATCTTCATGGTTTTAAAGATATTGCTTAGATGCTTTTGAAAGCATAAATTTGTCTTAACGGCAAAGATAAGAATTTTCTTTTGATGCCTTCATATTCCTTCTAAATAAGACTGTATTCCGGTTTCATAAATAAATAAAACAGATATAACTATTGACCCAATCTGGCATACAAAAGCTAGAACTTCTTATAAAATGCTTAATCGTCTCAATATTTACCTCAAATACACGGTTGCATTAGATCTGGATTTTGATTGACAAGTTATAGAATAAGAAAAAGCTTTATTAGAATAAAAATGTCGTACAATCGTCAATAAATTGGCTATGGATTGAGAGATCTTCGGGATTTTTATCAATCTCTTTGCAAAACGACAACAATAATACAGCTAGCTTTATACTTACTTATTCTTACAAGCGTTCATATAAATTCCTTACATCATATTGATAAAAATCAAATTGACAGTGATTTTTATGGACAATTCTTAGCTCGAGAATAAAACATCCGTACTATAAAAAACTTTTTACGAAGCTCCAGTAATTGAAGCTTAATAGAGCCTTAAAGACTTGGATGAATAGTTTTACCATAAAAATATTACCTCCATCTTCCAAAATTATAAAAAAACATGTAAAAGGTTTTGTAATAGTCAGGCAAAGAATGTAAAGACTCTGCCTCAAATGAAATTTCATTAAACGAAAAGAAGAAAATTTATGCAATTGCGTAACATTGCCATCATTGCCCACGTTGACCATGGGAAAACAACGCTTGTAGACGGACTACTCAAGCAATCAGGAAACTTCCGTGATAATCAGCGTACAAGTGAACGTATGATGGATTCAAACGATATTGAAAAAGAACGCGGAATTACAATCCTAGCGAAAGTGACATCTGTTGTTTGGAAAGATACTCGAATTAATATTGTTGATACACCAGGGCACGCCGACTTTGGTGGAGAAGTTGAACGCATTCTAAATATGGTTGATGGAGCCATTGTACTTGTTGATGCTGCTGAAGGACCAATGCCACAAACAAAATTTGTCGTTGGCAAAGCATTGAAAGTGGGGTTGCGCCCTATTGTTGCTATTAATAAAATTGACCGACCTGATGCACGCGTTGATGAAGTCATTAATGAGGTTTTTGACCTTTTCGCTGCTCTTGATGCAACCGACGAACAGCTTGATTTTCCTATTCTTTATGGATCTGGACGCGATGGATGGATGGCTGAAGCCCCCGAGGGACCAAAAGATCAGGGATTAAGTCCTTTATTTGATCTTGTGACGCAGCATGTCCCTTCTCCTAGTGTAGCAGAAGGACCGTTTCGCATGATTGGAACTATTCTTGAAGCGGATCCGTTTTTGGGACGAATTATTACAGGGCGGATTCATTCTGGCTCTCTAAAACCCAACCAAAATGTCAAGGTTCTTGGACAAGATGGAAAACTTTTAGAAACTGGGCGTATTTCAAAGATTTTAGCATTTCGTGGCTTAGAACGGCAACCTATTGAAGAAGGAAGTGCTGGTGATATTGTTGCGATTGCAGGTCTACAAAAAGGTACCGTTGCTGATACTTTCTGTGATCCTACTGTTAATGAACCCCTTACTGCCCAACCAATTGATCCTCCTACTGTTACTATGAGTTTTCTCGTCAACGATAGTCCCTTTGCTGGAACTGAAGGCGATAAAGTAACAAGTCGTGTCATTCGTGACAGATTGTTAAAAGAAGCAGAAGGCAACGTCGCTCTTAAAATTGAAGAATCAGCCGATAAAGATTCTTTCTATGTTTCAGGACGAGGAGAATTACAGCTTGCAGTTCTCATTGAAAATATGCGCCGTGAAGGATTTGAACTTAGTGTTTCACGCCCACGTGTTGTTATGCAAAAAGATGAAAATGGAATAACTCTTGAACCAATCGAAGAAGTTGTTATCGATGTTGATGAAGAATATTCCGGTACTGTTGTACAAAAAATGTCTGAACGTAAGGGCGAAATGGTGGAATTACGCCCTTCTGGGGGTAATCGTGTCCGACTTGTTTTTTATGCGCCAACCAGAGGACTCATTGGTTATCAATCTGAACTTTTAACGGATACACGTGGTACAGCAATTATGAATCGCCTTTTCCATGCTTATGAACCTTATAAAGGAGACATTGCTGGTCGCGTTAATGGTGTTATGATTTCAAATGACAATGGTGAATCTGTCGCTTATGCTCTTTTTAATCTTGAAGATCGTGGACCTATGATCATCGATGCGGGTGTGAAAGTCTATCAAGGTATGATTATTGGCATCCACTCACGAGATAATGACCTAGAAGTTAATGTGTTAAAAGGAAAAAAACTCACCAATATGCGCGCTTCCGGAAAAGATGAAGCCGTAAAGCTAACGCCTCCCATTAGAATGACATTAGAACGTGCCTTATCGTGGATACAAGATGATGAACTTGTGGAGGTAACCCCTAAAAATATTCGTCTCCGCAAACTCTATCTTGATCCTAATGAACGTAAACGTTTTGAAAAAACACGTGCATCAAATTTAGGCTAATTTCATAATCTCTTTGGTAAAATATTTAATTGTATTGAGCCTCACTATATCTCAGAAAGGATGTCTCTATGAATATTAAGGAAATACCTGTAGGCAAAAATCCACCAGAAGATATTAACGTTATTGTGGAAGTCTCCCTTGGTGGTCAACCAATAAAATATGAAATGGATAAAAAGTCGGGCGCATTATTTGTTGACCGTTTTCTTCATACATCAATGGTTTATCCTGGAAATTACGGTTTTGTCCCTCATACACTTTCAGATGATGGTGATCCTATTGATGTCCTTATCTGTAATACCCGTCCACTTATGCCTGGTTGTGTTATCAATGTTTGCCCCATCGGAGCTCTGATGATGGAAGATGATGGTGGTAAAGATGAAAAAATTATTGCCATTCCCACTCCAAAATTAACAAAACGCTATATTAATATTCATGACTATACCGATCTTCCCGAGATTACACTCAAACAAATTGAACATTTCTTCAAGCATTACAAAGATCTGGAACCTGGAAAATGGGCTAAAATTGAAGGATGGCGTGATAAAAACTTTGCTCATGAATTAATTAAGCAAGCTGTTGAGCGCAATAAAAAAATATAACGATTTTAATAAAATAAAGCCTGTTTTTTAAAAAGCCTGTTTTTTTAATAGGCTTTATTATTTATTTTTTCTACGAGATGCAATCTCTAAAGGATTGCCATATCTGCTTTAGCTCTTCTAAATGTGTTGAAAAGTAAAGTTGTTTGTAGCGAGATATTGCGCCGTTTTTCAGAGAAATAGAAGAAGATGGTATTTTCCACTGCTTCGCAAGAAATTTAATGAGAGCTTTATTCGCTTTTCCATCTTCAGGAACAGCACGAAGGCGTATAACCAGATATTGTTTTTCACCGTCCCTACATTCAACCCCTATTATTTTGTCAACGGATGATTTAGGAATGAGATATACAAACAAAATCAAGTTATTTTTATCAACTTGATAAAACATGTATTCGCCTCAAGTAATATTTCTATAAATACATGTTTGCGTAAATGCGCCACATGAAAGTACGAATAAAATAAATAATAATGAACACTACAATAGGTGAAATATCAATTGTTCCAAAATTTGGTAAAATTTGCCGTACACGGCTTAGAACAGGATTTGTAAGACGATTTAGAAAGCTTCCTATCAAAACAACAAAGCGATTGCGCGAATTTATGATATTAAAGACATAAAGCCAAGAAAAAATGACACTAGCGATTAAAATATCAATATAAATATCAAAAATCAAATCAATCGTTCGAAGCAATGCATAAATCATGCGTCATCCCTTTCAATCAAGGAAACAGAAGAGCGTATAGAAAACCTTCATTAAAGCAGGTTTGTGTATCAAAAAATGGTTTTATACTTCAATACTCTTTTTCTTGAATAAAAACCAGACATCTAAATTCTTCATCTCTCTATTTAATGACGATGCAGCTAGAAAACAAATATCAAAATTAAAAATAGCACATGAAAATAGAAGAAACAGCAAAAAAGTCTGAATATCCCTTATAGGATTAATCTTAAACCTCATCGTTTTAATTATTAATATATAAAAAACAAACTAACTAAAAACGGCCTTTTAAAGGCCGCTTTTATTTTATTTTTAAAATTATTTCTGCAAAGCAGTCAAACGGTTAAGAGCACTGCTAAAACCATTGAGCTGAACAAATAAATCATTCAAAGCTGGTTCACCTGCAGCAGCAATTGTCATTGCCAACTTTAACTGTTTTCCAGAACGTAAAGCTGCTACGTGATTTTTGTCAAAAACGACAGGAACCATGCAACCTGCTGGTACACAAGTCCGAATACCAGTTTCGATAACAGCTTTTCCCTCATCAACTTGTAAACGAACAGGCTTAGAAACCAAAATACCAAAAGGAACTGTTAAATTACCAGATACAACACCCTCAGCATTGAGAATAAGGCTCATAGCCACAACAACACGCCCCTGCTCATTTACTTCTTGACGGTGCATAAAACAAATTCTTTTCCCTTCTTGTATACCACAATTAATAGTCCACAAACCGTAGGTTTCAGTCAAAGAAGAAGCTCCATTTGGCAATGTCGCTGCCGCATCTTTTGATGCAGGAGTTTTTGAATTTGTCGCAAATGCAACAGATGAAATACTCAAGAGAGTAAAAACTATAAGTAAATTAAATAATTTTTTCATTTTATATTCCTGTTCTTTACATAAAAGAGAAACATGTTTATTATTTATAAATGATATAAAGCGTCTTAATAAAAAAGCTTTCTCATAATCATATAGCTTTTATAATGGTCTAAGGCTACCTCGAAATTCGCTGACAACTTTCATATAGACATGTTTTTTAAAAGAAACAGCGATCAACGGAAGGGTTTCTAGATCAATCCATTTCCATTGATCGAATTCCGCTTTATTGCCATCTGGTGGCGGATTAATCGCAATTTCAGAAAGCTTTCCCGTAAACTGGAAAGCAAACCACTTTTGTATTTGTCCACGATATTTATTGCTTAATGTACACCCAATAAGTTCTTGTGGAAAATCATAGTGGAACCAATTTTGTGCTTCTTTAATCAACTTTACAGATCGAATACCCGTTTCTTCATAAAGTTCACGATATGCTGCATCTAACGGTTTTTCATCTTCATCAATCCCTCCTTGAGGAAGCTGCCAACGATGAGATATCTCGGTCTCTGCATGAATAGGCGTCATTAAACGACGCCCAACCCAAACTTTACCCTCATGATTAAAGACAACAATCCCAACACATTTGCGATATGGAAGAATCTTCAAATTAATACCTGCATCCATTTAATATTCCTCAAAATCGCAAGCTATAGATATCATTTCTCACTTTAACACATCCTCATTGGGATCTGGTGGAAATGCTGCATTTGCCATTTCACCTCGTAACAGCTTATAGGCCTCATTCAATTGAATATCATCTTTAGGGTCTTTCGGAACAAAAGCAGCTGAACCAGATCCTTTATTACTCTCTCGTTTTCCTTTGATATGTCCTTTTAATGCAGACTCACCAACTTTTACATCATAACCCTTATATTTTTCAGGGAGTGGTTGCTCTACAATAATATCAGGCGTGATCCCTGTTCCTTGAATAGAAGTGCCAGATGGCGTGTAATAAAGTGCTGTTGTTAAGCGTAAAGCTCCATTTTCACCCAAAGGAATAATTGTTTGAACAGATCCTTTACCAAAAGACTGCGTCCCTAAAATTGTTGCACGACGATGATCTTGTAATGCACCCGCAACAATTTCAGAAGCACTTGCCGAACCACCATTAATAAGGACAATGAGCGGTTTTCCATGGATAACATCACCTGGCTTCGCATCAAACCTTATCACATCACTCTTTTTGCGCCCACGAGTCGACACAATTTCACCTTTATTGAGAAAAGCACTCGAAACATTAACAGCTTGATCTAAAAGCCCACCAGGATTAAGTCGCAAATCAAGAACGTAACCTTTTAGCTTATCTTCAGGAATTTTAGATTGGATATCTTTAATTGCCGCCAGAAGATTACCTAATGTCTGCTCAGAAAACTGGATAACTCTTAAATATCCAATATCGCCCTCAACCCGATACTTCACCGCTTTTACCTTGATAATATCACGAACAATCTTCACTTCAAATGGCTTATCAACGCCAGAACGAATAATTGTTAAGGTAATTGGTGTTCCAGGAGCACCTCGCATCTTATTAACAGCTTCATTCAATGTTTGACCATTCGTTTGTACATCATCAATTTTTGAAATAAGGTCTCCTGCTAAAATACCTGCTTTTGAAGCGGGAGTATCATCCATTGGTGAAACAACTTTAATCAAGTTTTTTTCCATAGTGACCTCAATACCAAGACCTCCGAACTCTCCTTTCGTAGAATCCCGCATATCCTTGGCTTCTTCAGCATTCAAATAAGATGAATGAGGGTCCAGTGATGTGAGCATGCCATTGATAGCATTTTCAATGAGCTTTTTATCATCTGGAACTGTAACGTACTGCATACGCACGCGCTCAAAAACATCGCCAAATATAGCTAGCCTTTTATATGCATTATCTTCATTATTCGCAGCAACAGACTGCACCATAATCATTGAACAGGCGCCGAGCAATACCCCAGCGACCAAAAGAATAACTTTACGAATCATTTTGGCTCCTTCTTATTTTTTCAGTCTGCCACCAAGGAGTTGGATTTACAGGTTTTCCCTGCTTTCTAAACTCAATGTAAAGCATTGGAGAAGTTTTTCCTATATCCAATGCAACACTGTTTGAAATAAATTGCATCTCCATTATACCCAGAGGCTCACCAGAAAGGACAAACTGCCCCTGTTTTACATTAATTCTCGACATTCCAGTAAGAATAATATGATAACCATTTCCAACATTAAGAATAATTAACTGTCCGTAAGAACGAAATGGCCCAGCAAAAGCAACAAAAGCATCTACAGGTGATATAACAACAGCTCCTGACTCTGTTTCTATCGTTTCACCAAAGCGCGTAATCTGCGAATTTTTGTTAGAGCGATGTATTCTTTTTCCTGAAACAGGAAAAAGTAAAGAACCTTTTCGGCTTTCAAAATTGGACTGTTCTAACAATTGCAAACTTTTCCGTACCTGTACTGATGCATCAGAGCTAAGTTTTGACTGACGGTCGAGCTCTAAAATCAATTCTTCCAAAGACTGCGCTTTTTTAGCAAGAGCAATATTTTTTTGTTGCTGTTCTGTAAGTTCTTTTTCTGATTTTTTTTGTAGTTTGTTTTTTTTGTCTAATAAAAGCTCTAGACGTTTTCGCTGCTCTGCTTGATTTTGCAGTTTTGTCTTTAATGCCGTATATTCCGTAGTAATGGAATTACTCAAATTGGTCAACTCCTTGAGTTTCTGTGTTAAATCTCGTGTTTTCTCTTGCATCTGAGGAATAACAGTACCTAATAAAACAGAACTACGTATAGAAGCCAACGCGTCCTCTGGCTGTATCATAAGAGCAGGAGGCGGATTCAATCCCATACGTTCCAAAATTGCAAGAACTTCCGCAAATTCAGTGCGACGATTTTTTAAACTTTGATAGACTTGTACCCGCTCTTCTATCATTTTTTTAAGCTTTTCTTCCCTTTTAGCAATATCATCTGCTACTGTACGTTCTTCTTTAGCCGCCTTTATGAGTGCATCACTCAAAACACGTTGATCTTTTTTTAAATGCTCAACCTGATGCGTAAGAAAAGCAACACGCTCACGCGAAAGTGAAATGTTTTGGCGAATTTCTCCTAATTCTTTATGTGCTTCCGTACTCCTCATTGTATCTTCCGCATGCGATACAGAAAAGCAAAAAAACATACTCAAGAGCAAAATGACAAATATCACGCACTCCCCATATAAATATAGCATCTTTCTATGAAGAAGCTTTTTCATTTGCCCAACCATGACACCTCATCGTATACATTAGAGATGCTTTAAATGGTGTCAGCTAAAACAATATTAATAAATATATAAATAAGTGCTAAAAATTGCACAAAAATATTAAAAACGATGATACGGATGATTATTTTCGATTGTCACAGCGCGGTAAAGTTGTTCTGTAAGAAGAATACGTGCGATTTGATGTGGCCACGTCATCAAACCAAAAGATAAAAGAAAATCAGCATGCTTCCTTATTTGTTCATTATGTCCATCAGGTCCTCCCAAAGCAATGACGACATCTCGAATGCCTTCATCACGATAACACCTCAATTTTTCAGAAAAAGAAATTGAAGAAATCGATTCTCCACGCTCATCTAACACAATTAATCGACATTTTTCAGGTAAAAATTCAATAAGTCTTCTCCCCTCTTCCTCCATACGTTGACACGCTGTTTGAGCACGACTTTCTGGTATCTCTTGTAATTTTTTTAAATGAAAGCCTACAACTCCAGAAATTTTAGAAAAACGATCCAAATAATGCTGAACTAATTTTTGCTCCGCCCCACTTTTCATACGACCAACCGCAAAAATAGAAATTTGCATTTTAATGATCTCCGAAGAGAAGCAAAGCTGTATCGTTTAAATCCGGAGTCATCCATATTTTTTCTAAATTATAAAAAAGGCGAATTTCTGGACGAAAAAGATGAATGATAATATCACCTGTATCAATCAATACCCAATCACCTCCAGCAAGCCCTTCTACACGCGCAAGCCCCTGCCCATTATTTTTCCAAGTATGTAATAAATGATCAGCAACAGAAGATACATGACGCTGCGAATTTGCTGAAGCTATGACCATATAATCAGCCAAAGATGACTTCCCCCGAATATCAATAGAAACAATATCTTCTGCTTTTGTATCTTCTAAGCTCTTGAGAATAACTTCAAGACTCTCTCTAACAGAAAAAACTTTTTTTTCTTTTGAAGGCATACTATCGTAAGAGTGTTTGTGTGCAATATTTTTCAGATCAATATCCTTTCTTATCATTGTGGAATCTAAAAAGAGATTTCTCTAAAGAGAAGCAGAATCTTATGAAATGTTCAAGAAAAATCATTCTTTTTCAAACGCAGGTTTGTTGAAGATTGAAAAGATAAAGGTCCATGCAAATAAGTCCAAACTGGTGGCTTGATAAAAGGTAATCGCTTACTTTCTCTCTCATCCAAACGAAAACGACGATAAATATGTGCCATAGGAGAAGAAAGTGCCGACCGATTGCCTAAAGGACGATCAATAATCGCAATAGGAAGCATAGAAACGATATCATGCCATCGATACCAATGATGTATCGTCGTAAAACTATCTGCCCCCATAATCCATACAAAATTTACGCCACTGTAATGGGTAAGAATATGAAAAATTGTATCTATTGATACTTTGCTCCCTATAGCCTGTTCAAAACCTGTTAAGCGAATTTTTGGATGGTCAATAAGTTTAAAACTTAATTGCATTCTCTCCTCTAAAGAGAGCAACTGTGTACGATCCTTTAAAGGATTTCCTGGAGTGATCATCCACCATAACTGATCAAGATGCAAACGCCGAATGGCAATTTTTGCAACAAGAAGATGCCCTGCATGCGGTGGATTAAAGGAACCACCAAAAAGACCCACAACATTGGATCTTTCAACATGTGGCATACAATTTTTCCATGGAAAAAATGGTGTTCTCAAGCTCTAACCTGACCATTTCCTTTAACATGATATTGAAATGAAGTTAGCTGTTCAACACCTATCGGGCCACGTGCATGCATTTTTCCTGTTGCAATACCAATTTCCATTCCAAAACCAAATTCACCTCCATCAGCAAATTGTGTGGACGCATTGTGCAGCAAAATAGCTGAATCTAAATGATTAAAAAAATTCTTCACCACTTCCAAATCCTCAGCAATAATCGATTCCGTATGTCCTGATGAATAACGCTTGATATGAGAAATGGCTCCCTCAACACCCTCAACCGTTTTAACAGAAAGAATAGCATCAAGATATTCATGCGACCAATCTTCTTCAGAAGCTAATTTGACATCTGGCATAAGAAAAACAATATCTTCTGTAGCACGAATTTCACACCCCTTCTCCTGTAAAGCAGTTAAAACAGGAAGAAACTTTTTTAATGCCTGACTGTCAATGAGAACTGTCTCAACAGCACCGCATATCCCTGTCCGCCGCAACTTTGCATTTAAAACAATATTGCGTGCCATATCTAAATCTGCCGATTTATCAATATAAATATGACAAAGTCCCTCCAAATGAGCAAAAATTGGAACACGTGCATCAGACTGAACGCGGGCAACAAGGCTCTTTCCACCACGTGGTACTATCACATCAATCGCTCCATCCAATCCTTTGAGCATTTCCCCAACGGCAGCGCGATCTGTCGTTCCAACCATTTGAATAGCATCTTTGGGTAAACCAGAGCGCTCTAAACCTTGTACCAAAGCTACATGAAGAGCATGAGAAGAATGAAAGCTATCCGAACCACCACGCAAAATCGCAGCATTGCCTGCTTTTAAGCACAAAGAACTCGCATCAACTGTAACATTTGGACGACTTTCATAAATAATACCAATCACACCAAGAGGTGTTCGTACACGACTTATATGAAGCCCATTTGGACGTTTCCACGCGCTCATGACCTGTCCAACAGGATCAGATAAACGAGCAACTTGGCGAACACTGTCTATCATTGCACGTAAACGCAAGTCATCTAATTTTAGCCGATCAATCATTGCAGCTTTCAAATTATTCTGAGCAGCATTCTCTAAATCTTGACAATTCGCCCGTAAAATCTCATCTGACTGAGCCTCCAGACTTAAAGCGATCATTTCCAATGCATTGTTCTTTTGCTCAGAAGAAGCAACAGCCAACGCTGCAGCGGCATAGCGCGCTTTTTGTCCCATATCTTTCATTTGTTCTTCTAAAGTCATCGTATCATCCACTCTGCCAAAACAATAAAAACAAAAGTAACTTTTTTAAACAGAATTGGTCAAGCAACGTACAATCATATCATTACGATGCACCATAGCAGAGCGCGCCTCATACCCAAGAATAGCTTCAATTTCTTCACTTTTATGTCCTATAATGCGTACAGCCTCATCTTTGTCATAGCTTACAAGTCCACGCGCAATCTCAACTCCATCTGTACCAACAATTGCAACCGTATCCCCACGCTGGAAATTTCCCTCAACGGCAATAACCCCTGCAGCTAATAACGATTTTCCTGTTTCAAGGGCCCTAATGGCTCCTTGATCAATCGTCAAAACACCAGATGGATCTAAATGACCAGAAATCCATGTTTTCCAAGCACTGACAGATTTCTTACTTGCCGCAAAAAAACTCTTACGTTCACCTTTGTCAATTGCAGCAAGGGGATTCATACGCTTGCCTGAGGTGATAATCATCGCCGTTCCAGCAGCATTAGCGATTTTTCCGGCATCAAGCTTAGTCTTCATTCCTCCCCGTGAAAACTCTGAAGCAGCAACATCTGCCATTTTTTCGATATCATGCGTAATGGATGCAACAAAAGGTATAAATTCAGCCGTAGGATCACTATGGGGAGACTTTGTATAAAGACCATCAATATCAGATAAAAGTATTAAAAGATCTGCCCTCACCATTGTTGCCACACGTGCAGCTAAACGATCATTATCACCATAACGAATTTCAGTTGTTGCAACAGTATCATTCTCATTAATAACAGGCACAGCTCCCAAATATAAAAGCATCTCAATCGTTGCACGTGCATTGAGATAACGCCTTCGCTCCTCCGTATCAAATAAAGTGAGCAAAATTTGGCCTGTTTTGAGCCCATGTTGAGCAAGCGCATCACCATAGGTTTTTGCTAACTCAATTTGCCCCAAAGCAGCACATGCCTGACTTTCTTCCAATTTCAAAACGCCCTTAGGAAGCTGTAGCAATGTCCTTCCTAAAGCAATAGCGCCTGAAGACACCAACAATATCTCTACGCCTTTTTTGTGCAATTCAACAACATCACTGATCAAGCTTTTAAGCCATTCAACCCGTAAACCTGTCTGAGGATCAACCAAAAGGGCAGATCCAATCTTGACCACAATACGTTTATAGTGTGTAAGTTTTTGCGATCCAACAGCCATCTCAATCAACCTTGCTATCCCCACTGATCTCCTCTTTGCTTGACATTTCAATAATATGTGCACCAGCCCGCAGCACATTTTCTAAACCTTCGCGGCTAACCGCAGAAAACATCATAACAGGTTGACCCGCAGCTCTTTGCAAAGCTTCTTGTTTCGTTTTACGCTCTTCAATTGTCAGAGTATCTATCTGGCTTAAAGCGACAATTTCAGTCTTATCACTTAGATTATTTCCATATGCCTCAAGTTCATGACGCACAATTTGATATGCTTTTGCTACATCTTCTTCTTGAGAAGAAATCAGATGAAGCAGTACGCGACAACGTTCTACATGTCCTAAAAAACGATCTCCAATTCCCACACCTTCATGCGCTCCTTCAATTAATCCTGGAATATCAGCCAAAACAAATTCACGACCATCAATACGTACAACACCAAGATGAGGATGTAGAGTGGTAAAAGGATAACCTGCAACTTTTGGTTTTGCAGCCGTTACAGAAGCTAAAAAAGTTGATTTTCCAGCATTAGGTAAACCAACAAGCCCAGCATCAGCAATTAATTTCAAGCGAAGCCATACTGCGCGCTCTTCTCCAGCCAAACCTGGATTTGCACGACGCGGTGCCCGATTTGTCGATGTTGTAAAATGAAGATTACCAAAACCGCCATTCCCTCCTTTTGCAAGACGATAGCGCTGCCCCACTTCCGTTAAATCACAGATTAACGTTGTATTATCTTCTTCAAAAATTTGCGTCCCAACCGGAACTTTAAGGATGACATCGTCACCCTTTTCACCCGTCATATTACGACCCTTGCCATTCCCCCCTGTTTTTGCTTTAAAATGCTGTTGGTAGCGATAATCAATCAGCGTGTTAAGCCCATCAACAACAAGAGCCCAAACATCACCACCCCGTCCTCCATTCCCTCCATCAGGTCCCCCAAATTCTATGAATTTTTCACGACGAAATGATACTGCTCCAGAACCTCCATTACCAGAACGAATATAAACCTTAGCTTGATCAAGAAATTTCATTGGAAGCACTCTCTGAGGAATCAATCTCTCTACCTCTATAGGCAATACATTAGTTTTACCAGTTTTTCATCATTGATAACAGAAAAACTGTCAATATCGCCGATAACTCTTTGAGAAAAAATCATCACATCTAAATAGGTTAAGTAAAGTTAAATCTTCTTAAAAGAAGGCGCTATTCTTGTATTTTTGTTTTTCCCTTAAATTCAAGTGCTAGAAGATAAAGCTCTACTGATTCTGATCGGCTTGCAGGCGGTTTAACATGATAGACTTTTTTAAAATGCTGTTTTAGTATTGTGAGAAGAGTGTTTTCTGCTCCTCCTTGAAAAGCCTTTGCTAAAAAATGTCCCCCAGGCTTAAGAACCGAAAGAGCAAAATCAGCCGCAACTTCACATAAATAAATCGTTCTTAAATGATCCGTCTGACGATGACCTGTTGTTGGCGCTGCCATATCAGAAAGAACCACATCCGGTTTTGTCCCTAAAGTTTCAATTAATTTCTGCGGTGCATCTGTATGCAAAAAATCCATTTCCAACATGGCAACTCTAGGCAATGGATCAACATGTAAATAATCAATACCAACAACGCTAGGATCTTCATCACTTGACCCTACTATACGCTCAGCCACCTGACACCATCCCCCAGGTGCTGCTCCTAGATCAATAACCTTTTGACCTTTTTTCAAAAACCTATAACGCTCATTAATTTCAATGAGTTTATAAGCCGCACGCGAACGATAACCATCTACTTTTGATTGATGGACATAAGGATCATTCAGATGCCTCTCTAACCATCGTCGTGATGAAGCTTTAATGGTTCCTGCTTTCTTTTTTACGCGCTGATATAATTCATGTGACCCTGAACCTCCGTAGCCACCCCTCGGTGTTTTTGTTGTTTTTTTCATCGTTATTCATTGTCTCCATATTTAATTCTCTAACGCTTGAAATCTCCGCTCTTTCTATGACGACACCATACCCTATCGCGTAACATCAGCTCTATCAAAATTCCTTCCCTTAATCCACGATCAGCAACTCTTAAACGCTGACTTGGCCAAACTTCCCGAATAACATCTAAAATTGCACAACCAGCTAAAACTAAATCTGCTCTCTCGCGCCCAATAAAAGGACTTACGACACGTTTTTCTATATCCCATGACAATAGGCGTTTTGTCATAAGAGTAATGTCTGCATCATTCATCCAAATGCCATCCACTTTTTTCCTATCATAACGCTCTAAATTAAGATACATTCCTGCTAAAGTCGTAACTGTACCGGAGGTTCCCAAAAGATGAAACTTCGAACCTTGCGCTAACTCTCCTAATTTATGACGATCTGAAAAATTATTTAATAACCCTCGCACATAGCTTTTCATTTTTTCAAAATCATCTAAGCTAATATCATTCCCTCCAAAACGTTCAGAAAGCGTAACAACACCAACAGGAAGAGAAGTCCAAGCGATAATTTGTCTAGCTAAACGAAAAGAACGCTTTTGAGAAACATCAAGTAGCACAATTTCTGATGATCCCCCTCCAATATCAAAAAGCACAATTGCGTCAGTATTTGGTTCAATAAGTGTACTACACCCTGTAACAGCAAAACGCGCTTCTGTTTGCCGATCAACAATTTCCAATTCAAGACCTGTCTCCTCCAAAACACGCTGAATAAAATGTTTACCATTTTCTGCAGAACGACAAGCTTCTGTTGCAATCAAGCGATAACGCTTAATATGCCTTTGTTTTAGCTTTAAATGACAAATCTTTAATGCTTCAATCGCACGATCCATAGCTCGTGTATTAAGAAAACCATTATTTATTAAACCTTCTCCCAATCTTACAATACGAGAAAAAGCATCAACAACACGAAAATATCCAGGCTTACTGGGAGATGCGATAAGAAGACGACAATTATTCGTTCCGAGATCAAGTGCTGCATAAAGAGGTGGAGACTTTACTGGAGGGAACCGTCGAAGAAAAGGCGCTTTGAGTTTTTTTGTTTTTTGAGCACCTATCATTATCTGACTATGAAACTCAAAAGCTGTCTCAGATTGAACAAAAGCCTGTTTCTGTTCATAATGTTTTTTTCTCTGTTGTCTCTTTATATCAACAAAAACAGAGTATGATTCTGTTCGTGACAATGCAGAACGATTATTTGTATTACTACCGCACTGATCATACAACTGATCTGCTTTGGTATCGTATATTTCTCCTCGCTTTAACTCTTTTGAACCATAGTTTAACGGGGTCATTTCTCTTATCCCTTGAGCGTTCCCCCCAATAAATAAACGCGAAAACTCTTCTTCTCATTCCTAAATAAAGCAATAATGCAGCATCAAAAATGCAGCATCAAATGATAAATACAAGAAATCATTCTTTCTTTGCCTATCATTAAAATTTTCTAAACTAGCATCATTCAGATTTTTGTATAATCTTTTGGTTGTTTCCGTGAAATCATGCTTCTCTTTATGAACTTAAAACTATAAATTAATCGTTTACGTTCGCATCAATTTTTATAAATTTTGCTCTTTTCTTTATACCATTTACACGGAGCACACTTCTATTGTAACAAACCTACATTATCATACTATTTGCTGACTCTTAAGGTCACAACAACCTATACATTAGTACGGTTTATAAAAAATTTTTTCTTTTTTCAATCTCGTTATCCACACACGAGCCTTATTTGTTGTATGCAATGAAATGGCTTTGATTATGCTGGAATAAAAGTTCCATAATACTACAAAATGCAATTACAATAGCTGTTATTTTGTGAATACCAATTAAAACTATCGTTCAAAAAATTCCCTAGGATTATAAATTTATCTGAAAAATATTAATGCTTAATCAGACCGCTCTAAAAATCCATTTAAAGCTTTAAAAAAGAATTTAGCCTACTTATTATTGTAAGGAATCTATCTTTTTAATTATTTTAAATCGAGTATTTCTAATCTTTTTTACTTCTAATAACTCACGAAACCACTCTTTAAGCTTTATGGAAAATACTAACTTTATTTTCTATTACATATAAAGAACTTATTGTGACTTTATATTCATAAAACTCTCACTCTTTCCAATAAATCAGCTCGATGTCATATTATATAAAAATTCTTACTTATTTGACCTTATAATTTACACTCAAAAATATAATACAACGATTTATGAAAAAATGACTCTTGTTAAAAATACTCGATGGATTCTAAGGACGTAAAGAATTAAGTGCTGCATTTAACCCTTTAAATGGTACAGTAAAAGAAAATACCTTTCCTTCTTTAAGTTTATAGGAAATACGTACTTTATTGTCCTGCTCTATTTGTTTAGTCAAAACCGGCCCTACAGGCGATTGTGCCAAACAAACGGTTTCATTGCATTGCGTATAATGAATAAGAACAGGTTTTTTAACACCTTTTACAAACATTTGAATCGGAACATTTATATCAGAATTTGGCAATGTTCGAAAAAGCATCACTGCTTGACCACTTGTCGTAGACACAAGAGACCAACTAAAAATGGTATTTCCTTCTTGATCATGAACAGTCTGTGTCACATTACATATACCTTGCTTATGTTTAAGCTTTTGTTTTTCGTCACAAATCAAAGTCCAGTCATAAAACTGCATAATAATTCGACGTGTTTCACCAGGTTCTCCCTTAGGTATCGATAAGTGCGGTGGATGCACTGTATAAATATTATTGTTCTCGTTAGCAAAGCTTTTGCTCTTGCCTATTAAGGCAAGAGCAAACAGAACCTTTACTAAAATACTTCTCTTTTTTACAATAACAGCCATTTTTTCTATTATCATCTCAACCTCAGAGTAATTCCAGCACCTATCCCCCAGTGACCTCCAGCACTCGTAATAGATACATTCGAGCGAATATTTCCATCTTCAGATGTATAACCAGCCCCAATAGCAAATGCGGATTGACTGCGCCACAAACCACTACCAAATGAAACACTTAAAGATCCTGGTATATCATAGTAACGTAAGTTGGACACCGCTAAACCAATCGCTGCTGCTTGTCTTGCTTCCTTGCGAACATCCTCAATAGCATAATTTAACGTCTCAAACTTCATATCCGTATAGGATTTCGCCTCGTTAACGCCATTATTAACTATAGTATTGACTTTCTCATCCGTATACTTATTGGCATCTTCAAGAACCGTCTTCATCTGCTGTTCTGTGTAATCATGTAACTGACCTCCATTAACAGCTTCTTTCGAATCCTTTTCAATCTTTCCATCCGCTACATTGTCTATTAACACTGGAGAACTGTCATCTCCACCAACTAATGTAACTGTATTGGTCTTTTTACCTGTTTCATCTTTATCATATTGTACAGATCCATCCGTAACTTTAGTTTCAATATCCTTGACCTGATCTGTAATCATCTGCTGGGTTTCCCAAAGCTGACCTCCATTAACTGCTTCTTTGGAATCTTTGTCTACCTTACCGTCCTCTACATTGATAATCTTACTAGGACTCTTAACGCCCTGATCATCAACGTGAGAAGCATCATAGCTTCCTTTTTCTTCATTCCAATTCAGACCATTAGACGCAACATCCTTTTCAACTTCTTTTATACGATCGTTGATAGTGCTCATGCTGTCATTAACAACATCAAATGCTTCAGAGACATTATTACGCTCCTCTTTATCACCTTTCGTACCATCCTCATTGAAAACCTGAACGTAGAATTTGGGTCCTTGCCAGTTTCCTTCCTTATCATAACCAGCTCCTCCACCAAAATATGAGGCAAAGCTCTGTTGAAGAGTATAAATCTGACCTCCATTAATCGCATCCGTCGAATCTTCTGATATCTTTCCTTCCGCAAGGAACGTGATCTTGCTGTTGTCCTTTTTACCTTCCTTCTCATGCTGTGCTACAAACGCACCCGCATCATCACTCCACAACAACGCATTTTGCTCAATATTTTCTGAAATCTCATTATGAAGATTCTTGAAGACCTTATTGATACCGGCAAACGCGGCTGCAATGCTATCATAATCCTCCTCTTCAAAGCTGCCATCTTCTTGGAAAGTCATTAGCTTGAAACCTGGAAGAACCCAGCCATCACCATCATACTTAGCATCACCACCAAAATACTTTGCTAGCGACTGATTCAGATCATAAATCTGTCCACCATTAACCGCATCACTCGAGCCTGATGCTATAGAACCAGCTGCAAGCGATGTGATCTTGCTGTTTGTCTTCTCACCGTCTTTTTCTCCATGCTTGGCTACAAAGGCTTTTGCACTTTCATTCCACAACAGCGCATCGCCTTGCATAGATTCTGTGATGTTCGTGACTTGTTCTTTAAAATCATTGACGACATTTGTGAAATTCTTATCAATTCCTGCAAAGGCTTCCGTTACATTATGATGCTCCTGTGGATCACCTTCCGTACCATCTGCATTGTAGGTTTTAAGCGTGAAAGTTGGTTCGCTCCATTCGTCATCTTCATACTTAGCATCACCACCAAAATACTTTGCTAGAGTCTGATTCAATGAATAAATCTGACCACCATTAACCGCATCACTCGAGCCTGATGCTATAGAGCCAGCTGCAAGCGATGTGATCTTACTTGCTTTTCTGTTATCACCTTCCCCATGCAGGGCAACAAAAGCACCTTCAGTCTTGCTCCATGATAAAGAATCTTGTGCAACTCCCTCTGAAACTTCCTTAATGCGAGCGTTCACAGTCTTGATATTATCATCAAGTCCTTTAAAGGCAGAACCAACATCGGTATGTGATTTATCTGTTACCTTACCATCTTTATCAATACTAGATAAGTTATAGTTTGGAGCTTGCCATTCGCCTTTCTCATTATAACCAGCACCACCACCAAAATAGCCAGCAAACTGTTTTTGCAGTTCATAAATCTGTCCACCATTAACCGCATCACTCGAGCCTGATGCTATAGAACCAGCCGCAAGTGATGTGATCTTGCTGTTTTCTTGCGTCACTACAACTTTGCCGTCGTCTCCTTCTTCCCTCTTTTCATGCTGCGCTACAAAGGCATGGGCTTTATCACTCCATAACAAGGAATCATGCGCAACTCCTTCTGAGACTTCCTTAATGCGAGCGTTCACAGTCTTGATATTATCATCAAGACCTGCAAAAGCGGTGCCAACACCTTGGAACGAACTCTCTGTCACAACTCCATCTGTGGCAATGTGCGATAATTTATAGGTTGGCTGTGTAAGAGCTCCATTTGTAAATGCAGCATCTCCACCTAAGAACTTGGCAACATCCTCACCGATTGTGTTAACCTGACCACCCGTGATTGCATCATGTGAATCCTTGGCAATCTTACCATCAGCAACATTATGGAGACCTACAGCTGTCTTATCTGTAGCTTTTCCTAAAGTCACATTCGCATAATCAATTTTATCATCCTTTTTATCGTAATGAACAACTGCTGATTCATCAGACTGAAGACTGTTGGAAAGATCCGTTAAACCTTTCTCAAGCTGACCTTTGTTAACGGCTTCATTATCCTTGGTCGCTGCCTTCACACCAGAAAGAGTCCGATCCGCACCTGCCTTATTGGCAATATTGATTTCACTGCCTTCTACTTCTTTACCAATATTGATAACCTTTGTCTTTTCATCCTGCTTAACAAGGCTATCGCCTACGACTTTGCTAATCTCCTTGTTAATCTCATTATGAATGTTCGTGAAAGAACTGCCAACGCCTGCAAACGCTTCCGCTACACTATTATAGCTCTGCTCTTCAACAGCACTCCCATCTTCCTTGATTGTTTTAACCTTGAAACTAGGAGCAGTCCATTTCCCATCCTTATAGACAGCACCACCACCTAAAGACGTAGCAACCACAGTGCCCAAGGTATGAAGCTGTGAGCCATTAACGGCGTCTGTTGAAGTTTCACTGACAGCTCCAGCTGCAAGAGACGTTATCTTGCTGTTTTCTTGTGTCACTACAACTGTGCTGTCTTCTTTTTCTTCCTTCTTTTCATGCTGCGCTACAAAGGCATGGACTTTATCACTCCACAACAAGGCATCACCTTTAACCTCTTTCGAAATATCATCGATCTTTTGGGTAAACTTATTTTCTACATTCGTTAGATGCGTATTCACATTCTTGACACTCGTATCAAGACCAGCAAAAGCTGAACCAACATCGTTGTAGGGCTTTTCTGTTGCCGTACCATCTTCAGCAACATTTGAGATCTTATAAGTCGGAGCTGTAAAAGCACCATCTGCAAATGTTGCACCACCACCAAAATAGGTAGCAACGTTATTGCCTAGTGAATGAAGCTGATCACCATTTACAGCATCATGTGAATCCTTGGCAATCTTACCAGCCGCAACATTATGCAACGCAACAGTGCCTGTTTTGGGATCACCAAAAGTCACACTATTCTTATTAATTTTAGGTGCTGTTCTGGTAAGTGTACTGACCTCTTCTGAAGCTTCTTCCTCATCATAAAGAACTGCCACAGAACGCACTTCTTCAATGTCATCAGAAAGTTTTGTCACATTCTCATCAAGCTGTCCCTTGTTAACTGCTTCGTCGTTCTTTTCTGCATCCTTCACACCAGAAAGTGTCCGCGCCGTATTTTTATTATCGGCAAGAGTAATCACACCACCCTCTTTTTCGCCACCAATCTTGATTATTTTCTGCTCTTCATTCCACTTAACAAGACTATTACTTACCACATTAGTAATATCGTTTTTAACATTCGTGAAAGATGTACCAACATCAGCCAAAGCTTCTGCAACAGTATTATACTTCTTCTCTTCTTCAGTACCATCATCCTTAACAGTCTTAATCGTGAAAGTAGGAGCAATCCATTTGCCTTCTTTATCATATCCAGCACCACCGCCAAAATAACTACCAACCATTTCACTCATAGAATAAATCTGAGAGCCATTAATGGCGTCCGTTGAATCTGCTGCAATCTTGCCAGCCGCAAGCGATGTGATCTTGCTGTTTTCTTGCGTCACTACAACTTTGCCGTCGTCTTTTTCTTCCTTCTTTTCATGCTGCGCTACAAAGGCATGGACTTTATCATTCCACAACAAGGAATCTTGTGCAACACCTTCAGAGACTTCCTTAATGCGAGCGTTCACAGTTTTGATATTTGTATCAAGACCAGCAAAAGCGGTTCCAACATCGTTGTATGACTTTTCTGTTGCCGTACCATCTGTAGTAATACTGGATAAATTATAGATCGGTCCTTTAAA
>NZ_JBHIMM010000050.1:0-552 GCF_042194115.1 Bartonella sp. MR90HLJMH
CTGTTTGCGAAAGTTGTTCTTTTTTTAACTCAAGCTGTTTTTTTAAGAGCTCTATAATCTCCAGATATTCTGCTGGTAGAGCAGGTGGGGTCGGTGGAGCAGGTGGTGGCGGTGGAGGTGGAGAGGGATTATTTACTGTCTCTTTTTCCTCTATCGGAGTACATACAGTCCTAAATTTTCTGGGGTTCCAGTAACACTTATTAGCGAGAGCTGACGTTTCAAAAATTATACTGATCGCTATAGTGATAATTATCTTTTTCATCTGTCTCCTCGCTTGATTTCGGCAGGGATTGTTTTATTAATAGGTACACGGTTCCTATCATTGGGCTGTTTTAGCTTTGGTGCTAATGCACAAGCCGATAAAATGTTTGCAATCAAAATTGTAAGAATGACCGACTTCATTTTAATACGACTCTTTTTTACCGTTATATACATCATGATATTTATTGTCATTATTATAATTTTGACACTAAAATAAAGTGTATAGTTTGCGATAATTGATCTTTTCTTAATTTCATTTTTTAATTTATGAAAATAGCTCAATTTCAGTGC
>NZ_JBHIMM010000051.1:0-518 GCF_042194115.1 Bartonella sp. MR90HLJMH
CACCTCAGAAAATAGACTTTTCTAGTTTTTTTCTCAAAGAACCAGAATCGCTCTATAAGAGAGATAAGCTTTCAAGGAAATCATATCAAAAGGTATTAGAGGAAGAAAACAAAATTTCTGGATCTCTTGATCAAATGGGCAAGGCTGTTTTTGCGCGTTTACAATTTTTATCGATACTAGATAAAGCTATAACTTTGAAAACTTTTGAAACCGTAGAAAATCGTTTTAAATACCTCCAACATCTGTTTGATGAACTTCAAACAAAAGAAAACCTGAAAGATATTGCAGATCTTCAAACACATATCGATGGTTCATTAGCCATGATCCAAAATGAATCTATAAAGACGCAAATGATAACGCATTTACGTAAAGCTGAGCAATCACTTATCAAAAAGAAAAGACGCGAAGTTGATATGAAAATTTTTAACCATGAAGCAAAAAGGATGCCTACCATACGATAAAAACAAAAGCCAATGTAGAAAGTTCAGTACTATCTGAACAATTCAGAGGGGCAGAAA
>NZ_JBHIMM010000052.1:0-514 GCF_042194115.1 Bartonella sp. MR90HLJMH
TGGCCTCAAAACCATCCGGATAACCTGCCTCTGTTAAAAGTTCCTTTGCTTTTTGGAGATCAAGTTTAAAGGGTTGTCCTTCTTTTTCATCCAAAGCCCCAAGATTACCAAGAGGAATAAAACTTGCACGGGGAATACCAACATCTTTGAGAAGGGTCTTACTGAGTCCTTCATAATCAATAAGATAGCGCATCGCTAAACGCACTTTTTCCTTAGCAAAAATAGGGTTCGTCGTATTAAAACCCCATATAATCATGGAGGGCGCCAACACTTTTTCAACCTTAATATCCGTTGTTGCTTGGAGATCTGACAAATCCTCTGGCATCAGATTACGTGCAACATCGATATCGTATTTTTCCAATAATAAACGTTGCGTTCCAGGCTCCGCAACATGGCGAATTAAAATCTTCTTCAATTTAGGCGCTTCCCCCCAATAATTGGAGCTTGCACGCAATAAAAGAGCTTCTCCAGGACGCCAACTCTCTAACTGATAAGGACCAACACAAGCAGAATG
>NZ_JBHIMM010000053.1:0-512 GCF_042194115.1 Bartonella sp. MR90HLJMH
CTGTTTGCGAAAGTTGTTCTTTTTTTAACTCAAGCTGTTTTTTTAAGAGCTCTATAATCTCCAGATATTCTGCTGGTGGAGCAGGTGGTGGCGGTGCGAGATTTCCGTTATTTCCAGAAGTAGGTGGAAGATTTTTTGGTGGCTGGGAATCTTTTGGTGGCTTGCGGCGTCTTGGTGGTGTTGGGTTTTTTGTATGTTTTTTTAGTGCAGTGAGATCCTCTAACCCCGTACCAGAGACTACTACAGTAACACGCTCGTTACCTCCTCCTTGCTTAGTAACAGTGTCACTTCTTACTAAGTTTGTTGTTCCAAGAAACGCACTAATTGCTATGATAATAATCAGCTTTTGCATATTTTATTCCTTTTAATTTTCACATATTTAGAAAGACTGACCATTATATTATTAACTTCATAAATCAGTTTATGAGATTCCGTTGTCTCCTCGCTTAATTTCGGCAGGGATTGTTTTATTAATAGGCACACGGTTCCTATCATTGGGCTGTTTGAGCTTT
>NZ_JBHIMM010000006.1:0-153936 GCF_042194115.1 Bartonella sp. MR90HLJMH
GGGTAGCAGAAATTTTGAGAAGAGAATCGGATGCTTGTCGCACAAGTTTTACAATCAAGACTTCTGATCTGTTGAGGCGTGAAATTGTTGGCATGTTTTCTAGATTTATAGATATTTTTACACAAGAGGATTTAGAAAAATTCAAACAAATACCAGAAGTAATTCGCGAATCAAAAAGAGAGAAAAATGCTACCTTTGTAGAGAAATGTTAAAAAACCCTATTCCTCTAACTTTATTCAGACATCCCTCACAGTAAAAAAGATGTATAAATACAGCAAGTTATAGGATAAGAAAAAGAATCTGGTGGGCGTGACAGGGATTGAACCTGTGACCCCTACGATGTCAACGTAGTGCTCTCCCGCTGAGCTACACGCCCATTCATTGATGTTGCATACACCATATAGAATGATAAACGTCAATGCCTAATTTCGTTTTCTCTTTCAAGAGATGCAAATAACTTAAAAAAATACTTTTTAAGCAGCGATAAGGATCTTTTCAACCTCATTGACGAGTTCACGTAAGTGAAATGGCTTAGAGAGAACCTTTGCATCAGGAGGGGCATCACTATTTGAATTGAGTGCTACCGCTGCAAAACCTGTAATGAACATTACTCGTAAATCAGGGTCAATCTCAGTAGCACGTCGTGCGAGTTCGATTCCATCCATCTCTGGCATCACAATATCAGTCAAGAGAAGGGAAAATGGCTCTTCTTGTAAACGTTCATACGCGCTAATACCATTATCGAAATCGGCGACTTCGTAGCCTGCACGTTCTAAGGCTTTTACGAGAAAGCGACGCATATCGTTATCATCTTCTGCGAGCAGGATTCGTTTCATGATTATGTTCCAATGGCTCCATTTGTCAGAGTTTTGCCGCATCAATTATACAATATAGAGTATTTATAAAAAAGACGGTAAAATGCTCATAATTGAAATGAATGGCAAAATGGTTAATTCTTACATTCTTATTCAGAATACAGCATATTCGTTGTGAGTTGGTTAAATTCAAAATATATGTGATTTTGAAAAAAGAAGAGGTTCTCTAAAACTTTTAAGATGATTCATTGCTATCTTTTCTTTTAAATTCGCTGATTATTATCAGAATTTCATTAAAAAACTTATGAAAACCGTTACTGTAGGGACTTGCTATATAGAGAAATTAGAAGAATATTATGTTAATTTATTGTTTTTTAAAAATTCTCTTAAGAAATAGAAATTTCATAGTTATTTGTTTTTATAGAGATTTGTAATAAATATTATAAGTGCGCTTTATTTTCAGTTTTTTCCTTAAATAGATGAAAACTATTATTTTTCTAGATATAATATTAAATTAACACTTAATAATAGATCAAAAATAGTATTTTGATGTTTTATTTATAAATATGTATCATGTTATATTAATGTAGATTTATTATCTTCATTTTATTAATTATACAAAATATTTTTTTATTAAGTTATTTTTTATGATGTAAAATAATTTTGTTTAATGTAACGATATACTTTGTATATTAGTTTTTTATTAGAATGCGTGGTAAATATTTAGGTCATGGCTTGCCTGTAGAGGCTAGAAAACGAATCATATGAGTGGTTGGAAAGTAAAATCCATTATATTAAAAAGTGTTTGTAGATCCAACGCTCGTAGAAATTTTCTTTTTTATGGGGTGGAGCGGAAATTAAGATTTAGTGTTATTTTACAAATACATTATCGGGAATAAATGCATCAAATGCAGCCCAAAATTGCTTTTTATAATTTTCGTTAACCATAATTGTATCCAGTTTAGCGCCTGTAATAGTAATACTTTCTGTCAGGCGTGTGTGTTGGCATAATTGCCGCACTTCAATGTTGTTTGCAATATTGTTTTGATTGGCTAGAATAAAGAGTGTTGGAATTCGTAAATCTCCGTGGAGTACATTTCTCTTCATAGAATCGATCGCATTAAATACCGATGCCATCCATTGGGATGTTGGGGGCTTAATGGAATGGAACGGCACTTTATGCATGTGTTCCGATTTTATATTGTTTTGTTTTTTTTTGTTTAATTTTTTCCCATCTTTCGCTGGTATAAAGCCAAGACCTATATCAGAAAGAAATTGTGTTAATTTATGTTGAAAACCATTCGTTTTATTACCGAATGGAGCAAAAAGGGGAGAAACACAGAGCAATTTATTAAACTGATAATTAATGAGATCTAATCCGCTAAGTGCTATCAATCCACCTATACCATAGGCGAGCATAGAGTAAGGAGGCGGACAATTAGGATAAACAATATTTTTAAGAAATTTATATAAGTCATTAATATCATTATTTATATCAAAACAATGATGTCGGCTTTGTTTTCTTATCTTGAAGGATTTTTTTTCTTGATCAAACCAGTCAAATATTGCTGTATGAAAACCGCGTTTAGAAATTTCATTTATTAATAAAAAATATTTTTCTAAAGTACTTGCGTAGCTTTTGAGAATAACAATTGTTCCCTTAGATTTTTCCACCTCAGGATATGTTATCGCAAAACGAATTTCGTGATCTATTGCTATTTTAAGAGTACCATGATGGATATTAGGAGGAGTGGAAGCCCAGTCTATGGGATAAATAGGTGTTTCCAATTGAAATCCTTTACAGTGTATTTGCCGCTTAGTGCAACGTGAGATAATGAGAGGACTTTGACATTTATGTAATGAAGAAAAAGGATTTAAAAAGGGGTATATTGCTTTTTAGATAGTTTTTATCAATTTAGGTTCCAAAGAGTTGAAATAAAGAAAAACAATTACCAGATAATATAGTGTGGTTGCCATGATGGGGCCGCAGGTTCACAAGTAAGTTTGCCATTTGGGAACTTTGTGAATTAATTATAAATTATAGTCGCTCTAGAGGAGGGCAATATTATGCGTCAAGTAGATTTTTCACCATTTTATCGTTCCACAGTAGGTTTTGATCATCTTTTTAACTGGTTTGATTCTAGAAGACAACCAGATGAAGTTTCTTCTTATCCCCCTTATAATATCGAGCGTTTAACTGAAGATTCTTATAGAATTTCTATGGCTGTTGCTGGTTTTTCTCAAGATGAAATTGATATTGAAACGCATTGTAACCAGCTGATCGTTAAGGGAAACAGAAAGTCTGAAAATGATGATGAAGAGCGAGAATTCCTTTATCGAGGCATTGCTTCGCGTGCTTTTGAACGGCGTTTTCATTTGGCTGATCATGTTAAGGTTATTGGAGCAGAACTTGGAGATGGGCTTCTTCATATTCAGCTTAAAAGGGAAATGCCAGCTGAATTAAAACCCAAAAAGATAACCGTACAGATGTCACCATCCATTACAAAAAATGATAATAGCGACATTGTCGTGTAGGAAAATTTAGAAAATATAAGACCGAATAATTATAAATTTTTCTGAAGAATAAAAAACGCGAGGCAAAAGGTCTCGCGTTTCGTGTGTGTGTTTTCCTAAGAACGAAGCTTATTTTAATAAAACAGCTTATTTCGAGTTTGTGATAAAATGTTATTGCACATTATTTTACGTTGAAGAAAAAATTCATGTATGTGCTAATTGAAATGCATAATAATTCACTTTTTAAGTAAGCTTATTTTTTATTTTATAGCATTTGAAAAATGGTCGGAGCGGCGGGATTTGAACCCACGACCCCTTGACCCCCAGTCAAGTGCGCTACCAAGCTGCGCTACGCTCCGAGTTTGTGTAAAACGATTAAATGACTGTTTCTTTAAAGGCAAGAGAAAAAATAAACAGAATAAAATCTAAAATGCTCTTGCACTTAGAGCTTTTGAAAGTAAAAAATTTTGGACATCAATATCTTGTTATCAATTCAAGATACGTAACAAATCTGTAAAATTCTTTGTAATCATTTTGTGAAGGGGTAAGATTGGTGGATTTAGGGGTATGAATTGGAGAAGGAGGGGAGAAAATGAGTACGGGGGGTATATTTTTTCCTTATCTAATCGTTACTTTTCTAAAAAGATAAAGATTTTTAAAAGGAGAGGAGTGAATGTATGGTATTGAAACGTTTTCCTTTGTTTAGAGTTTTTATAGACGAAGTATTTTGTGTTTTATGTGGACAAAAAATTGTAAGTTCTGGATTGTATAATCATAAATCTCATTTTATGGGTACGCATTTTTATCCAAATAAACAAGGTCAGAATACTTTAATTTAGGTTTTGTTGTTTTTTTTCTAAAATACTAGATACAATATTATAGAGGAAAAACTTTCAAAGTGTTTATTGAACTAAGAAAAGAGTAAACCATGAGCCGTTTTTCGGTAATAAATTTGACGGAAGCAGCAGTGGATCGTGTTAAAGCGATTATGGATGCAAAAGATGCACAGGGTATTCTTGTTGGTATCAAAAAAGGTGGTTGTGCAGGGATGGAGTATACAATTACTCTTGTCAAAGAAAAGGGGATAGATGCGGATGTTGTTGAAGTGAATGGTGCCCGTGTTTTCGTAGCACATGATGCGGTATTATTTTTATTAGGGGCGCAGATGGATTATGAAGTGACAACGCTTCGTTCTGGTTTTGTCTTTAAAAATCCTAATCAAGTTTCAGCATGTGGGTGTGGCGAATCGGTGGAACTTCGTCCTGCTACGCAGGATCAATATAAAACAAATTGAGCTGAGCTGAATTATAATTCAGTAATTTTAGAGGGACTTGTTCTTTGAGGTAGAAAAAATCTAATATTTTTATTGTTCATTTTTAGCTTGTTTCCAAAGTGCTTCCATTTCATTCAAGGATGCGTCAGTGAGTGTTTTAGATTGAGTGGATAGCTTTTCTTCAATATAGGCAAAACGGTTTCGAAATTTTATATTCGTTTTTTTTAATGCTTTTTGTGGATCAATCGCTAAGTGGCGTGCGAGATTAAGGAGAATAAAGTAGAGATCTCCAAACTCTGCTTCTATCTCTGAATTTTGTTTATTTTTGATGGCTTCTTTGAGCTCTTCGAGTTCTTCTTCTATTTTTTCAAAAACTTTATCACTTTTTTTCCAATCAAAACCTACTTTAGCTGCTGCTTCTTGTAAAGCAAGTGCCTCTTGGTTTGCTGGCTGGATTTGTTTTACTTGTGCGAGTATGCTTGTGGAGGAATTGTTGTTTTTTTCTTCGCGCAATTTTTTTTGTTCAACCTGTTCTCTTTTTTTTATATATTCCCACTCTTCTTTTATAAATCCTCGTTTTTTTTGCTCGGCATTTCCAAAAACGTGAGGATGGCGTCGAATCATTTTTGCCGTGATTGCATAAACAACATCTTCAAAAGTAAAGCTGCCTTCTTCTTGTGCAATGGTAGCATGATAGATAACTTGTACAAGAAGATCTCCAAGTTCTTCACAGAGATCCTTTCGGTTTTTTCGTTCAATGGCATCGATTACTTCGTAAACTTCTTCGAGCATATAGGGTATGAGGGATTCAAAAGTTTGTTTTTTATGCCAGATACAACCGCTATCAGAATTTCGTAATGCAGTGATAATTGCAATGAGATCTTTGATGTCTTTTGAAGCTAACATTTGCACTTCCTTTGTAAGCAATAGAGCCTTATGTTAGGTGTCCCAACGTCTATGTAACCACATCCATTGTCCAGGATATTCACGGACCCAAGATTCAACAATATCATTTAATTTTTGCGTAGAAGCAGCTATATCGATATCATTTTTTTCATCACGTGGAAGTTCTATATGTTCATATAACTCTAAACGATGACGTCCATTAGGCAAACGAATACAACGTGCTGGATAAATATCACAGTCATATTGTCGAGCGAGTTTTATAATTAAGGGATTTGTTTTAAGAGGTCTGTTAAAAAATGTTCCCATGATACCGCGGCGAAATTTTTGATCAACGAGCATACCAACATTTTCACCTTTTTCTAATTTGGCTGCTAATGCCCATGCTGCACCGGCCTTGGAGGGAATAAGATGCCCCATAGAAGTTTGTCGTGCTTTAAGGACTCGTTTGGCAACATAGGGATTATTGGGTGGTCTAAATAATACTGTAACATTAAGATCAAAACTTTGTGCACAAATAGGCAGAAGTTCAAAATTTCCAGTATGTGCGGTGAAAAAAATATGTGGTTTTTTTTCATTTTTTAATCGCTCAAATATTTCAACGCCTTTAACCTCAATGAAACCTGGCTCGTCTGCATGAGGATCAAAATCAAAAATTTTATCAAGAAAAATATATTCGGCTAGGAAACGTCCTATATTTTCCCACATTTCTATTGCAATTGCATGGAGTTCTTGCTCTGTTTTTTCTGGATATGCACCTCTAAGATTTTTAAGTGTGATTTGATGACGATGTAAAAGGGGACCAATTTTTTTTACCAACCAAGAAAAAAAAGAGACTCCCATTTTGGCAGGAAAGCATTTTAGAATAAATAAAGAACCAAAGAGCAGATATGCCCATAACAAGTAGGATATTTTTTTAGCTATAATTTTAATAAGATATATGAGATTTTTAAGAGAAAGCTTCATCATGATTTAATCGATTTTAAGGATAATTTTACCAAAAACATCACGGCTCTCCATTCGTTTTAAAGCTGTATCAATTTCATCAAGCTCAACAATTGTATCAATGACAGGGTGTACAGTTTTTTCTGCCATTTTTTGCATGGCATTTTTCATATTTTCCATACGGCAGCCAAATGAACCGAATATCTTAAGTTGTTGTTGGAATAATTGCATGAGATTTATTGGTGCTGAAACACCAGAGGTAGAGCCGCAAGTCACTAAGCGTGCTCCTTTTTTCATACATAACAAAGAACCGTTCCATGTATCTACACCAACATGCTCAAAAACAACGTCAACACCTTTTTTTTGGGTTAATTTACGCACCACACCTTCAAAACGATCTTTACGATAATTAATCACATGATCTGCTCCAAGAGAGTGTGCTTTTGCAATTTTTTCATCTGAACCTACAGTTGTGATAACTGTACAGCCCATGTGTTTTGCAAGTTGAATGGCTGCAGAGCCAATACCTGAACCACCAGCCTGTATCAGGATTGTTTCTCCTGCTTGTAGTTTTGCGTTATCGAAAAGCATATGTTCTACGGTACCAAAAGTAATTGGAGCAACCGCTGCCTGCAATTCATCACATTGGGGAGGTGATGGAACTAATAAACGTGCTGGCAAATTGACAAGCTCACACGCAAATCCATCAAGGTGAAAACCGTAGACTCCCTTTACATGACTGCAAAGATTATCTCGTCCTTCATGACAAGCTTGGCATACTCCGCAGGTTTGTGCACCATAAATTGAGACAATCTGTCCAAGTTGGAGATGTTCAACGCCATCTCCTATTTGTATAACTTCACCAGAGGCTTCTGCACCAATGATGAGGGGCATTTTTCTTTTCGCAAAAGCCATGCCACGCCATCCCCATACATCAATATGATTAAGAGCAACGGCTTTTATCCGCACAGTTACTTCACCTAGACTAGGTGAAGATGGCGGGGAAATATTAGTGATTTCAAGCCGACGATCATCGAAGAGTTGCAGTGCACGCATTACCATTCCCTTTAAATATGTTATTAGGTTAGCGTTGTAAAATTTTATTATTAAAGGATTATCCTTTATATGCAGTGATGACAAGACTCATATTTTGACCACCAAATCCAAATGAGTTGGACAAAACTGCATTGACACAGGCTTTACGGCTATGATGAGGAACAACATCTAAAGGGATATCAGGGTCAGGATTATCATAATTTATTGTAGGTGGAAGTATCCCCGATTGAATGGTTAAAAGCGAAAAAACCGCTTCTATTGCACCAGCAGCAGTTAATGTATGCCCAATCATTGATTTATTAGAAGAGACTGGAATATGCTCTAAAAGATCACCGAATACTGTTGATAATGCAAGATATTCCATTTTCTCATTTTCAGGTGTGGAAGTTCCATGTGCATTAATATAATCAATTTCATTGATGGTTATTTTTGCATCATCTAAAGCTTTGCGGATGGATTCAATTGCTGGTGATGCATCGGGTTTTGAACGAGTACGGTGAAAATCATCGGCTGTTTCTCCACAGCCAGCTAAAATTCCTAAAACTGTAGCATTACGGTTTAATGCGCTTTGAAGAGATTCAAGAACAAAAGCACCTGAGCCTTCTGCCATAACAAATCCATCCCGATCACGGCTAAAGGGTTTTGCTGCTTTTTCAGCAGGCTCATTTTGGGTTGAAAGAGCAGATAGTAACGAAAAACGGATGAGAGATTCAGCTGAAACTGATCCATCTGTCGCAATTATGAGAGCTCGATTTGTCTCTCCCCGTCTAATAGATTCAACTCCTAATTGAATTGCTGTTGCACCAGATGCACAAGCAGTGGAAAGTGTAACAGGAAGTCCTTTTGTGCCAAATGTTTTTTGAAGTTTTTCTGCAATTGCACCAAATTGTGTGGCTTCAAAAAGCGTTTCATGGAGTTTATTCTTACAGACTTTAAGAAGGTGTGCATAAGAAGGTTCACCATTGAATTCGTCCTCTTGATCAAGACTAAAACGTGCGGTCCATTCAAGTTCAACAGGAGGAGCAGCTAGAAAGAGTGGTCCATTAAAATTTTTTTTATCAACAGCAGCTTGTTCCAAAGCTTCTTCAGCGGAAAGATGTGCAAGCTTCTCAGAAAGAGCTGAAGCACCAAGTGTACTTTCTTTGAGAAAATCAATTGTTCCAGCAATATATGTATTTAATCCCTCAACGGGAAAACGTGTTATTTTGTGGATACCGCTTACACCGCTTGTTAATTTTTGCCAATTTTCATGTTTTCCTTGTCCCAGTGATGTGACGATGCCTGCCCCAGTTATTGCTACAAGTGGACGTCCAAAATGATCATGATATTTCACTATAGAAATTCCCTTCAAACAGCTGTAAGACGCACAATACCTTCAGCTCTTTTTATACCAATAGTTGTAACAAATATTTCACGTACTTCTTTAGAAAAAGGTTTTTCATGAGGACTTAACGCTGGAAAACTGTGTTTTTTTTCAATTGAAAGTGCTGCAAGAGCTAGAGCTAGAGGAAATTGTGCTTCCCGCATATAACCAAATAATGTTGTAATGCCACGGTAAGATAGATCAGCATTATCAAGAGCATTTTGTTCTGCTTTTGTTGCTTCGTGAGCTCCTGAGGCTGCTGAAATGGCTAGGGCAGATTTAGCGCCCGCAGTTTTTAACATTGTTGCAATTGATTCTCTAAGTGGAATTTTGGTTCTATCTGTTTGGTTTGTAATAATTTGGCTAATTTCAGCATAAGCACGTGCGTTGCGCTTTTTTGCATGTTCTCCACTTTCAAGAACTAGGAAGATACCACCAGAACCGGCTATGATACCGCCGCCGGGGTGGATTTTACGATCCCACACTGGGCTCCATCCATTATGGGTTAAAAGACCACCAAGTTCATGCGCCAACAACATATCATAACTTTGTGCATTATAGGAACCTCCTACAAGAGCATGGGTACTTTGACCTGATTTAATGCGAGCTACAGCAATTTGAAGAGCAGAAAGCCCACTGCCTTCTTCTCCCATAAATGTACGAGACGATCCAGTGACTTTATGAACAATTGAAATGTTTCCTGCCAAAAGGTTTGAAAGTTGTGCCAAAAATAATGTTGGACGAAGTTCGGTTGAAAGAGCAACATTTAACATAGAGGCATGATCGGCAACTGCGCGCGCTTTAGAAAGAATCTGTGTATCAACAGTAATATCACGCTCTCCTCCACTTGCTGCTACAATCATGTCCATTGTTGAAGTGAGGTGTTCATCATTTTTCATGCCAGCATCATCAAGAGCAAGACCAGCCGCATAGGTACCAAGACGCTGCCATGTTCCCATTTGCCGTTGATCACTTTTTTTAGGAATTTGTAAACTCCAATCAATTTCGGGCAATTTATGAACCGTGTAGGGTGAAAAAGTTGTACAATCTAGGTTTGGTGTACGGATTGGATCATTTAAGAGATTCCAATGTTGATCAACTCCTTCCCCCAGAGAGCTTATGAGGCCTATACCAGTGATGAATACAGATTGATCATGCATGGTGAAAAAATTACTCCGCCTGTTTTAAGGCAACGAGATCATCAATTTTTGCACAAAGGTTTTTAAGAACAAAGTATTCTTCTGTTGCAACAGTACCTTCGTTGACTTCTTGTGTCCATTGTTCTAGAGGGACTTTTATTCCGAAAGCTTTATCAATAGCGAAAACAATATCAAGAAAATCAAGACTGTCGATTCCTAGATCGTCAATTGTATGACTTTCTGGTGTAATTGTATCGCGATCAATTTCACTGATTTCTGCAATGATATCAGCAACTTTATCAAACGTGGAAGGCAATGTACGGATTCCTTATTATAGAGTTAGTAAATTCAAAATACATTTAATATCGTTCTTCTAGCCTTTTTTCTCTTAAAAAAAAAGACTTAATCCAGAATATAGCTATCTTTCTCTATAGAGAAAAGAGGTTTACAGTACATGAAACGCTATATCTCAATATTTAAAAAACTTTGAAATTTTATTGCGCATTTATTTTACGAGACTATTTTTTCTATTGGCTGCAAGGACAGCAAGGGCTGTTATATTAACAACTCCCCGTGAAGTTACTGAGGGCGTTAAGATATGGGCGGGACGTGCTGCCCCGATTAGAATAGGACCAACATGGAGTGCATTTGTGAGGCTTTTAACAGTGTTGAGCGTGATATTGGCTGCATCAAGTGTTGGAAAGACAAGCAAATTAGCTTCACTTTTAAGACGAGAATCAGGAAAAACACGATCACGAAAAACTTTGGAAAGGGCAGAATCACCATGCATTTCACCGTCTGCTTCTAAATCAGGGTGTAATTTGGCAAGAATTTCTGTTGCACGTCGCATTTTACGCGCACTTTCTGTGTTTTTAGAACCAAAGTTTGAGTGTGATAATAAGGCTGCTTTTGGTGTTATTCCAAATGCTTCAACTTCTTGAGCTGCCAATACAGTCATTTCAGCGATTTCTTCTGCAGAAGGATTTTCGTTGACGTAAGTATCTGTGAGGAAAAGAGTACGTTGTTGAGAGATAAGCAAACTCATAGCAGAAAAACGATGAACATTAGGATCAAGACCGATAATTTGTTCAATCAATTCAAGTTGACGTTCAAAACGTCCTTCTAAGCCGCAAATCATTGCATCTGCTTCTTCACGCATGACGGCAAGGGCAGCAATAGCCGTTGTTGATGTTCTTACTACTGTTTTTGCCATTTCAGGCGTAACACCACGCCTTCCTGTATAATGAAAAAATAAATTAACATAATCACGAAAACGTGGATCATCTTCAGGGTTGGTTAATTCAAAATCTATACCAGGACGAATTCTTAAACCAAAGCGTTTTAATCTCGCTTCTACGACATGTGGACGGCCGATAAGGAGAGGCGTTGCGGTTTGTTCTTCAATGACAACTTGTGCTGCACGAAGGACGCGTTCATCTTCACCATTAGCATAGATGACGCGTTTACGTTTTGCTGTTTTTGCTGCAGCAAAAACAGGTTTCATTGTTAAACCAGAAAGAAAGACAAATCGATTGAGGATATCATAGTAGGCTTCCATATCTTCAATGGGACGAATGGCAACACCAGTTGCCATTGCTGCTTTAGCAACAGCGGGAGCAATACGCAGTATTAAACGCGGATCAAAAGGAGAGGGGATCAGATAGTCTGGTCCAAAATTGGGTGGTTCTTTTGAGTATGCACGTGCTACAACATCTGAAGTTTCTTCACGTGCAAGGGCAGCAATCGCATGAACAGCGGCCATTTTCATTTCTTCATTAATTGCACAAGCACCTACGTCTAATGCACCACGGAAGATATAGGGAAAACAAAGGACATTATTAACTTGATTGGGATAATCAGAGCGTCCTGTACAGATCATTGCATCTGGTCGTATAGAGCGTGCTTCTTCAGGCATAATTTCTGGTACTGGATTAGCCAGCGCTAAAATGAGTGGATTTTGAGCCATTCTTTTAAGATATTCAGGCTTTAAAACACCACCCGCAGATAGGCCTAGAAAAATATCCGCATCATCAATAATATCAGATAAAGTTCGTGCGTCCGTTTTTTGTGCGTAATTGATTTTCCAACGATCCATAAGGGTCTTGCGACCTTCATAAACAACCCCCTCTAAGTCACTAAGCCAAATATTTTCAACTTTCGCCCCAAGACGAACCAAAAGATTAAGACAAGCTAGGGCAGCAGCACCTGCACCTGAGGTAACTATTTTTGCATTTTCAATTTTTTTTCCTGAAAGAGTTAAGGCATTTAATACAGCTGCAGAAACAATAATGGCAGTTCCATGTTGGTCATCATGAAAAACTGGAATATTCATTTTAGCACGAAGCTTTTCTTCGATATCAAAACATTCAGGAGCCTTAATGTCTTCAAGATTAATACCACCGAATGTAGGTTCTAAGGTTGATATCGTTTGTACCATTTGTTCTATATCGGATGCATCAATTTCAATATCAAAAACATCAATATTCGCAAATTTTTTAAATAAAACGGCTTTGCCTTCCATAACTGGCTTTGAAGCGAGTGGACCAATGTTTCCTAAACCAAGAACAGCAGTTCCATTGGATATAACAGCGACTAAATTAGCACGGGAGGTATATTGAGCAGCAAGATTGGGATCTTCATGAATCGCAAGACATGGTGCTGCAACGCCTGGAGAATAAGCAAGAGCTAAATCACGTTGATTATCAAGAGGTTTTGTTGCTTGTATTTCCAATTTTCCAGGTTTTGGGTGTTGGTGATAAAAAAGTGCGGCACTGTCAAGTTCAGCTTTTGGTGAACTGAAATCACTATTTCGTTCTCTAGACATTTTTATGATATCCAAGTTAGCGTATGTGTATATGAGATGTTCCATCTACGATAAGGTTTTGTCCACTAATAGATCCTCATTTCTCTGAATATCAAAATGCATGAGCATGAGCAAATTCTTCTGGATCGTAAAACCAGTTTGATGATTCTTTTTGTTTGTGTGCATGAATAATTTCATTGATAGCAGCACATTTGTTTTTCTTTCCTTAATAAAACTCGTAAAAGTTGATTATTTTACAAAAAAATAAAATATTTTCTAACGATTACATTATCAAGCCATTATTTTTTTGCAATGTTTACAAAATAAGGAAAGAACAGAAGAACGGTTCCTATCAATTTCATCCATTTTTTATAAAATATATATTTTATTTAAATTTTTATACGGAGGTAGAAGAAATTTTAAATAACAATTTGTAATTTATAAATTGTTTATTCCGCTATTTTAAAGGAAACTGGAAAGTTGAGAATGAAAGTTATGTTGTTCAATTGGATTCTTAATAGTGAAAGCTGTATCTTTTATATACTGATAATTATGTGTTTTAATAAACAAAGATGTGGCTGAAATGGCTGTAATTGCGGATTTTATACATGAAAATCATATATTTCGCATAACGCTTTTCTTTATAATTTATAATGCATCATTTCGTATGTTGAATGAGAAATTTGAATACAATAAGATTCTTTTATTTAAAATTCACCTAATATAATAAAAAATATTCAATTACATAATTCAAACGAGAGTAATGTGTGGATAAAAAACGTTTGAAAAATAAATAGAAATGTTTCTATGAGCTATTTTAATATAAGAGCATGGAATTTTTTCACAATTAGCAAAAATAATTATTACCTATTTTGTACCTTTATGAAACTATGGAAAATAAAGGAGTTAAGAAAAAGATAAGAAAATAGAAAATATGCTTATCATTCTTAAAGTGATATGTTGTTTGATAAGTCATTACGCTTCTTTAGGGTTATTGCTTAGGATATCAAAGAAAACCGCATGCCAATTATTCCAGCCTTTGAAGTACAAAGCCGTAGTTGAAAGCAAAGTACTCTACGATGAGCCATTAAAACAACTGGAGAGGAAAAAAGTGGAAAAAATATCTTTTTCCACTTTTCTTATTTTTTTATTGGATTCGACCACTTGCATGAGCAAGCATAGTATAAACTTTTCCGGTATCTGATATCAGGTATTTGCGAACTGAGCTGGAAGAACCAGAACTACGCGATATATCACGTAAGAGCTTTTCGAAATCTGTAACATATTGATTCACTGAACGTTTAAACTCAAAATCGCTCATATATTTTCTCTTAATCATTTCAAATATTTTTTGTCCATTTAAGGTATAAAGGCGTTCTGTTACGATGTTTTTTTGTCCACGTTGATAATGATCCCATAGCTCAACAATGGCATTGTGATTAATAGCTTTCACTATACCAGAAGCTAATGAATTAAGAGAGCTGTTTGCAGGAGATGGTTTTGTTTGCACTGATGTTAAAACATCATCACTAGGGGGAGCATCATAAAACGTTTCTTCACGTGAAGCTCTTTCTAAGAGATTTGACACCCATTTATTTGGTCTTTTTTTGCTTTGATCTTGTTGCAAAATAGGCTTAGGTGGTACGATCTTTTTAACGGACTCAGTGGAATTGTCATTTCTTTGATTAAACATTGATGATGCAGGAAATTCTGATATCAGCTGTTTTTTTGCGCTCTTTTGATCATTTTGTATAACACTGACTAGATCTTGTAACGCTGTAATCTGTTCATTCAAAGCTGTGCGAATTGTTTGCGTTGTTTCTTTTGTCTTTTCTGGAAGTTTTTTAACATTTTCATTGATATCATTATTAATCTTTGAAAGCTCTAAACGAACTTCATCAGCGGAGCGACGTATGTCTTCTGCTGCTTCTGAAAAACGCGTCGATGCTTCACTAACAAGCCTATTAAGTGATTGTTGGAATGAATTTGTGGAGTTACGTGCATTCTTATCAGAGCGTTCAAGTGCTGAGTTGAAGATTTTTTCATAATGTCCAATCAATTGATTAATTTCATGAGACTTTGAAACAAGAGCATCGCTTAATACAGAAAGCATATTATGTTTTTCTTCAAGTGTTGCACTAAGTGAATTTTCAGACTGTTCAAGAACATGAATAGTTTGGGAAAGTGTTTTTGCATGTTCACCAAAACTGCTCGTTATATGATTAATTTGTTCAAAGGTATTCTTTGAAAGTCCTTGCAGAATTTCAACATTATTATTGAGCGCTTGATTTGAGGCTGACAAACGCTCTGCTACTTGGTCCGTGTTGCGGAAAAAATTATTCGCACTCTCATTAAACTGACCATCAATATTTTGAACAGCTGATAATAAAACATTACTATTTTCGTGAAAATTGTAAATTGATTGATTCAACTGTGTTAAGACGGATGAGACATTATTAACAAGTTCTTCCTTCATAACCGTTATTGTTTGAATTGTTTCAGAGTTAGCTTTGGTTAAGCTATTCACTAAAAATTCATTATGTGCATAAATTCTTTGTTCAGCTTCTTGTGTGGAGAGAGAGAGTTGTTCACCGATATGCTGTGTTAAAGAATCTATTGATTCTGTCGTATTTTGCGCTGCTTGATTTAAGTGATTTGTCAGCTCTGTTATTTTTCCAACATGTTTTGAAATTTGTGTTGCTGTTTGATTTTCTGCATTTTCCAGACGGCTCGTTACATCAGAGAGCTGATACCCTAAATCATTTTTAAAATTTTGCATAGAGTGATGAAGAACATCACAGCGTTCATTAAGAACTTGCTCTATTGCTGTTGTTGATGTGTGAATGGTTTCATTCAATAATGCTTGTGCATTATGACTGGCTGTTGCGAAAGCTTCGACAGTATGCGCTGTTTGTTCAGACAGAACGGACAGAACTTTTTCACTGGTATCATAAACAGTTTTTTTGACATTTGATACAATGCGATTGCCTGATTCTGAGAGAATATTTTCTGCTTGTGCAGTAACATTTGTAACAGATGAAAGAATTTGTTCACTCGTAGAAGAAAGAATATCAGAAGCTTTTATAATCTTGTTATGCAGATTATCTGTAACTGTATTAACAGAGTCTTCTAAGGTTACACGCATATTGTCAACACTGCTTTCCAGCGCTTGTTGAATTATCTGACTTTGCTCATTATTAAGCATGAGAGACGTTTTTAACGTGTCAGAACGTTCCTCAATAACAGATGTTTGCATATCAATGGCTTCACAGATTTGGCTAAATTTTTCAGATAATGTTTCCTCTAGCGTTGTTGTCCGTTCAAAAATCTTGTGTGCACGATCTTCTAGATCTGTATCGAATGATTCCATACGTGTTTCAAGGGTTTCAAAGAAAACACCACTCGATTGAGAGAGAGTATTCTTTAAAATTTCGGCATGGCTTTCAAGGTTTTTGATATGATCTTGAACCGTTTCAGTAATGTTCTTATTATTGGCAACAAGTGCACTCTCAACTAAATCTATTTGTTGTTTCAATGCAACATCGACACGTATATCACTTTTTGCAATGAGGTTATGGATTGTTTCCATGCGTTGCTCAAGTGTGCGTGCTTGATCGGCAAGAACTTCATTGAGAGAAAAACTATTAATCGCTAAAGAGTCACGCAGAGCATCGGCACGGATATCAATATTTCTCGCTTGTGCTTCTAAAGCATCTTGGGTTGTATTGCAGCTTTGTACAATAACATCTTGTAGTTTTTCAGTGCATTGAATGATGTTTGTGATATGATTTTCAGCCTGTTTATCAACGACTTGAATATTGTCAGCCAAAACTTTTTCAATATGAGAAGTATTTTGGGACAAGACATCAATTTGATTTCTTAATGTATCCGCAATTTTATTCTTCTCGTTATCGAGCATGTCTGCCATAAGAGCTCGTTGATCAGAAAGTTGTACTTTAAAATCTTGTGAACGTTCTTGTATGATATCAACAATGGCATTGTCGACATACTGAATTTCTTCTCTCAGACTTTCTTTACTTTTATCAATTGCAGAAAGAATAGCTTCACGTCCATTTGTAAATGCATGGGTAATGTCTGCTGTTTTTTCCTGGAGGTTTTCATTTATTTTCAAGACATGAGATTCCAAGAAGTTACCAAGTTTTTCAGCATTATCTTCTAAAGCTTGACTGCGTTCTATAAAGGAATCAATGATCGAATCACTATGTTCTTTAAGAGAAAGATCAACAGTTGCTAAACGTTGTTCAAAGGCTCCAATTGCTTGCGAGGTTACGTTATCAAATTTAGAAGAGAGTTTATGTGCTTGGTCGTCGAGCTTTAAGATCTTCTCATCAAAATTCTGTAGAGATTGATTATTACGATCAATAAGAGCTTTATCCAAGGCTTTAAACTTTTCATCGACAGCGTGCAAAGTTTGATCTGTTACTGCCTGTATATGTGTTGCAATTTTAGCAACATGTACTTCCGCTTTTTCAGCTGTTTCATTAAAGGTTTTTTCTATTTGCTTTTCATTATGATCAAATCGTTTTGCAAAACCATCGAAGTTTTTTCCTAATTCATGAAAAAAATCTGTGTTTTTCTGCTGAATTTGTGTTGTTGTTTCGTTAAATTTTTCAACAAGCTGATTTGTTACGCCATCACCGGCATAGGAAAGCTTTTCAACAAGGTCTTCACCTTGTTTTTGTAAAGTTTGAGAGAGAGTTTGTGCAAGCTTTTCAACATTGGTTACAATTTTAGAGGTAACTAAACCAAATTCATCACTCAGTTGTTCTTGGGTTCCTTTAATTGTTGATTGTACGCGATCTGCGTGATTCAAAATGGCGATGCGTTCATTGCTCAATTCTTTGATTAATGTGTGAATACGTGATTCATTCTCAGCATAGGCTTGTTCTAGGTTGTGAACTTCACCTTGTATGATTGCTTCAAGTTCAACAGCACGTCCGAGGGTACGTTCAATACCTTCGTTCATTGCCGCTACTTCTTCACGAATGGTTTGCCCTATAGCAATAGCTTGTTTTTCAGATAAATGTTGTGGTTCACTAAGGCGTTGTGCAGCATTTGTCATAAGAAGAGCAATGTTATGCAAGTCGTTTGAACGTTTTGTTAATTGAGCAACGCCCCAAGATATAAGGATAGGAATTGCTGTTCCGGCTGCTACAGCGAGTCCTGTTGGGGATGTAACAAAAGTGCTGATATTGGATAAGGAGCTGAGTCCGGTAGGTGCGAGCTTATGCGCAATAAAAGCTCCTCCCGTTGCCCATAAAGCACTAAGCGCTGTTGTATACCAGTAGACTCGAGAGGAAGAACGCTGCTTTAATAGTCCAAAATTTACAGGGGTTGTTATATCATCATTTGCAGGAAGAAGTTTTGTAGACAACAATGTATTATGAACAGTTCCACCTGAAATATCAGGTGAAGGTTTTGGAGTGAAAAGCTGTTCAACAACGGATTTATCAACAACAGCTTCATCATGAATATTAGAAACAAAAGTTGACGTACCGTTTTCAGCAAAGAATTCTTCTTCTGCCATTGCAATTTTTTGAATCAGATCATCGACATTAACAATATTTTCAGAATTATTGGATGATATTGTTTCAAATTCTGTGTCATTGAAATCAAAGTTCATAGCTTTTGTGAGGGCTTCTTCAACTTCAACTTCAAATGTTTGCAATTTGGTTCTGCGTGCCATACTCGCCTCGTACTCTTACAGACGGAAAAGGGATACGTCCTCTTCCACATAATTTCTACATACTAGCTGTTAATTATTTAGAAAGGAATATGCTTAGGAAAAAATTTTAAAAACTTATCAAGATAAAGTTAACGCGGTTTCTTATACCCTGTTTAAAAATGTTATAAAATATAGTAAAAACAATTTATTATTTGAATCTAACAAAAACAAAAATACTGTTTACAACTTGTGTTTATAAAAAACTTTATAAGCCGCTAGTCTTTGAAATAAGGATAATTTAATGGCGGTTATATATACAGTAGGGTGGCGATTACCTCTCTATTAATACCGATGATCGTTAATAAATATTGTTGTCCGTTTACTTTTATTGATTCTAAATGAAGCAGCTTCATCATCACATATAGTCTGTAATAGCTTAGGATGTATAAAAGTATGCCTTTGAATTGTAAGCTCATAAAAAAGTAAACGTGGAAAAATTTTTAATTTAATATAGCTTTTCGTAAGTTGCGCTTTATTATTGCCTTAAAGAGCCGTTTTTTCTCTAATTTCAGTTGTTTGTTGCTAAATTTTGAAGCTTCTACGTTGACAATTGGATATTTTTCAGTCGATATGCATGCACGAATATTTTATGCAATCGAGATGAAGGTGTAAGAATAATGGCAGAGCGATCACAACACCTGCAAGATGTGTTTTTAAATACGGTGCGTAAGCAAAAAATTTCCCTTACAATTTTTCTTGTCAATGGCGTTAAACTCACAGGTATTGTAACTTCATTTGATAATTTTTGTGTTCTTTTACGCCGAGATGGACACGCGCAATTGGTTTATAAGCATGCTATTTCTACGATTATGCCTGGACAGCCTGTGCAGATGTTTGAGGGTGAAAGTCCTGAGTAAGCATGTCATTTTAAGATAGACCTCTTATCCCATTTTAAAAGTACTTAGATTGCTATGATAAATGAAAATGAGAGATTAGGAGGGATATTTTCGCAGAATACAGGACAGGTGCGCGCACTTGTTTTGATACCAATTTTTCAAGAAAATAGAAGTGAAAGCTCTTTGAGAGAGTGTTCGATATCTTCTCGTGTTAAAGAGTCATTAGGCTTAGCGTGTGCTATAAGGTTAGAAGTTGTTAATTATGAAACGATTAATATTGCAACGCCTCGCTCTGCAACTCTCTTTGGAAAAGGTAAAGTAGATGCGTTAACCTGTTACATAGATGAATATTCTATTGAGCTTGCGATTGTAGATCACTTTTTAACACCAGTACAGCAGCGTAATTTAGAAAAATTATGGAATTGCAAAGTTATCGATAGAACGGCTTTGATTCTTGAAATTTTTGGGGATCGTGCACGAACAAAAGAAGGAGTTTTGCAAGTAGAGTTAGCGCATTTGTCCTATCAAAAAGGGCGACTTGTGCGTAGTTGGACGCACTTGGAAAGGCAACGGGGGGGGCGTGGCTTCTTAGGTGGACCTGGTGAAACGCAAATTGAAGCAGACAGGCGTCTTTTACAAGAGAAAATTATTCGTATTCGACGCGAATTGGAAACGGTTATTAAAACACGTGCACTTCATAGAGCAAAAAGGAAAAAAACATCTTATCCTGTTGTGGCACTGGTAGGATATACGAATACAGGAAAATCAACTCTCTTTAACCGTTTAAGTGGTGCAGATGTTTTAGCAAAGAATATGTTATTTGCAACGCTTGATCCGACTTTGCGCAAAGTTGTTCTTCCCCATGGAAAAACTATTCTTTTGTCTGATACTGTAGGGTTTATTTCTAACTTGCCAACAAATTTGATTGCAGCTTTTAGAGCAACCCTTGAAGAAGTGGTTGAAGCGGATCTCATTCTTCATGTAAGAGATATGTCAGATCTTGATCATCGTGCACATGCTCAAGATGTTTTAGAAGTGCTTTCAAGTCTTGATATCGATATTGATGATATGGAGCATATCATAGAAGTTTGGAATAAGATTGATATGTTGGATGAGCAGGCATTGAATGTTTTACAAACAAGCGCAAAAACACGATTAAATCCTGCTCTCATGGTATCAGCGCTTAAGGGGGATGGACTCGATCAATTATTAAGAGCCATTGAAAAGCGAATTTTTGGAGAGGTGCAAAGCATTGAATATCTTTTAAAACCTCATGAAATGTCGCTTATCGATTGGTTTTATGAAAACTCTGCGGAAATAATGCAAGAAGGACATGATGATGGGTCTGTTACCATTAGAGCCGTTATTACTTCTGAAGCAAAAAAACAATTAGAGAACATCAAAAAAAATATGAATTAAGTTCTTTAAAGCTATTGCTGAACATTTGTGCTTAAATTTTATGTTTTTATTATCTGAAAATAATATGACAGCAAGTTAAGAGGATAGTTACTACTTTCTCTTAATAAAACAATATGAAGAAGTATTTTGCTGGTTAAAATAAAGATGAGTCTTAAGTGTAATAAAAGACTATTCGTACGTACCGTATGGCGAAGCATTTTGATTGTTTTGCTATTACAAGTGCTATGTATATCTTTGATTTGGTTGTATTATTTTGTCCAGCCCCGTGGTTACCAAGCAACTTTAATATTTTCATTATCTGATTCTGTAGGAAAACCGTTACCAATCAAAAAGCAAGACAATGTTATCGCCTTTTTGTTTTCACAGCCTATGTTCTTCAATGATTCGCAATTTTCTTTAAGTGCTTTTAATAAGAAAAAAAATCATGAAAATATCCGTTTATCGCGTCGTGGTGATTTTATCGATTTGACTTTTGAAGCTGAGACACTTGAAGCAGCTCAACGTGGGTTGGAAACTTGGTTTTCCGCATTTTCACAAGCAATTATAAAACAGAAACAATTCTTGTTAAATGATAAATTAGAAGACAAACAATATGATAATACCGCAATCGTTAATATCGTGCAGGGATTTCGTACATCTGTTGAGTCTTTTATTCAGCAGGGTGTAAAACAAACAGAGCTTCATGATCTTTCTATGCAATTAACGGAAGCAACTTTAAAGCGTATTCATTTAACAAGTTTGAACTCAACGATTAACACGATGCGTGAAAAGGGACAGTCTTTATTGTCTTTATCGTTTATTGCAGGTAATTCAGCAATTGTTGCTCTGGAATCTAAACGTGATCTTTTGGAAACGCAAAGAGCACATATGGCGGTGCAATTGGGGTGGACACATCCTCAAATTAAAGCAATGACTGCGGAATTAGAAACAGTTTCTCATCAATTAAAAAATAAAATTTTACAAATCGTTTATCAAGTTCATTCAGATGAGGTTATTGCAACGGAATTAGAAAAACAGCTCAAAAAAAGAATGAACTTTTTTGTAAAAGATCAATCCCAATCTTTGAATGAAATATTTAACGAGTTTGAAAATAAAATAAAAGCAGCAGTCGATGCACAAAATAAAGCGATGAGTAACTCTGCTCAACGAAGAGAAAAAATTATTGGTTCATATCGGAGATTGAGTGATGATCCTCTTCTTTTACAAAACACAAATATCCACGTGGTTATGCCAACAACGTTAGCACCAATTTCTTTTATGGCTCTTTATGGAAAAAATATTTTTGTGAGTGCATTGGCTAGCTTCCTTACTCTTTTACTAGGAATATTGTTATTTTATCCGTGCTTTAAAAGCAAAAAAGATCAACCTTCAGAAGAGGATTTGAGATCAAAAGAAAATGCTCTTAAGAAGAACGAGAGTATTTTAGTCTCTCAAGAAATGAAAAATCTTGAAGCTTTTATTACGATAGAGGGATTATCTGATGTTTTGAAATGGCGTGCTTCGACCATTATTTCAATCATTGGACCAGAGGCTGCACGGACAGCGGCAAAGCTTTCACTTCATCTCACAAAAGAGAACAAAACAATTTTGTTGGTCGATATTTCTGGTCAACAAATAGAGAAGGTCATTGGTCCACATCGCGGACTGAGTGATATTTTAACGGGCAATGCCCAGTTGCATGATGTTATTTACCGTGATTATGATACGGGGGTTGATATTCTTCCTCAGGGGTTAACAAGTGCTATTTCTGCACAAGATTTTTCAAATGACATTTCTCATATATTACAAGAATTTAAAAAAGAATATGACTTTATCATCCTTGAGATGGCAAGCGAACCAAAATATGGATTTGAGCAATTTGCAGAGCTAACAGACTATTATATTTGTAATACTGTTCTTAATGAACAAGAATGGATGATGCGGATGGTAAGCAGCTTTCCAAAGACTGTTTATCGCGTTGTTGCATCATAAACTTCGTAAAAAAGAAATATGTATCACATGTTATAGTAGTACGCTTGTTTTTTGCTAAAGTTATAGTACATACTAAAATACACAAAGATTTGATGTTTAAATTTTAAAATGCATTGTAGTTGGAGAGAAGCGTGGGGCAATCAGAGATGGCAGTAAAGAGATTAAACAATAGCATTTTAACGCCCGTGCAAAAGAAAAATAGAAAACAAATACAGGTGTGGCTTTACTCTATTTTATTGCTTTGTTTAGCAATTGTCTTAGTAGGTGGCGCTACTCGTTTGACGGGATCAGGATTATCTATAACGGAATGGAAGCCAATACACGGCGTTATTCCACCGATTGGTGTGGATCAATGGCAAGAGGAATTTTTAAAATATCAACAGATAGCACAATATAAGCTGCTTAATCCTGATATGACCTTAAGTGCTTTTAAGGTCATTTTTTGGTGGGAATGGGCGCATCGTGTTCTTGGGCGTCTTGTTGGTCTTGTTGCTTTATTGGGGCTCATTTGGTTTTGGGCGACTAAGCGTGTTGAAAAAAATATCTTACTCCCGCTTATTATCGTGCCTATTCTTATCGCCTTTCAAGGCTTTATTGGTTGGTGGATGGTTGCTTCAGGGATTGGGCAAAGCAATTTAACAAGTGTGAGCCAATATCGTTTGGCATTTCATCTTATAACGGCATGTTTTGTTATTGTTTTTGTTACTTATTTATCTCGAGGACTTGCAGAATACTCAGAAAAGCCAGCAAATCAAAAGGTGCAATATTTTGCGGCTTGGCTTGTTGTTCTCGTCTTGATAGAGATTTATTTTGGAGCTTTGGTTGCGGGGCTTCATGCTGGAAAAGTCTATAATACATGGCCTCTTATGGATGGGCAGATTATTCCTGATGGATTGTTGCAGCTTCGTCCTGTTTGGCTCAATTTATTCGAAAATTCCTTAATGGTTCAATTTATTCATCGGTTTTTTGCTTATTTTTTATTTATTATCTCAGTTATTCATGCTTTCTATGTACAAAAAAACATTCCACATTCAACCCATTCTCGTCGTGCATTTCTTATCTGTGTTATGATTATTATTCAAGCACTCTTGGGTATTTTAACGCTGTTACATGAGGTTCCGATAAGTTTAGGGCTCATTCACCAAAGTATGGCACTAGCAGTGTTGTGTTTTGCGGTTGCGCACTGGCGAGCAACGAAAGGGGCATATCGCGTTGTTGAATAAAAGTTTGTATTTAGGGAGTTTTAGTCGCTTGAAAGCATTAAGTCGAGGTTCTGGATAGCCGCAGCTGATGCGCCTTTTCCTAAATTATCGAATATGGCGCTGAGATTAAAAATACCTTCACGATCATTTCCAAATATGAACAGTTTCATATTATCTTTATTGGCTAAACACTCTGGATTAAGTCTTTGAAGTGAAGCAGTTTCTTCTTGTGATGCAACTAAAATGGTATTTTGTCCATCGTAATGGTTTGCGAGAATTTCGCGCAAATCAGAACAGTTTGCTGATTTTGTGAATAAATGGCGATGCAGAGGAAGATTCACAATCATTCCTTGGGGAAAACGACCAACACTTGGTATAAAAATTGGGGTTTTGTTGATTTGTCCATAAATTTTAATTTCTGGCACATGTTTGTGTTCAAGATTAAGACCATAGATAAAATAATTGTCCTGAATGTTTTGTTGAGATTGATTTTCCATTTGTAAAATCAACTGTTTTCCACCACCAGTATAGCCGGAGATTGCGTTAATCGATATGGGATAATAGGCGTCTAGCAGTCCTGCTTCACGGAGTGGGCGAATCAAACTAATGGCACCGGTAGGATAGCACCCAGGATTGGTTACATAATGTGCTGCTTGGATGCGCTTTCTTTGTCCTGCTGTCATTTCAGGAAAACCGTAAATCCAGTCTGGTGCAACACGGTGGGCTGTCGAGCTATCAATAATCCTAATGTTTTTATTTTTTTTAAGCCAATGAACTGTTTCGCGTGCAGTATCATCTGGAAGACACAAAATAGCAATATCGGCTTGATTAAGATAGTCTTGTCGCAGATGAACATTATGGCGATCTTTATGAGCAAGAGAGAGTAGTTCTAAATCTGTACGTTTCTCTAAGCGTTTTTGTATTTGTAGTCCGGTTGTGCCATGTTCACCATCAATAAAAACTTTGGTTAGCATTCTTATTTGCCTTGTATTAACTTTGCCTATTATATTCAGCTTTTCACATTATAAATTATTTTTAATCATTAAATTATTGAATTTCTTTAGATTATAGATACCTTTTGTAAAAGGTGTAAACAAATAAGAGTGTAAAAAAAGAAATGTAATCTCATTTTTCATCATTCTTGAGAGGGAAGTTTTTCACTGTTTTTATAACAAAGAGTAAGATAAATATTTGCATCATTATTTTTGAGTGTAAGTGGTTTAAAATGTTTGGTTTGCATGGTTTGCTGTGTTATCGTTCAGTGACTTTATTTTTTTTATGTTAGGAACGTGTTTTATGACTCAGCAAGCAAGTGACGCAGAAAAGCGCTTTTTTAATGATAATTTACAAACTGTTGATGGTGCAATCTTTGATGCAATTAGAGGGGAGTTTGAGCGTCAACAACATGAAATTGAGCTGATTGCTTCAGAGAATATTGTTTCAAGGGCGGTCCTTGAAGCGCAGGGGTCTGTTTTAACTAATAAGTATGCAGAAGGTTATCCAAGAAAGCGCTACTATGGCGGGTGTCAATTTGTTGATGTCGTTGAAGATTTAGCCATCGAAAGGGCAAAACAGCTTTTTGGTGCTGCTTTTGCGAATGTACAGCCTAATTCTGGTAGCCAAATGAATCAAGCTGTCTTTTTAGCTTTACTTCAGCCTGGTGACACATTTATGGGATTAGACTTAAATGCTGGTGGTCACCTTACGCATGGTTCATCTGTTAATATGTCAGGAAAATGGTTTGATGTTGTTTCCTATGGTGTGCGTCAAGAAGATCAGATTATTGATATGGATGAGGTTGAGCAGCTTGCAAAAGAACGTAAGCCCAAACTTATTATAGCGGGTGGCTCATCTTATCCACGGCTATGGGATTGGAAACGATTCCGTGAAATTGCAGATGAGATTGGTGCTCATCTACTCGTTGATATGTCTCATATTGCCGGTCTTGTTGCTGGTGGCGTGCATCCTTCACCCGTTCCACATGCGCATATTGTAACAACAACAACACATAAGTCGCTTCGAGGTCCTCGTGGTGGTTTAATATTGACAAATGATGAGTCTTTATCCAGAAAAGTTAATTCTGCAATTTTTCCTGGTCTTCAAGGTGGTCCTTTAATGCATGTAATTGCCGCAAAGGCTGTTGCATTTGAGGAGGCTTTGCGTCCCTCTTTCAAGAGTTACAGTGCCAATGTGGTCGCTAATGCGAAAACTTTAGCAAAAATATTACAGAGTAATGGTTTTAATATTGTTTCTGGTGGTACAGATAATCATTTGTTGTTGGTTGATTTACGTTCCAAAAATCTAACAGGTAAACGTGCTGAATTGGCTTTGGGGCGCGCTCATATTACCTGCAATAAAAATGGTATTCCTTTTGATCCTGAAACGCCATCTATAACATCGGGAATTCGCTTGGGATCACCTGCTGCCACAACACGTGGTTTTTTAGAAAAAGAGTTTATTCAAGTTGGTCATCTGGTTTCAGAAGTTCTTGATGGTCTTCGGAGCGCAAAAAGTGATGAAGATAATTATGCCGTTGAAATGGCTGTTGAGAAAAAGGTAAAAGATATAACGAGTCAATTTCCTCTTTACTCTTATCTTAGTACTCGTTAAGGACACAAAAGATGCGCTGTCCTTACTGCCAATATGAGGATACACAGGTTAAAGATTCACGTCCAGCAGAAGAGGGGGCAGTGATTCGCCGCCGCCGTGTGTGTTCCGTTTGTGGTGGTCGTTTTACAACTTTTGAACGTGTTCAGTTGCGTGAGCTCTTGGTTGCTAAAAAAAGTGGACGATGTGAACCATTCGATCGTGATAAGTTAATGCGTTCAGTTGATGTGGCTGTACGTAAGCGCAATATTGATCCTGATCATATTGAACGAGCAATTTCTGGCATTGTGCGCCAGCTTGAAAGTTTGGGAGAACCAGAGATTGCTTCAGAAAAAATTGGACATCTTGTGATGGAAGCATTGAAAAGAATTGATGATATTGCTTATATTCGTTTTGCTTCTGTGTATCGAGATTTTCGTAATGCAAGCGATTTTCACGATGTTATAGATGAATTGTCAAAGGGTATCGCGGATACAGAATCTCGTTTTGATGAATAAAAAAGTGCAAGATGAACGGTTTATGGCTGCAGCTATTCGTTTAGCAGAACGTCATGTCGGTCTTACAGGTGAAAATCCTTCCGTTGGTACGTTAATTGTGCGAAACGATAATAGTGCGGGGGCATTTATTGTTGGCTATGGCGTAACAGCTATTCATGGGAGTCCTCATGCGGAAGTGCAAGCTTTACATATGGCTGGTTCTTTAGCTCAAGGAGCGACTGCTTATGTTACTTTAGAACCTTGTGCGCATTATGGAAAAACTTCGCCGTGTGTGAATGCACTCATTGATTCAGGTGTTTCTCGAGTTGTTGTTGCGCTGACTGATTGTGACAAGCGTGTTGATGGTCATGGTATTGCTCTTTTGCGAGCAGCGGGTATTGAAGTGGTTGAGGGCATTTTAGCTGAAGAGGCTTTTGAATCTTTATGGACACATTGGTGCATAAGGAAGATACAACGCTGTGCGGTCACTTTTAAAATGGCAATTTCTGCTGATAATGGTGTTGGAAAAAGAGAAAAGGGCAGCGTAAAAATTAGTGGAACACTTTCTCATGCCCATACGCATATTCTACGTGCTCAAAATAATGCTATCCTCGTTGGTATTGGTACTATATTAGCAGATGATCCACAACTCAATTGCCGCTTGCCAGGGATGGAGGTGCGCTCACCAATTCGTATTATTTTGGATGCAGATTTATCTATCCCCCTTGATGCAAAAGTTGTCCAAACAGCCATGAAAATTCCTACATGGGTTATTTGTGATGTGGATCTTTCAAAGAAAAGCAAAAAAAATGCATTGGAGCAATATGGTGTGTCTGTTTATTCGGTAGAGATGAACAATGGTTGTGTAGAACCCTTTGCTCTTTTACAGATGCTTTATAAACATGGGATTAATAGTGTTTTATTGGAAGGGGGCGTAAAGACAGGGGAAACGTTTTTAAATGCTGGTTGTGTGGATCATTTGATATGTTTTTATGCACCCGTTATTTTAGGCGAAGGTCGTGTTGAAGCCCCTCATTTTGGAAATTATCTTTCGCAATTTCATAAGGTTGAATCAAGAATGTTTGGAAATGACCGTTTTTATAAATGGAGACGTAAGACATTATGTTCACAGGGATTATAACAGACATCGGTTGTGTTGAAGATGTACAACCTTTAAAGCAAGGGGTGCGTTTAGATATTTCTACACGCTATGACATACAGAGTTTGGAAATTGGTGCATCGATTGCGTGTTCAGGGATTTGTCTGACAATTGTAGAGCGGGGGGTACAACAAGCGACTGCTGGTTGGTTTGCTGTAGAAGCATGGGAAGAAGTATTGCGTTTGAGTAATCTTGCACAATGGACAAAAGGAACTTTTGTTAATTTGGAACGTTCGCTTCGATTAGGTGATGAAATGGGAGGACATTTGGTTTCTGGTCATATTGATGGTTTGGCTGAAATTATTGATCAAAAAAATGAAGGGGATGCAATTCGTTTTTATTTAAAAGTTGCAAGACAATTTATGCCTTTCATTGTCAATAAGGGATCTATTGCACTTAATGGGACATCTTTGACTGTTAATGGTGTTGAGGATTGTGTTTTTGATGTTCTTATTATTCGCCATACACTCGAAATGACAACGTGGGGACAAGCTAGAATTGGAGATCGGGTCAATTTGGAAATTGATCAACTTGCTCGTTATGCTGCGAAACTTTTTGCTTTAAAAAGAGAAGATGAATAAGCCAAAACTCTATTGATCGTTTTCAGAATTTTATGCTTTATAACCTTGATTTTTTTTGATTCGTTTTTGTGGAATTCCATTATGAAGAAAGAGATACGTAAAAAGCCTCACGTATTGATTGTTGAAGCACGTTTTTATGAGGGGATTTCTGATGCGCTTTTGAGAGGTGCAGTGAATACTTTGCAAAAAGCTGAAGCAAGTTATGATGTTGTAACGGTTCCTGGAGCATTAGAAATACCAAGTGCAATAGCTTTTGCTGAACAAAATAACATATCTTATGATGGTTATGTTGCTCTTGGTTGTGTTATTCGGGGCGAAACATATCACTTTGAAATTGTTGCTAATGATTCTTGTCGTGCATTGATGGATTTAACTGTTCATCAGCATTTGGCTATTGGAAATGGTATTTTGACTGTTGAAAACGAAGAACAAGCATGGGTGCGTGCAAAACTAGATGACAAAAATAAAGGTGGTTTTGCGGCTGAAGCTGCTTTATGTATGATCGCTCTAAAAAAGAGATTTGGAGATAATCGTTAAATATGGCTGATATAAAAAGCAGACATTTTCCGCGTTCAGCCAATAAACGTGGAGCAGCAAGACTCGCTGCAGTTCAAGCCCTCTATCAAATGGATATTGTGGGTTCGGGGGTTATGGAAACAGCAGCTGAGTATGAAGCTTATCGTTTGGGAAAAGATATCGATGGAGACCAGTATCTTGAAGCTGATTTTCAATGGTTTTTGGCTATTATAACGGGTGTTGTAAAAGATCAAAAGCAGCTTGATCCTCTGCTTCATCAACAGCTTTCTGCTGAGTGGTCTCTTTCACGTCTTGATTCTATATTGCGAGCAATTTTACGAGCAGGTTTATGGGAGTTGATCAACCGTAAAGATGTTCCTGTTGCGGTTGTCATGAATGAATATGTTGACATAGCGAAGGCGTTTTTTGAAGGTGATGAGCCAAAACTTGTTAATGCAGTTCTCGACAGTATGGCAAAAAAAGTCCGCCTATAAGAGCTAAAAATCCCCCCTATTATTAGGTCTGATAGTATCAGACCTAATAATATTGAGACGGTATGTAGACTATATGATTTAGTTATGGGGTGGCAAATTCGCAGGGCCTTTTATAATTTGAATTAAGAAAGGATGTTCTTTTGTTACAGTTGGCGTTGTTTGTGTAATAAAATCAAATACTTGACCGTCTTGTAATCCGTAATTAGCAACTTTTGCAACCTGATTATTTTTATTGAAGTAAATGGCTAAAACTTTGCGATCAATAATCTTTGTTTTCATAAACTGCATCCCACGATAGCGTGTCTGTGAGATGTAATAAAAAACTTCATTATCATATTTTGTTTTTAATGAAGGGGTCCCTAAAGTTAAAAGAACTTGCTCTTGACTTGAGCCAATAGCAATAGAACTTAGAGCATTTTTATCAAGAACATAGCCCTCTCTATAAATTTGGCTCGAACCTGAAGAATCGAGAAGACTACATCCCGCAAGCATTCCTATGCTTGCTATTGATAGACCAATCAATAATTTACGTTTGATTAAGGCTATTATGTGAGGCATTTGAAACAATGATATCTCCTTTTTATACTGAGGTGTAGGACAAGAAGGCAACCTCAAGTTTTTTCTTTTTAGCTTAATCTACCGTAGCTTACACTGAGTTTCCCTGTTATAAAGCAAATTATGCCATATAGAATTTCTTTAGAAAAGAAAAAAATGCATGAATACTTGAGATAAATAAAAACACAGTATTTTATGCGTTTTTATGTTTGGGAGTTGTCAATGAATGTTCAAAATGTTCCTCAAATGACATTTGCTTTGGCTTATCCAATATCCGTACGTTCTCTACCTGCTAAAGGTATAAGGGTTCATTTTTGTGCAAACAAAAAAGAATGTACACATTTAGCTCAGAACCATGATTTAATTGAAGTAAAATCTTGTGAGGGAAATTTCCATATTTTCCCGTGGAAAAAACGCGGAGTGCGTATAAAAGGTCTGTTGCAAGCGCGCATACTACAGTTATGTGTTGTTACATTAGAACCATTAGAAAATATCCTTTGTGAAAATATTGAGGTTGTTTTTGTTCCTGAAGATTCAAATTTGATGAAGCCGAAAACATCAGAGGATACAGGGGAATTGTTTTTAGATGTGGAGGGGCTTGATACTCCTGAAGTGTTTTATGATGATAAAATTGATATTGGTGCAATCATGGAAGAGTTTTTTGAGTTGTCTATTAATCATTATCCACGTAAAGAGGGGATAAAGATGGATATGGTTGAAAATTTAGAAGAAGCAGAGCAAAAATTCTCGCCATTTTCTGTTTTGAAAAATTGGAAGTGATTGTAAAAACATAAAAAAAATATCTATTGTATGCTAAACGGTATTTTCTGCGGAGCGATTTTTGCAAGATTTGCTTTGTGAGTGTTCAGGAGCCAAAAAATCATAATATGTGTTTAAAGATGTAAATGAAAAGATGTGGGATATGCAAGCGTGATTAGAATTTCTGTGGATGTCATGGGCGGTGATTACGGTCCAGAAGCAGCTATTGCAGGAGCAGCAATTGTACAAAAATATTTATCAAATATTTATTTTCTGTTTTATGGAATAGAGGAGGACGTTCGTCCGGTTTTAAAAAAATACCCTTGTTTGGATTCTGTATCGCGCTTTTGCCCTACAGAAAGTTATACACGCATGGATGAAAAGCCAAGCCAAGCACTTCGTAATGGACGTGGTAAATCATCAATGTGGTACGCCATTGAAGCGGTAAAAAATGGTGAAGCTGATGCTTGCATTTCTGCTGGTAATACGGGTGCACTTATGGCCATGTCTTATTTTTGTTTGAAAATGCTAGCAGAGGCTGAACGTCCTGGTATTGCGGGTATCTGGCCAACACTTCGCAGTGAGAGTATCGTTTTAGATATTGGAGCAACAATTGGTGCCTCTGCTAGTCAGTTGGTTGATTTGGCGGTTATGGGAGCGGGTATGTTTCGCGCTTTATATCACACTGAAAGACCAAGTGTTGGGCTTTTAAATGTGGGGGTGGAAGAGGTTAAAGGACTTTATGAAATAAAAAAAGCAGGAATGATATTGCGTGAAGTGCAATTAGAAGGATTGGAATATAAAGGATTTGTTGAGGGCAATGACATTGGAAAAGGAACAGTCGATGTTGTTGTAACAGAGGGGTTTTCTGGTAATATTGCTTTAAAAACCGCAGAAGGAACCGCGCGACAGATAGGAGAGATTTTAAACTCTGCACTGCGCAGTTCTTTTTTAACATCTCTTGGTTATTTTTTATCGCGGGGTGCTTTTCGTACGCTGAAACACAAAATGGATCCCGAGAGGGTGAATGGAGGAGTGCTTTTGGGGTTGAATGGTGTTGTGATCAAAAGCCATGGGAGTGCTAATGCTAACGGTTTTGCTTCTGCTATCCGCGTTGGTTATGAGATGGTTAATAATGGACTTTTGAAAAAAATAACAGCTGATTTGCGACGGTTTCATGAGAATAAAGAAACACTTTTTGATCAAGAAGGTGAAGAGACAGTGAATGGAGAGTCCTTATGATAAGCTCTTATAATAGAAATGAAAAATTTGAAGAAAAGGTAAGAGCTGAATGATTCGGTCAATTATACGTGGTGTAGGAAGTGCTTTGCCGAAGAGAAGTTTATCAAATGATGAGATTGCAAAGTTTGTTGAAACGTCAGATTCATGGATTGTTCAGCGTACAGGAATACGCCAACGTTATATTGCCAGTGAAAATGAAACAACTGTTTCTTTAGGAGTTGAGGCTGCGCAAGCAGCACTTACAAATGCTGGTTTAACAATAAAAGACATTGATTGTATTATTTTAGCAACGTCCACCCCGAATCGTACTTTTCCTGCTTCTGCTGTTGAAATTCAGTGTGCTTTGGGAATGAACCATGGATTTGCTTTTGATATTCAAGCTGTTTGCTCTGGTTTTATTTTTGCTTTAACAACAGGAGATTCTTATTTACGGTGTGGAGCGGCTAAAAGAATTTTAGTTATTGGATCCGATACATTTTCTCGGATTTTAGATTGGGAAGATCGTACGACATGTGTTTTGTTTGGTGATGGTGCGGGTGCTGCTATTTTGGAAGCACAAGAAATTGAGGGGGGTATTGCTTTTGAGCGTGGTATATTGTCTGCGAAATTGCGCTCTAATGGTGCTTATATAGATAAGCTATATGTTGATGGTGGACCTTCAACAACACAAACGACAGGCTATTTGCGTATGGAAGGACGAGAAGTTTTTAAATATGCTGTTGGTATGATAACGGATGTGGTTGATGATTGTTTTGCAGCTGCAGGTATGGATTCTTCACAACTAGATTGGTTTGTACCTCATCAGGCTAATAAGCGCATTATTGAAGCATCTGCTAAAAAATTGGGAATTTCACTAGATAAAGTTGTGATTACCGTTGATCAACATGGTAATACGTCTGCGGCATCAGTTCCGTTGGCTTTAACAACAGCTGTTTGCGATGGAAAAATAAAAGAAGGAGATCTTATCATGTTAGAGGCCATGGGAGGTGGATTTACATGGGGAGCAATTCTTATTCGTTGGTAAATTATGGCTACTTGACCATATTTCAAGAAAACGTATAAGTCATTTTGTAATTTTTAATATTTTAATAGGTGGTTATAATGACAAGTAAGACAGTAACGCGTGCAGATTTAGCGAGCGTAGTTTGTAAAAGAGTGGGCTTGTCACATACTGAATCAGCAGCTTTAGTCGAATTGGTTTTGGATGAGATTTGCAACTCACTTGTAAGAGGTGAAGCGGTTAAATTATCCTCTTTTGCAACTTTTCAGGTTCGCAGTAAAAATGAACGAGTTGGACGCAATCCAAAAACGGGTGTTGAAGCACCTATTCCGCCGCGACGTGTTGTGACGTTTAAGGCTGCTAATGTCCTTAAACAGAGAATTTTAGATTCGCATCGTGCAAGACAGAAAAAATGATATCTCATAAATGAATGCCATGATATGTTTGGTATTTGTTAAAAAAATGATAAAATAAAGGTCTTTGTTTTTTAGAAAAAGACGGTTGAGTAAGTCGTCAATGATGGTCTTATTTTTGACTAATCTTGTTGAGAAATTGAGACAGAATGAGTCATTGTAAAGTAATTTATTTTGTTTTAAATAAGGTGTTGCAAAATGGATAAAAGCTCTGATGCTTTTCGCACAATTAGCGAAGTAGCCGAGTTATTGGAGCTGCCGCAGCATGTCTTAAGATTCTGGGAAACACGTTTTAGGCAGATTAAACCAATGAAACGTGGGGGAGGAAGGCGCTATTATCGTCCGGTCGATGTTGATTTGCTCAATGGTATTAAGCAGTTATTATATGATCAGGGTTATACGATAAAAGGTGTGCAACGCCTTTTAAAAGAAAATGGTGTTTCTTTTGTGATTGCATTGGGTAATGGTGATCTTGATGCTATGAATGTAGTCATAGAGAAGAAACATGCAGGACAAACTTCTGAAAATGCTAGCAATAAGCCTAAGAAATCTTCTTTTGGGCTTTTGAGTTTCATGAGGAATGAGGAAGAAACATCTGTTGGTTCTGTGAATCTTTATAAAGATAAAACTGATAAAGCATTGTTGCAAGAAATCCTATTTGAACTCATTGAATGTAAGCGTGTTCTTGATAGAGCACGATAGCAATAATATTTTTTGTTTTATACGTGTTGCTTTTTTAGCAAAACATGTGTTTTGAAATTGTTTTACAAATCAATATCTTGCGTCTAGCGTAGCAATGTGTTTCGTAGATATAGACGTTTTATGGGTGTGCCCAGAGTTTTATACGTTCAACGAGTAGTAATGTATCGTATGTGTATATTTAACGAGTTTTTTATAAGAATTTTTAATTTGGTAAAATATAAAGAGGGGAAAGAATAAACGCTGAGTTTTACCATTTTTCTCTGATTTGGCTTTATAAAAGCTAAGGCAATATCTCATCAGTGTAGGTTGCAGGATATAGAATGCTATTAGTTTACCAATTTATGTGCTTGTTTTAAAGAGATGTTTCCTAAGGCTCCTTGAGCTTATTTTATCATGATTCCTTGTGAATCATATAATGCTAAACCCGTGGAGTACCGCTATTTTTACACTTATGAAAGAGAAAGTCGGTATCATCATTATAGTTTAGCTTGCTCTCAATGATTGCAACAATCCTCAGCACTTGAGGCGGTTCATTGTGGGCATTTTAAAGTCCGTTCTCAATAATTTTTATTCACACACTCATTCCGCTTGTCTCGTACAAGAAAATGATTTTGATAGATGCAATATAAACATATTTAAAATGAGAGAAATCTATGATATTCGAAACCCTATTTAATATAAATAATGATATGTTATCATTATAAATCAATATATTGTCTTTTTTATAAGAGCTTATCTTACGAATAAGACATATCATTGTTCAGCTAATTTTACATATTTTTTATTAATAAATATGATCTTGTTTTCAGTCTTCTTGCTTGATGTTGCTATAATTATCGTAATGATCTATCTATGGTAATAGCGCCTTCTTTTCATTATAAAGGTAAAAGATTAATGTTATTATTAATATTCAATTGTCTATGATTTTTGCATTTAAACAGCTCATAGCTTACATTCAACTTTTTCACCAATCCACCTTGTAGAGAGTGATCACGTGATTCTTTCTGGTGATAGGTAGTTGTGCATGAAACAAAATGCACTACAACATCAAATTATTTCATTTTGTATAAAAATTGAAGATTTATAGTAAAAAATTAACGTATTACCATCTTCTGTGATGTTATGTATTTATTACACGCTGCAAATCCGGAGGTGTTGCTTCATTTGAGAGTTGCTTAATCACATCTTCTACAGATAAAAGGGTTTTATTTGTACTTCCTAAGCGGCGCATATTTACGCTGTTTGTTTCAGCTTCACGTTTACCACATACCAAAATTACGGGGACTTTTTGTAAAGAATGTTCTCGTATTTTATAGTTAATTTTTTCATTGCGGAGATCTATTGTTGCGGAAAGCCCAATAGCTCTAAGTTTTGCCGTTATCTTTTGGGCATATTCATTTGCTTCGGACGTAATTGTTGCAACAACAACTTGTTCAGGAGCAAGCCAAAGTGGCATATGTCCAGCAAAATTTTCGATTAATATACCAAGAAAACGCTCCATTGATCCAAAGATAGCACGGTGTATCATAACAGGTTGACGTTTTTCTGAATCTTTATCAATATAGAATGCACCAAAACGTTCGGGGAGATTAAAGTCTATTTGTGTTGTTCCACATTGCCATTCACGACCGATAGCATCCTTTAATGTATATTCAAATTTTGGACCATAAAATGCTCCTTCACCTGGAAGGATGCTTGTTTTGATTTGTCCTGCAAATTTTGTTTCAATCGTTTTAAGAACAGATTCCATGATACTTTCTGCATGATCCCATAATGCATCAGACCCAACTCGTTTTTCTGGACGTGTTGAAAGCTTAAGACTGATTTCTTTAAAACCAAAATCAGCATAAGTTGATAAAATAAGATCATTAATACTGAGACATTCATCGGCTAATTGTTCATCAGTACAAAAAATATGCGCATCATCTTGCGTAAAACCACGCACACGCATAAGACCATGTAAAGAGCCCGAAGGCTCATAACGATGAACAAGTCCAAACTCAGCAAGTCTAATAGGCAAATCACGATAAGATTTTAAACCATGTTTAAAAATTTGCACATGACCAGGGCAATTCATTGGTTTAAGGGCATAAACATTCCCATGATCTGAATCTTCTGCTGCTGGAATTACTTTGAACATATTCTCCTTATACCAGCCCCAATGGCCAGATATTTCCCAGAGTGACCTATCGAGAACTTGTGGTGCATTAACTTCAGCGTATTGATGATCATCAAGGCGTCTACGCATATAGTTGATCAAATTTTGGAACATTTTCCAACCTTTTTTGTGCCAAAAAATCATTCCTGGCCCTTCTTCTTGAAAATGAAATAAGTCCATTTCACGTCCCAAGCGGCGATGATCACGTTTTTCAGCTTCTTCTAGCATATGGAGGTAGGCTTTTAAGTCATTTTCATTTGCAAATGCTGTTCCATAAATTCTTGTGAGCATTGGATTATTGGCATCGCCACGCCAATAAGCTCCTGCGACTTTCATTAATTTGAAAGCATTCCCAATTTGCCCTGTAGATTGCATGTGCGGTCCGCGGCAAAGATCAAACCATTTTCCTTGATAATAAATTTTTAAATCTTGATTTTCAGGAATGCTATCAATAAGTTCAACTTTATAAAATTCCTTTTTCTCAGAAAAAATTTTTCTAGCTTTTTCACGAGACCAAATTTCTTTTCTAAAAGGCTTATTGCGTTGGATAATTTCACGCATTTTCTTTTCAATGACGGTGAGATCATCTAATGTAAAAGGTTGTTGGCGTGCAAAATCATAATAGAATCCATTTTCAATGACAGGACCTATTGTTACTTGCGTTTCAGGAAAGAGTTCTTGCACTGCTTCAGCAAGGACATGGGCACAATCATGTCTTATGAGTTCAAGAGCACGTGAATCTTCTCGGGTAATAATCTCTACTTGACCAGATTGTTCCAATGGATCCGATAAGTCTCGCGTGATACCATCAAGACTATAGGCAACTGCTTTTTTTGCGAGTGATTTAGAAATGGATTCTGCTAATTCCAAACCAGTCATTTCGGGGGGGTAATTACGTTTTGAACCATCAGGAAAAGAAAGAGAAACAGAGCAAGACATAAAAACACCCTTTTAATCCAATTCCGCTAACGATTGCGGATGGTTTTGTGAAAATCGAGTAAAAAGCTTATAGAATGATTTTTTATCAATACATACGAAAAAAGAAAAGGATTATTTGTTGTGTTTGTCAGAAATTTTCCAGTAACGCCAAGGTTTATAAAAACAGCAAGAATTTCCAAGAGAAATAGGTACTGGATCAAAGCCATCTGTTCCAAAGGGCCCACAACGTATGATACGAAAGAGTCCCATCCATGCACCAGCCCAAAGCCCATGGCGTGCAATCGCTTCATATGTATATTCTGAACAAGTCGGAGCATGGCGACATTGATTGCCTATAAGACTTGAAAGTGTTATTTGATAGAAACGTATTAAGAAAATACCCAATAATCGTCCAGGTGTTTTTTGCCAAGTGCCTGTGTAATTTCGAGTTATTTTTTTTTGTCGAGATTGTGATTTGAACATTTATTTTTCTTCAATTTTTTGAATGCAGTCTATCGTTGCATCAAAGGGTAGTAGTGTTGCTGCATGGCGCATTTTATAGTCTTTAATGGGCTGTAAGCAAGAAAAATCCTCAAATGGAGCTTGAGGAGAAGGACCATTTTGCGTTAGCATTTGATAAATAACTTCACGCAATATTTTAAGATCTTGTGTTGTTTGTCCGATGATATGAGATGCTAAAAGTGAAGCCGATGCTTGCCCTAGCACACATGCGTGTATTTCATGGGCAAAATCCGTAACAATACCATTTTCCACTTTTAAATCTACAGTGATTGTCGAACCACAAAGGTGTGCATGTTTTCTTGATGTTGCATCAGGATTATTAAGACGCCCAATTTTGTCTATATGTGCAGCATATTCAAGTATTTTATCATTATAGATATTATCAATCATGCGCTATTACCTGAAATTTTGAGAGTCGTGATTGTTTAAACTTTTAATTCGCTTATATAGAGATTATACAAAATGAAATAGGTATGGAGCAAATGCTTTGTATAGAGTAAGCTTGGAGTTTTTGAATGCGTAATGTTGTTAAAGAAGACGCGAAGGATTCTTTTTTATCTGAAGAAAAGCGTCCGAGTATTGAAGAGGTGGAAGAAGCGATTCGTACATTACTCTTATGGATAGGAGAAAATCCAAATAGAGAAGGGCTTTTAGATACTCCAAGACGTATAGCCAAGGCATATCGCGAGCTTTTTAGTGGTTATAGTCAATCGGTTAAAGAAATCTTAGGTACAGTTTTTGAAGAGGTTTCAGGATACAATGAAGCCGTAATCGTAAAAAATATACCTTTTTATTCACACTGTGAGCATCATATGATCCCAATTATTGGGAAAGCACATATAGCATATCTTCCTAATGACAAAATTGTTGGCCTTTCAAAAATTGTACGTGTTGTAGATATTTTTTCTCGTCGTTTACAAACACAAGAAGCTATGACAGCGCAAGTGGCTCACGCGTTAAAAACGTATCTGAAGCCTCATGGTGTAGCAGTATTGATTGAGGCTGAGCACATGTGTATGGCTATGAGAGGAATCCAAAAACAGGGCTCTACAACAATTACAAAAAACTTTCATGGTTATTATGAAAAAGATCAAGCTGCACAAGCACATTTTATGATGATGATTCAAAGATCGTAGTAAAGTCCATATTTTTAGTAATCTCTATTAAGTTATAAATTGTCCGGATAAAAAATAAATTATGAGAAAGAGAAAATTGGCTTGTACCTTTCTTTATGATTTGTTAAAGGCTAAAAACCAAAATGTTTTTCTTCCCACGTGCGGTCGTGGCGGAATTGGTAGACGCGCAGCGTTGAGGTCGCTGTGGGGCAACCCGTGGAAGTTCGAGTCTTCTCGACCGCACCAGTTAGCAGTGAGTCTCTCTGTAATGAGATGAAGTTATGTAGAGATAGGGGATTTACGGGCATTATAGAAAAATCTTTTTTGTATGTTATTTGTTGATGTGTTGCTAATAATGTTTCATTTTTTATTACTTTATCTGTGCATTTGAAATGTTATATTTTTATAGGGTGGGGGTGAAGTTGCAGTGAGAAGTATAATGATTTTGAGATATTTAACACTTCTTATTTGTATTTCTTTATTGTCAGCATGTAGTGATTCACGCGCTGTGCTTTGGCATGGAGTGCATGCAACTCCTTCTATGACTGCAGTAGAAAGGGAAGTTGAAGGGAACCCGATTTCTCCAAAAGCCATCATTCCAGTGTATGTTGCAACAAGTCGTATGATGCAAAATAATTACGCTCAACCTTATGGTGCAGAGCGATCAAATAAAGTACATTACAATCGCGTTGATGTAGGAATTCCTCAGCAACATATAAAGGGAGTTGTTGAAATAAATGCGTATAAACCTACGCATGATAAGTATTTTGCAGCAGTAGCATTGCAAAAATACGATAATAAAGAACAGTTTAAACAGCAATTAAATGCTGCTTTAGAAAAAAAGCCAAAAGGAAAAAGAGAAATTTTTCTTTTTATCCATGGGTATAATAATAATTTTGCAGATGGTACATTTCGTACAGCACAGTTTACACACGATTATTCTTTAAATGTTGTCGCTGTGCATTATTCTTGGCCTTCTGCCGGATCTGTTCCTCTTTATATTTATGATCGTGACAGTGCTAATTTTGCCCGTGACGGATTGATAGAGCTTTTAACACTTATTAGTGAAACCAATGCTGATCAGATTTCGGTTATTGCGCATTCTATGGGCAATTTTGTTATAATGGAAGCATTTAGAACTTTAGCTTTACAGAAAAAATATAAGCCTATTCGTCGTATTACAAGTTTATTAATGGCGGCACCAGACATTGATGTTGATGTATTTGAGCGCCAACTTAATGATATAAAAAAACTTCCGCAGCCAACAGCTATTTTAGTATCCAGAGCGGATAAAGCTCTCGCGGTTTCAGGACGTCTTACGGGTGGACATCATCGTGTGGGCGATGGCTCAGATATTGAAATGTTGCGTAAAAATGGAATAGCTGTTCTTGATTTCTCTCATGTGGATGGGGGAGCACACAATGTCTTTGCATCTTCGCCAACGTTGATGGCTCTTTCTCGGGAAGGTTCTTTGGCTTCCACAATTATGCAAGGTACAGAATTGTCACCTAGTCAAGCCCTTCTTGCTGACGGTAGTAGTGTGTTGGAGAAAACAACACATCTTATCCTTTATACACCTGTACGTTTTCTCTCTCCACGGATTCCACGTTGATAGTGAAAAGAGAGAAGGGGACATCGAATAATGCATTGGAGGTAATATTTTTTAGCACTTTCTTTAGAATGGCTTTGTAAAATGAAAAATAAATAGCGGGATGAATGTAAAAAACAGTCATTAGGTGAGTTTGTGATGATTGCACGGAAAAGCTATGTTAATAACGCCTACAGTTGTTGATTATTTATCTCATTCCGCAATTAAGTTGTTAGATATTCATGCTATGCTTGTGAAGGTGAGAAAAGGTGATATGGGGGAAAAACCAAATTTATTGCGTCAAATTGATTCTACAAAAAAACAGTTAGATGAGATAAGCCATGCTCTTATTTTAGAATATCGTAAACGCCAAGAAAATGAGCGTTTTTTAAAACAAATTCTGCTATCCATTTCCGATCAACTTTTTGCACTTAACAATGGTTTTAAGGAAACAGGACGTCTTTTTTTTCAAGAAGTTAGAATACTTCAATCTCAGATGCAATGTTTATATGAGGGAAAGGAGAGGCTGCATTTGTTGAATAGCCAAGAATCTTTTTGTTCTCCATCAAAGATTGATGAAGTCATTAAACAGTTACAGAAAGCACGAGAAAAGCTTATTCTTGAAAGCCCACATCTCTTTGAAAAAAGCACAAAAGCTAAACAATAAAAGTTCTTTTAGTTGAGCAGGTAGATAATTTGAGTTTTACAGCAAAAAACGCTGTTAGATAGAAGGCTATAATCTTATTAAAGAAAAGAACTTTCTTTAATAAATGAGACACATGTATTTTATAATCACACTCTTTATCGCATTAAAGCTTTAAAAGACTTTGGTTATATCTTTGCTAAAGTTAAGGCTGATGCATTAGATGGCTTTATTGAAGAAAATATTTGTGGAAAGAAACTTTACAAAAAACTTTCTGATTCTTTTAATAACGGCTCACTGGATAATTTTGCCAATGTTATGGAGTTGTTAGTATATTCATTAGAAACTTAAACTCTAATATTTTCCTTGGTAGGAATTGGCTGAATTTAAAGCATTAAAAAAGAAATTTGATAAAAATAACACGTTTTTTAAATTCACGCCCAGCTCTATCTTCTCCTGAATTTAAAAAGGATCGGAAAATGAATAAGCTACACGTAATTAAAAAATCATATGGTGCCCCCAGAGAGACTCGAACTCCCGACCCCCTGATTACAAATCAGGTGCTCTACCAACTGAGCTATAAGGGCGTAACCACGTAGGAGTTAGCACAAACTCGCAAAAAGGAAAACAGAAAATTATCAAATTTTGTACATATTAAAAGAAAACTGTATAACAAATAAAAAATAACCAATCTATTTCCTCTTTTACCACTTTTTACAGCAAGGTTGGAATTATCCTTATGTTGATATCTTATAGAATCTTTTATAGGAATTCACCATTTTGCTATCGAATTACGAATCTGAAGACTTTGATTGATGAGCAAGGTATTTTTCTAGCCAGTGAATATTATAATTACCATCAGCAACATCTTGATTATTAATAAGATCGCGAAAAAGAGGTAGTGTAGTTTTTATCCCATCGACGACAAATTCATCTAAAGCACGCCGTAAACGCATCATACATTCTAAACGGGTACGTCCATGAACAATCAGCTTTCCAATCATACTATCATAATAAGGAGGGATACGATAACCTGAATAAGCACCTGAATCAACACGAATCCCTAAACCTCCAGGTGTATGAAAATGTGTAATGGTTCCAGGTGATGGCGTAAAGTTAATAGGATCTTCTGCATTAATACGGCATTCAATGGCATGACCAGAAAAACAGACATCATCTTGTGTCACTGAAAGCTTGCAGCCTGATGCAATATGGATTTGTTCATGGACTAAATCTATACCCGTAATTTCTTCAGTTACAGGATGTTCGACTTGTAAACGCGTATTCATTTCAATAAAATAAAATTCACCATTTTCATAAAGAAATTCAACAGTACCAGCTCCACGATATCCAAGTTGGGCACAGGCATTTGCAACAATACTGCCAATTTTTTTCCGTTCAGATTCGTTAAGTGCAGGTGATGTAGCTTCTTCCCATACTTTTTGATGCCGTCGTTGAAGTGAACAATCGCGTTCTCCTAAATGAATAGCATTTCCCGCACCATCACCTATGACTTGAATTTCAATATGACGGGGTTTTTCTAAATATTTCTCTATGTAAACAGCGTCATCACCAAAAGCAGCTTTCGCTTCTGAACGCGTTGTTTTGAGAGCTATAGAAAATTCTTGTTCAGAATGAACGACTTTCATACCACGTCCACCACCACCGGCAGAAGCTTTGATAATAACTGGATAACCAATTTCACGAGCAGTGCGTAAAGCATCTGATTCTTCAGTGACTGCTCCATCTGAACCGGGAACTACAGGAATACCAAGTTTTTTAGCGGTTTTCTTTGCTTCGATTTTATCGCCCATGATTCGGATATGAGTAGCTGTTGGACCGATGAATGTAATATCATGGGCTTCTAGAACATCTGCAAATTTTGCATTTTCAGAAAGAAAGCCATAACCTGGATGAACAGCATCAGCTCCTGTAATTTCACAAGCAGCAATAATTTGCTGAATACTCAAATAAGAATCGCGAGCAGGAGGAGGTCCAATACAAACGCTTTCGTCAGCAAGACGAACATGCATTGCATCTGCATCAGCGGTAGAGTGAACAGCCACGGTTTTTATGCCAAGTTCTTTACATGCACGCAAAACGCGAAGAGCAATTTCTCCCCGATTAGCAATGAGTATTTTTCGAATCATGGTTGCCCCTCGCTTTATTCAACAATAATAAGTGGTTCACCAAATTCAACAGGTTGGCCATCTTTGACAAGAACAGTGGTTACCGTGCCTGAGCGTGGTGATGAAATTTGATTCATTGTTTTCATGGCTTCAATAATAAGTAATGTCTCCCCTTCAGAAACATTTTGTCCTACTTCTACAAAAGGTTGCGCGCCTGGTGAAGGTGCAAGATAAGCTGTTCCAACCATCGGAGAGGTTATTGTGTTTTTTGATTTATCTTCTTGGATAGATTGTATAGGAGATTCAGTTGTTGGGACTGGAGAAGATGTTACAGAAAAAGTAGGAGTAGAAACAGGAGCATAGATGGCTTGCTCAGAAGAAGTTAAGGTATTTTGACGTGAGACACAAATACGAAGCTCCCCTTGTTCAACTTCAATGTTCGTTAAATTGGTATCATTCAAAATTTCAGCAAGATCACGAATAATTTTCGTATCAATTGCAGTTTTTACCGAATCCATTTTTTTTGTTGCCATTTTATTTCTAACTCCTTGATCAATGAAGATCGTCATTATCTCATTTTATGACTGCATATCTCTAGATTAGGGATGATATCTTTTGAGGCTTTAAAGATTTTTATTTCCTTTAAATCATTATACTTTGCAATTTAAAATTCGTATCTGCTTTACGCAAAATTGCACTTATAAGCCTGTTATCAAAAAAGAGAAAGCATAAAATTACCTCATTTACAGTATTCTTCCTAAAACTGATCAGGTATTCACCGTGTATTGTCTATCGCTTGTTTTAGAGTATCTTGTCTGGCTGCGCCAATGAATATTTTATTACCAATAATGTAAGAAGGTGTTCCCGTAATATGAAGTTTAGAGGCAATTTGGATATTTTCTTTAAAAGCGTTTTGTAGAGTGGAATCTTTTATTGCATTACGTAGTTTTTTTTCATCTGCTCCTAATGAAACAGCTACTTTAATAGCTTTAGCTTCATTTGCGCGGCCATGATACATTAAAAGCGTTTTGTGAAACTGAGGATATTTCTCTGGAAATTGTTTTCGAAATACGTAGGCAACAGTATGGGCTGCCATAGAATCAGAGCTTAAAATTGGTAAATCTTTAATAATAACCTTTAAATCTGGATATTCTTTTATCAAGTCTTCTATATGTGAATAGGAACTTTTACAATATCCACAGTTGTAATCAAAAAAATTGACAAGCACTTTTTTACCATTTGGGTTTCCCAAAACGGCGTCATGAGGAGAATGAAAAATTTCTTTTTCTAATAAATGGATGACAGAAGTTTGTATTTTGTTTTCGTATTCGTTCTGTTTTTCCAGCTTATCTTGAAGAATAAGCTGCATTTCAATCAGAACTTCTGGATGAGTAAGAAGGTACTCTCTGACAATTTGTTGAATATGATGAGAATCAGTATGTGGTATCATTTTTTCTTTAAGCTTAGATAAAAAGCTAGAATCTTCCAAAAGTTGTGTTTTAAGCTTTTCTAAGCTTAAATGATTTGCTGTTTTTGAGTGTGATGTTGCGTTTGATAAAGAAGGTAAAAAGATTAAAATACTCGACATAACTGGGACTAAAATTTTTGAAAGAGGTGTTATTTTCGAATTTTGAGAGTGATGAGTCATCTGTATACCTTCATATTTCCTAGTGTGTCATTGAGTGAACTATATGAAAAGCGTTATCTATGTGCAATAAAGCATTTAGCTATAGTGTGTATTTAAGAATGAGAAAAAACATCAATTTTTCTCTAAAAAGACTTCATATGATGAACCTTGGCTTGGCAAGGATTATTTTTTGTAAAAGATAAAAAAATTCTCTTTAATTTGTCAAATGTTGTTTTGATGTGTAAGGGTATCAAAAGCTTTTTGTGCGTGTTTATTTTAGGAAAAAGTACGTTGATAATACAATGAAGAACACTTGTATTATTTTTTCCTATTGCTTTATTGAGTACTGAGAAACAAAATTAAATAATGAAAAGTGAAATTATGAAAACCACAACACATTATGAGCTGTTTATCATTGGGGGAGGGATAAACGGGTGTGGATTGGCAAGAGATGCAGCAGGACGCGGATTTAAAGTGGGATTGGCTGAAATGAACGATCTTGCATCTGGGACCTCAAGTGCGTCAACAAAGCTTATTCATGGTGGGCTTCGTTATCTTGAACACTATGAGTTCAAACTTGTTCGTGAAGCATTGAAAGAACGCGAGATCATTTTACGTATGGCTCCACATATTGTGCGTCCTTTGCGTTTTCTTCTTCCCTATCATAAAGAATTGCGTCCTGCTTGGATGTTGCGTTTTGGACTTTTTATTTATGATTATTTAGGGAATTGGAATCAGAAATTGTGGCGCAGTAAAACGATTAATTTTTCAAAAAAATTTTGCTCTACACTGAAGAAAGAATATCAGAGAGGTTTTGAATATTCTGATGCAAGAGTAGACGATGCGCGTTTAGTTATTGGCAATGCTCGTGATGCAGAAAAGTGGGGAGCTGATATAAAAGTACGAACAGAAGTTCTCTCTTTAAAAAAAGAAGGCAATAAATGGCGTATCGTTCTTCAAGACAAGTTAAGTAGTAAAGAATATAGTGTCACAGCTTCTTATGTCGCGAATATGACAGGACCTTGGATTGATCATGTTTTAGCAAACATATTAGACTGTAAAGAACATCCACCAGTACGACTTGTTAGAGGTTCTCATATTTTGGTTCCCAAGCTTTATACTCATGATCGTGCTTATATTTTTCAAAATGGTGATGGGCGTATTATATTTGCTATTCCGTATCAAGAAGAATTTACCTTGCTTGGAACAACAGATTGTAATTATCAAGGAGATCCGGCTGACGTTCATATTACTGATACAGAAATTGATTACATTTGTGCAGCAGCCAGTGAATATTTCATACAACCAGTGTTACCTGAAACAATTGTCTGGTCTTACTCTGGAGTTCGTCCACTCTATGATGATGGAGCTTCAAAAGCACAAGAAATTACGCGCGATTATGTTTTAAAAGAAATGGGAACAGGAACAACACCAAAGATTCTTAATCTTTACGGAGGAAAGATTACAACTTATCGTAAGTTGGCTGAAGATGCGATGAAATTTGTTGAAAAAGCGCTTGGTAAAAAGGGAGCATCATGGACAGCTAAAACAGTACTTCCAGGGGGTGATTTTCCCTATAATCAATTAGATATAATCGAAAATAAGATTGCTCTTTTGATGCCAGATTTAGATGCTTTTACACATCGCAGGCTTGCACGCTCCTATGGTACGGAAGCATTAGTGATATTTGAACATGGTGAGGCAAATAGAGGAAAAGATTTTGGACATGGGCTTTATGAAGTAGAAGTAAAATGGTTGATGGAAAAAGAATGGGCTAAAGCATGTGAAGATGTGTTATGGCGTCGTTCAAAACTTGGTCTCCTATTTAATGAACAAGAGGTTGACATTCTTTCTTCCTATATGCAAAGCCAACAAGAGATTGAACAACGTTTATGATCATTTCATTTTACAGATTTTATCTGCAATATTGTAAAATATTTCTCTTCAAGAGATACTGGTGTCAGTCATACATATTAAAAAGACAATGATTGTCTATACCCTAATTTTAGTTTTTTTTTGCAAGAATCATAAAATGGCAAAATTAGATAGAATATTTAGGATCAACTTTATCTATCTTATAAAGTGAAATCGAAGAATATTACCAAGAATTACTCATTGAGAAAAACTGATTTATAATTAGATTCGTGTAGAATAAGGATTTTTGTTCTTTCTTGAGGAGAAAATAAAAGTACCTTCTGTAGCATTTATTTGCACAATAAGTTAAAAAATCTAAAGAAAATTAAATCTATTATGAAAAATTGTACAATGTTTTAGTTTATCGTTTATTATCTTAAACGCTGTGCTAAATCATGTAAGGATAGAGGCTTGATGAGCGTAAGAAGAAATTGTAAATGAGTTTTTTATATTATAGTGAAAAATTTTTTCATGTTTATATACCTGAACACTAATCTATGAGAAATGCCATATTGTGTTTTATCATGATTGATTGTAGTAAACCTTTATATCAATTGAATATAATGGGCTGTTATTATACTCATGATAGTATAAGGGAATAAAAATTTCCGTAAACTAAAAGTAAGTATTTTTCTATGTATAAAGAGAGAGAGCTATAGGGATATGAGAGTAATACCCTCATGATATTTTACAACCTTCCATCGCCTGTAAAATTTGCAGTAGCACCAATGTTGGATTGGACAGACCGACATTGCAGGTTTTTTTATCGTCTTTTAACGAAAAAAGCACTCCTTTATACGGAAATGATGGTAGCAGATTCTATCATTCATGGTGTTCGCAAACAATTGTTGGCTTTTAGCGATAAAGAACGCCCAGTTGCATTACAATTAGGGGGGGCAGATCCGAAAAAGTTAGCAGAAGCTGCACGAATTGCTGAAGATTTTGGCTACAACGAAATAAATCTCAATGTCGGTTGCCCATCAAATCGTGTTCAAGCTGGTGTCTTTGGGGCTTGTTTGATGCTACATCCAGACATTGTGGCAAATGCCGTGGAAGCGATGAAACGAGAGGTTACTATACCAGTAACTGTCAAATGTCGGATTGGAGTGGACGAACAAGATGAAGAGTTAGCGTTAGATCTTTTGGCTAATCAGGTTTGGAATGCTGGATGTGATGCGCTCTGGATACATGCACGCAAGGCATGGCTACAAGGATTGAGTCCGAAAGAAAATCGCAATATTCCGCCCCTTAATTATGAAAGGGTTTATAAATTAAAACGTAAATATCCTCATAAATTCATTGGGATAAATGGTGGAATTAAATCGATTGATGAGATCAAAGAACACTTAACTTTCTGTGATGCTGTCATGCTTGGTCGCCAAGTTTATCATGATCCAGCTTTGTTAAAACATATTGATTTTGAACTCTATGATGAGGCGCAAAATAATCTGAGTGAGAGTGATCTTATTGAGGTTATGTGTGATTATGCGGCTCGACATATTGCATCGGGAGGGCGGCTTTCTCATGTGACGCGTCACATGATTGGTTTATTTCATGGGCGGGGTGGGGCACGTCGATGGAGGCAAATATTATCAAATGACGCAACAAAACCAAATGCAGATATATGTATTTTAAAAGAAGCTTTTTATGCTCTCATTTAATAACAGCCTGACAATTAACATATGTTAAAATTGAGATCCTTTGTGTTTTGATTTCTTTATGATCATTTTGATCCCTTCGATTTTATAAGTTTCTGAAAATTTGCAACTTTTGTTATAGAAGGAATGTTAGAATTTATATATTAAACAACATGCTGATTGCTCCTATTTAATAGAGAAATAGGTTAAGAGCATAATGTAAAAATAGTAATAACATATTGATAATATTTTAAATCTTTCATGTTCGTTATTTGATTAGAAAATAGAAATCATTGCTTTCATAATATTTAACGTTTTTTAAGCACTGTTTAAAAAAACAATAAATTATTCATATCCTGTATATATGACGTGATTTTCATAAACATTGTAGATTTTAAAAGGTATCCTTATGACCGCTAGTCCATTTGATGATTTTCGTGCTTTGCTTACAAATTTACCTGTTGCTGATGAGTTTTCTATAATCTTGGCAAAAAAACGGCAAAAAAACTTAACAAAAGAGCAAGGAACATTGGGAAAACTGGGAGATATTGCTGTTTGGTATGCGGGATGGAGGGGCACAGAAAAACCTATCGTAACGCGACCTTTGGTCGCTATTTTTTCTGGAAACCATGGTATAGTAGAAGAAAATGTTACACCATTTCCACAATCGATGACACAAAAGATGGTGCAAAATTTTGCATCTGGTGGAGCTGCTATTAATCAAATTTGTATTGCTTATGATCTTGGATTAAAAATATTTGATTTAGCATTGGAATATCCAACAATGAATATTACGAAGGATGCTGCAATGGATGAGCGGAGTGCAGCTGCTACAATGGCATTTGGAATGGAATCCATTGCGGGTGGGACAGATCTTTTATGTATTGGAGAAATGGGAATTGGAAACACAACAATAGCTTCAGCTTTATGCTTAGCATTGTTTGGAGGAGAAGTGGAAGAATGGACAGAAAATGGTAAGGAATCAGAAGGTGATTTTTATCAGCGTAAAATCGCAGCGGTTAATACAGCTATTTCTTTGCATAAGGATTATTTTAATGATCCTTTTGAGATAATGCGTCGCTTAGGAGGACGTGAAATTGCTGCTATGGTTGGTGCTATTTTAGCAGCAAGAATAGAAAAAATACCCGTGATTTTAGACGGTTTTGTGGCAACAGCAGCTGCTGCGGTCCTTTATAAAATGCATCCAAAAGCTCTTGATCATACCCTTGTTGGACATGTTTCTTCTGAGGCAGCTCATCGTAAACTTTTAAAAAAAATTGGCAAAGAACCACTTCTTGATTTGGGGATGCGTCTTGGTGAAGGGACAGGAGCAGCTATGGCAGCTGGTATTGTCAAAGCTGCTGTTTTAACACATGCACAAACGGTGGTTTTTTAACAAGAAAGTTTGAATGCCTAAAAGATAATGAGACGATATAAAAAACTCTTAAGAGTTTTGTTCATGCGTCTTGTCGTGTAATTTAATATAATTAAGTGGAAGTTCCGTTGTATATTTAATCTGTTCCATTGCGAAAGAAGATGAGACATCACGGATGTCAATTTTAGAAATTAATTTTTTATAAAAAAGATCATAAGCTTCAATATTGGGCACAACAACACGCAATAAATAGTCAATATCTCCGCTCATTCGATAAAATTCTATGACTTCACGGAATTCTTGCACAATTTTTGAAAAACGCTTAAACCATTCATGGCTATGTGTGTTTGTGCGAATAGACACAAAAACAGTGACATGCGCATTTACTTTTTCTGGAGAAAGAACGGCAACACGACGCTGAATGACACCATCTTCTTCAAGTTTTTGAATTCTACGCCAGCAAGGAGTGGTCGAAAGTCCCACTTTTTTAGCAATATCAGCAACAGAAAGTGTCGCATTTTCTTGCAAAAGATGTAAAATTTTTCGGTCAAGACGATCCATATTTTTTCTCAATATTTTAATTTATAAAAATTTACGCACTAAACGACGCAGATATACAATAAGCTCATCGTTAAACCATGGGTTTTTCTGTAACCAAGAAGTATTTCGCCATGATGGATGAGGCAAAGGCATAACATTATAGCCTTGAGGTTGGGGGATGGAAAGAATATTTCTCCAATCACTAACGGTTGCTGAAACAGTTTTATGTTTTAATTCTGTAATATGCCACTTTTGCGCATAACTGCCAATAGCAAGAACAAGCTTTATTTGAGGCATCGCTTGGAATATCTTTTCATGCCATATTTCTCGACATTCACGCCTTGGTGGTAAATCAGCTTTATTGTTGTCATAACCTGGAAAACAAAATCCCATAGGAACAATAGCAAAAAGAGATTTGTTATAAAATTCTTCTTTCGTTACCCCCAGCCAATCACGCAGCCTTTTGCCAGAGTGATCATTAAAAGGGATAGAAGTTTCATGGACACGCAATCCTGGTGCTTGTCCTGCAATTGCAATCGAAGCCGTATCGGATAAATAAACGACGGGATTTGGTTCGTGAGGAAGAGGAGGAAAATAATGTGGTTGTTGGATACAAACACGACAGGAATAGATTTTTTTTCAAGTTTGATAATCTGTTTACATCGTTTCATTGGTCAATGAAATTAAAAAATATTTTTCTTATTCAGTGCGAGGATTTGTTTTGCGCCATTCTCGCGGTCGTTGAAAACTTGATGCCCATATTCCTTTTTTTTTCTTTCTAGCTTCTTGTTCTTCTTTAGGGTATTCATAATAACTTACAGCCCAACCATTATGTACAAGCGTTGCATTGATATTGCTAACTTGTTTTGTTTTACATGTTGCAAGAACACGACGGTATTGATCTATTTTATGCCAGTGACATGTAACAGTTTGATTGTCTAGTAGTTGTTCTAAATATTTTTTAGCCTCAAGTCCACAAGGGTAGCGTTCCTTCTTTTTTCCACAAAATTGGTGGAGTTCAGGAGCATCAATTCCAACCAGTCGAATCTTAATTGAAGAAATCATGATAGAATCGCCATCAATGATTACTGCATTTCCTTTAACAGAGTTTTGAGAAGAAAATTTTTCTTTTTGAGGCAACGGCTGATTCTGCTTAAAATAAATTGACATAAAAACAAGAATGCTAGCTGCAACAAAAATATTGAAACCAGTGATTTTTTTTAAGCTTCTTAGATTAAAATGAGAATTTTTTTTCATGAAACCAAGAAACTGCTAACATTATTATAACGCACTCTATTTTAGTATTGCTTATAATTCGTCCGAGAAATTTTATTCATATGACGAAACAATGTTTCGTTTTAATGAAAAAATTTTCGTTAGATATCACAATAATCAAATATTCATGTAGAATATATGTAAGCAACTTAAATAATAAATCAACTTATTCAAAACCGTACAAAACATACAAATTTTAAAGTAAACTTTTTAAACTTAAGGAAACAAAAAAACGCCCCTCAAAAAATAACTTTGAAGAGCAATATCCCCACATTTCTTTTGGAGTATAACATCTATTTATTTAATTTTTGTTTCTTTAAATTCAACGTGCTTTTTTACAACTGGATCATATTTACGCTTGCTCATTTTATCTGTCATTGTACGGCTGTTTTTCTTTGTTACATAGAAAAAACCGGTATCTGCAGTTGATAAAAGCTTGATCTTAATGGTTGCTGCTTTAGCCATAATGTAAGAACCCTATTTATACTGAAAAAATATTATTTTGCTATCAAAACCTATTTCTGATGTCATCAGATTCTCCAGCAACACTACGGATGTTCTCAAAAAAGTCAAGAGCTGATTAATTTTCTCATAAGTTGGACAAACACCAAAGTGATATATAAACTAAAAAAACAGCCATAGCTATTGAAAAACCGAAAGGATTAAAGATATCCATGGATTTTCCGATAAAGGTCGGCCCGATAAGCATACCAATTCTATAGCAAAAAATAAAAGCAGAATTAGCAGTAGCTAGTTCTTGTCCCTTGAGACGTGCCCCTAGATGTGCAAGGCCGATTGTATAAAGGCTCGCTGATACACCACCAAGAAGGAACAGATCAAGCATCAGAATCCATGGATATTGAATGATCCATGGTACCATGAAAGTTCCCAAAAAACCTAAGATAGCGCAACTTATCAGCGGATAGCGTCGATCTTTGGCATAATCGCTTATATACTCCTAATGCTGATAGGAATTAAGAGGAAAACATTTCCGAGCACAAGGGTTGCCATAAAGTGTGCTGCTTCATTCTCATTATAACCAATGGATAAACTAAAGGGTGTAATAAGAGTTAATGCGCCCATTTGAATAGCACCGTAAACAAGTACTGCCATCATTGCGCTTGGAACGTGAAAAAGATAACGAAAAAATGGTGTATATTGGCTTTTTTGAAATTCTGGACTTAATTTCAAGCGGCAAGAATTGGGATAGCAGCCAATATAATAAGACTATAACCAACAGCAAAAGGAATAAAACCTTGTGTTCCCACTTTTGCTAATAGCATTGGACCTACCGCAAACCCTAATCCTAGGACAATAGCATAAATGGAAAGAACAAAACCACGTCTTTTAGGGGGAGCATAACTGTTGATCCAAAACTCTGATAGGATAAACATAACTGTCATAGTAAAATGTAATATAAACCTTAAAATGAACTAAATCCATATGGATTCAAAAAAATAGAATCCTAAAAAACTTAAAGATCCTATGGCCATCATAAATAATATCGTTTTAGAAATGCCTAAGCATAAGGCGATTCGAGAAGTAAAAATAGCTGCAACAATTGTGGCAAATCCACCAACAGTTCCACTATAGCCGATCATACTATTGGAAATACCTTTCTCTGCCATAAGAAGAGAGAGAGACAAGTTGTGTTCCTATTCCCAATGCTGTTCCAACGGTGCCAATAGTTACAATAGCTACAATAATTGCACGCAAAGAATTGTTTTGAGAGTCAAAAGCTTTTTTTTCATGAGAATGGCTTAAGGTACTTTTGTTGATTTAAACAATAAAAAGATGAGCTGAAATGAAAGGGAGACCAAACTATTCTTTGCAGTTTTTCTCATTCCCTGAGTATAAAAAACTGCAAGATTTTTATGTGGTTATTATAGAGATAACAATAAAATTCATCCTCTTGTATACTAAAAAAAGAAGATTGTACACGTTATATAATATAAATATTATATAAGTCATTTCTTAACTTGAAGTTATTATTTTTTATTATTCATATTCTATTTAATGGAGGACAAGAAGCTTAATTTTTTCTTTTCCCATAAAAGGTATGCTTTTGTTTTTTTAATTTGTTTTTATGGTAGGATGTCGGTGAAAATTTTATTGGACGAGGTTTTGTTAAGAGTTCAAAGCATAAAGCGCCAGCAAAAGGTTGTACCGTTATAAGTTTTACTTCTACAACATCACTGAGCTGATAGCCTTTATGGCTACGCTGTCCTACAAGAACATGTTGTGCTTCATCAAAATGATAATAATCATTTTTAAGTGTAGAAATATGGACAAAACCATCTGTATTGAGTTTATCAAGTGAGATAAAAAGACCTGCTTTTGTCACTCCGGAAATGCGACCTGTAAAAATACGGCCGATTTTATTCGTTAAATAGTGAGCAACAAGCCGATCAATAGTTTCCCTTTCAGCCATCATTGCACGGCGCTCGTATAAAGAAATTTGCGTAGCAATTTCTGCAAGATTTTGTTCTTGTGTATCTGTTAATTGATCATTTCCTAATTTCAGCGTTTTAATGAGTGCTCGATGAATAATAAGATCAGCATAACGACGGATGGGGGATGTAAAATGTGTATAGTTATGTAGGTTTAAACCAAAGTGGCCGATATTTTTTGGATTATACTCAGCTTGAGATTGTGAGCGCAGAATAACTTGGTTGATCAATTCTTTTTGTGGTGTATTCGTCACTTTTGCCAGAATGCTATTAAGGCGCGCTGAGGTAAGTTCGCTTCCGCGGGAGAGTGGTATCCCCAAACTTTGAAGAAAGCTCCGAAGTATTTCTTGCTTAGCAAGAGAAGGTTTTTCATGAATACGATAAATGAGGGGCTGGTGATGTTGTTTTAATGTTTCAGAAGCTGCAATATTGGCTTGTATCATAAACTCTTCAATTAAACGATGCGCTTCTAATTGTGTTTCACTCACAACATCTTTTATGCATCCATTTTGATCAAGAATAATCTTTTTTTCTGCAATTTCTAACTCTAGTGGTTGGCGACGATTTCGCGCAGCTTTAAGGCATGCATAGGCTTCCCATAAGGGTTGCAAAATGCTCTCAAAAAGAGCGGCTGTTTTTTCATTTATATTCCCTTCAATTGCCAATTGTACTTCTTGATAAGAAAGTTTGGCTCTTACACGAATCATAGTACGATGAAAACTATGTTTTCGTTTATTACCGTTTGCATCAAAAATCATACGAACGGCTAAAGCTGGTCTTTCTTTTCCTTCACGCAGAGAACATAAATCATGAGAAAGGCGTTCAGGTAACATTGGCACAACGGTATCGGGAAAATAAACAGAATTTCCGCGTTTCAATGCTTCTTTATCTAATGCGCTTCCTGTTTTGATATAGTAAGAAACATCTGCAATGGCCACAATAATAATCCAACCATCATTATTTGCTGGGTCCTTATCCTTGGTTGCATAAACTGCATCATCATGGTCTTTTGCATCTGGTGGATCAATTGTAATAAATGGTAATTGTCGCCAATCTTCACGATTATCCATATTGGCAGCTTTGATATGTTTGACTTGCTCAAGAACACTTTCAGGAAAAATATAAGGAATTCCTTTCGAAAGAAGCGCTATCATTGAGAGTGTTTTTTCACTCTTAATATGCCCTAAAACATTCTTTATTTTTGCGCTCTTTAATCCGTAACCAGTATTTTTTTTAATTTCGACTTCAACGAGATCACCAATTTCAATCTTCATTTCTGGAGACATTTCAACAATGAGTTCACTGGTTTTGCGGTCTATAGGATCAAGGCGCCATTGATTATTTTCAAATTTTCGTACAACAGCAAATGCGCTTTTGGGAGATACATCAATTTTACGAATAATTCGTCCCATATAAGGGGGGCTTGAGCTTTCAGAATTTTTATTTCGAAAAACTTTTACAAGAATATGATCTCCAACACCAATGCTACTTCCTTTTATGTGATGAAAAGAGTGTATTTCAATATTGGGCTTTGGAGAATCTTCCCATTCAAGAGGTTGTGCAATAAAACTCCCATCTTTATCACGTCCGCTAATTTTTACTAAAGTAACAGGAGGTAATTTTCCTTTGTTTATTGCTCTTTTGCGTTGTTTAGAGATAGGATTTTGATCCTTTAACTCACGTAATATATCTCTAAGCCAAATACGGGAATCGCCTTTTAAGTTAAAAGCTTTGGCGATTTCTCGTTTACTTGAGTGGTTAGGATTCTCATTTATAAAGAAAAGGATTTCTTCCTTATCGGGAAAATTTTTCCCCTTGAATGAAGAGAGATATTTTATGTTTTTTTCACCTTTAGCCAAAATTTATGTCTCTTTTATTTTTGCTTTTGTTTTAGAAGAAGCTCTTTTTGAAGTTGTTTTTTTACTCGATGCTTTAGCCGATATAAGTTCTAATGCCTCTGGCAGTGTTACACTAATGGGATCTTTATCTTTTGGCAATGTTGCATTAATTTTACCCCAATTAACATAAGGACCATAACGCCCGTTGCGCACGGTAATGGTTCCTCCTTCGGGATGCTCTCCTAATGTTGCCAATGCTGCAGGTGTTGTTCTGCTTTGCTTGGTTTTGTTTTCTTGTTGCTCTGCCAATACTGTAACAGCGCGATTGATACCAATATCAAAAACTTCATCTGCATGAAGAAGGCGCGCAGATTTTCCGTTATGGCTAAGATAGGGACCATATCGTCCAATCGTAGCTGTGATTGTTTTTCCAGTTTCAGGATGAATGCCAATTTCACGGGGAAGGGATAGTAAGGCCAAGGCTTTATCAAGGGTTACGTTTTCTGCCTGCCATTCTTTTGGTAGTCCTGCACGCTTAACTTCTTTGCTTTCACCAAGTTGAATATAGGGACCAAACCGACCATTACGAAGAGAGATATCTTTTCCTGTTTCAGGGTCAATACCAAGGATAACAGGTTCATCATTGCGCACAGCTTCATTCTCTTCTCCAGTATCTGTACCGAGTTGGCGTGTGTACTTACATTCGGGATAATTAGAACAGCCAACAAAAGCACCATAACGACCGAGTTTTAATGATAATTGACCATTTTTACAAAGAGGACAGGAACGCACATCACTTCCATCTTCACGTTTAGGAAAGGCGAGAGGTGCTAATGTTACATTTAAAACATCAAGAACATTGGTTATACGGAGTTCTTGGATATTGCTAATAGATGCATTAAATCCATCCCAAAAATCTCGCAATACGTCTTTCCAAGAAAGTTTTCCATCAGAGATAAGATCCAGCTTTTCTTCAAGATCTGCTGTGAAACCATATTCTACATAGCGATTAAAAAAATTTTCAAGAAAGGCTGTAACAATACGTCCCTTAGCATCGGGAATAAGCTTTCGTTTATCAATTACAATATATCCACGGTCACACAATGTCGCCAATGTGGAGGCATAAGTTGAAGGACGACCAATTCCTAACTCCTCAAGCTTTTTAATTAATGAAGCTTCAGAATAACGAGAAGGGGGCTCTGTGGTATGCTGTGCAGATTCAACTTTTTCTTTTGTAAGTGCTTCACCAGTGTTTATTTGTGGTAAACGTGTTGTTTCATTTTCTTCATTATTTTCTTCGTCTCGTTGATCGGTGTAGACGGAAATAAAGCCATCAAAGCGAATAACAGATCCTGTTGCTCGTAGATTTGCACGGTTTTCTCCTTGCTGTGCTTCAATTTCAACAGTTGTGCGTTCAATTTCAGCAGAACGCATTTGGCTGGCAATAGCACGCTTCCATATCAGCTCATAGAGCTTTGCTTGATCGCTATCAAGAAAATTACGGACTTGACTAGGATTGCGTTGAAAATCTGTTGGACGGATCGCTTCGTGTGCTTCCTGTGCATTTTTTGCCTTTGTTGAATAAAAACGTGGTTTTTCAGGAATATAGTCTTTACCGAAAGTTTCATGAATAACTTTTCGTGCTGAATCTATAGCCTCTGGTGCTATTTGCACACCATCGGTACGCATATAAGTAATAAGCCCTGCCGTTTCACCATTAATTTCAATGCCTTCATAAAGCTTTTGGGCAATTTGCATAGTGCGAGAAGCTGAAAATCCTAATTTTGAAGAAGCTGCTTGTTGTAGTGTGGAGGTTGTAAATGGAGGAAGAGGATTTCTCTTTGTAGGTTTTGCTTCAACACTGAGTGTATGATATTGGGCTTTCTCCAACATAAAGCGAATTTGGTCTGCTTGTTCTTGAGATTGAATATCAAGCTTGCCTATTTTTCTTTGATTAAACATTGTCAATCTTGCTTGGAAACTATCATTTCGGATGGTTTTTAACTGTGTTGTAACGGACCAATAATCTTCTTTGATAAAATGTTCTATTTCTGATTCACGATCACAAATAATACGCAAAGCAACCGATTGAACGCGTCCTGCTGAACGTGCACCAGGGAGTTTTCGCCATAAAACAGGTGAAAGTGTAAAACCAACGAGATAATCAAGTGCGCGACGTGCAAGATAAGCATCTACAAGTGATGTATCAATATCACGTGGATTGTTCATAGCATCAAGCACAGACTTTTTTGTGATGGCATTGAAGACAACTCTTTTAATAGGTTTATCTTTTAAAACTTTTTTTTGACGAAGAACATCCAGAATATGCCATGAAATAGCCTCCCCTTCACGATCAGGGTCTGTTGCTAATATAAGGCTATCGGCTTCTTTAACGGCTTTTGCTATTTCATTTAAACGTTTAGCGGCAGAAGAATCTATATCCCATTTCATAGAAAAATCTTGATCCGGTAAAACAGAACCATCTTTTGCAGGTAAATCACGAACATGTCCAAATGATGCGACAACTTTGTATTGAGACCCAAGATATTTATTAATTGTTTTTGCTTTTGCTGGAGATTCAACGATAACGATATTCATAATTTTACCCAAATATTGAAATAAAAAACTTTTTTATAAACGCCTTTTACGCGAATAGCTAATGACAATTGCTTAAGAGCACATAAAAAAATATTAGCCATATAAAAAACATGAATATTGTACAACTTATGATTGTTATTATTAGAATACACCCTATATAGAATTACACGATTTATTTTCCACTGTTATTACAAAAACATACGACGAAATACTAAGATAACGTCTATTGAGAGGTAGGAGGGGAAATGCTCAAGGATAGAGGATTATGTTTATAAATCATTTAAAAGTTATCCAATATATTACAGACATGTCTAAGCAAATGAATCAGATGGCGCGTCAGGCGCATAGTCCGCTTTTAGCATTGCTTTTGGATATGGTTGCCAAAGAAGGGCAAAGCATTATTAATAGTGCTGAGGCTCTTGGGGAAGATCAAGATTCGACAATGACACACAACCACCAGAGTGTCGAATAAGCTTTCCAGCAAGCTCGAGTTCTACCAACAAGAGGTAGAGAGTTGGAAGTGAAACACCTGTGTGGGTGCTGAGAGTGTCTAAATCGATTGGCGTTGTTGAAAGAGCGGAGAGAACTGCTGCACGTGCTGCATCATCACCTGCTAAAGAGGGACCGCTGTTTTTTTCATCTGCTAAATTGAAATTCTCCTTTTCAAGTTGTAAAGAGGATGGTTCCTCAAAAAAATTGAGTTGCGAATTTGGAAGCGGTGAAATTAATGGCGTAAGTGTTTCTATGATGTCAGAAGGATGTGTGGTGAGTAGAGCACCGTCCTTGATAAGATTGTTTGTACCAACAGATCTTGGATCAAGTGGTGAGCCGGGAATGGCAAAAATTAACCGCCCCATTTCAGCTGCTTGACGTGCGGTAATTAAGGACCCTGAGCGCAGGGCTGCCTCTACAACCAAGAGACCAAGTGATAGAGCTGCAATAATACGGTTTCTTCTTGGAAAGTCGATAGCACGCGGCTTCCAAGAAATGGGCATTTCGCTGATGATGGCTCCACCATTGGCGATAATATCTTCATGCAACTTTTTATTTTCAGGAGGATAGATATGATCAATTCCCCCAGCCATAACTGCAACAGTTCCTGTTTTTAAACTTGCTTGATGCGCAACGCTATCAATTCCACGAGCGAGCCCAGAAATTGTTACAAAGTCTGCTTCTCCGAGAAAACGCGCAAATTGAGCCGTAAGCTTTTTTCCCGCAGCTGAAGCATTTCGAGAACCTATAATTCCAATAGAAGTTTTTTGAAAAATTGAAACATTACCTTTGATAGCAATAAGCGGCGGAGGGGCTTCTGTAACCTTAAGAAAAGCTGGATAATCTGGTTCTCCCATACCGATAAACCGAACACCTAATCTTTTCGCTTTTTGTATTTCTTTTTCTGCATCTTCTAAGCTTGCTATTTTAATAGATACAGAACCACCGCCTTTTCTACTAAGCTCTGGCAGCGCTTCCAGAGCATTTTCTGCTGTTTTATAATGATCAATGAGATTGCGAAAACTCACTGCTCCAATATTTTCACTACGCAACAACCGTAACCAATTTAGACGTTGACGATCAGTGAGCAGGATTCCTTTATTTATCCCCGTTTTGAGTCCCAATCTTACTTTCTTCCCCAATTAATAATCTACCGATATTTGCGTAATGCTTTATATACACAAATATGCTCATCACAATCAGCATAAAATAGAAATAAGGATCGGAAAAGTAAAAAACAAATATCGCAGTTATAACAACAGAAACGAGTGCGGATAATGAAGAATAGCGTGTGAGGAGAAAAATCGTTATCCATACAATAATAAAAATAATTGCTGCAGGCCAATAGATTCCTAAGCAGATCCCTAGATAGGTAGCAACACCTTTGCCGCCTTTAAATTTAAGCCATATGGGGAAAAGATGCCCTAAGAAAACAAAAAAACCTGCTAGAGAAACAAGGATACTATTGTCTAGCGGATCACTAAAAAACTTTATAACGAAAACAACGATAGTTCCTTTCAACATATCACAAAGAAGTGTTAGAGCAGCAAGTTTTTTATTTCCTGTTCGTAAAACATTTGTAGCTCCAATATTGCCGGAACCAATTGTTCTCACATCGCCAAGTTTGGCTAATCTCGTAAAAAGAAGACCAAATGGAATCGAGCCAATGATATAAGATATGAGGAAAATAAACCATGGAGTGGACTGAAAAAATATTTCTGCTTCATTCATTAAAAATCTCATTAAGTTTGTTGATCAAGTTTAAAAACGGTTTTCCCTTTCACAATGGTCTGGAGCACGCGTCCTTGAAAACGTGCATTCTCAAAAGGGGTATTTTTTGAACGTGAATAGAGCTTCTCTTTCGAAACAACCCATGGTTCTTCAAGATCAACCACAATAAGGTCTGCATGAGCACCTTTCTTCAGTGTTCCTGCATTGAGTCCAAAGAGCTTTGCAGGCGCCGTTGACAAAAGTTCAGTTATCCGTAGAAGAGATAGGCTCTCATCATGATAAAGGCGTAAGGCTGCACTCAATAAAGTCTCCATACCAATAGCGCCAACTGCTGCGTCATTAAATGGTAAATGTTTTGTATCTTTACTTTGAGGATCATGAGAAGAGACAATAACATCTATAGTCCCATCCTTTATTGCTTCAATCATTGCTATACGGTCTTCTTCTGTACGCAATGGGGGCATTAAGCGAAAAGAGGTGCGATATTCGCCAATGTCATTTTCATTGAAAGATAAATGATTAATAGATACACCCGCTGAAATTTTCTCACTGCGTTTTTTACCTAAACGAAGTGCATCAGCAGAGAGTGCTGTTGATATTTGAGCGGCATGATAGCGTGTTTGCGTTAATACTGCTAATCGCAGATCCCTTTCAAGTGGGATAACTTCTGCTTCGCGGGGGATGCCAGAAAGACCAAGCCAACTGGCGAGCAGCCCTTCATTCATCACACCTTGTCCTGTAAGATCTTTATCTTGCGTTTCATGCATCAATGGAACATCAAAATCACGCGCATAAGTCATTGCACGTCGCATAACAGATGAACTTTGAAGCGTTTTTTTTCCTTCATAAAAGGCAACAGCTCCTGCATCTTTTAGTAAGCCGAATTCCGCTATTTGCTGTCCGTTGAAACCTTGTGTGATCGCAGCAACGGGATAAATATTGACCGATGACTTTTCTTGTACTGTATGCCTAATAAATTCAACAAGTGCCACATTATCAATGACTGGACGCGTATCTGGCATCATGAGGAAAGAAGTAATACCACCTGCGGCGGCGGATTGACTTGTTGATGCGATTGTTTCACAGTGTTCATTCCCTAATTCTCCAACAAAAACGCGCGCATCAACAAGGCCAGGGAGAATTGCTTTGTTTTGTGCGTTAACAATTTCTGCTTCTTCTGGGAAACCCTGATTCAGAGCATCTTTTCCAGCGGCTATAATCCGTCCATTTTCAACAATAACTGTACCAATTTCATCGACTGCGCGTGAAGGATCAATAATACGAGCATTTTGAAAAACAATTGGTTTTATCATTTTTTTTCTCCACTGATCTTTGCGCGTGAATCTAATAAAGCCTCCATGACCGCCATACGCACTGCAATTCCCATTTCTACTTGTGTATGAATCATACTTTGTGATCCATCTGCTATGTCAGATGCAATCTCTACACCACGGTTTATTGGGCCAGGATGCAGAATAATGGAATCATTTTTGGCATAGGCTAAATTTTCTTTATGTAAGCCAAAATAATGGAAATATTCATGCGTAGAGGGAATAAAAGAACCTGTCATCCGTTCATGCTGTAAGCGTAACATCATGATAACGTCAGCATTTTTAAGACCTTCTTTCATTGTGTTAAAAACCTCAACACTCATATGAGTGATTTCTGCGGGTAAGAGTGTTGAGGGAGCAACAACACGAACACGAGCACCCAAAGCATTGAGACTCAGGATATTGGAACGGGCAACACGTGAGTGTAAGATATCTCCACAAATCGCAACAGTTAATCCTTCAATACGACCTTTTGCTCTTTTAATGGTTAGAGCATCTAATAAAGCCTGTGTTGGATGTTCATGAGCACCATCACCTGCATTAATGACACAACAATCAACTTTTTGCGCTAATAAAGCTGCCGCTCCTGCACTGTTATGGCGAAAAACCAGTATATCCGGCTTCATCGCATTGAGAGTTGCAGCTGTATCAAGTAATGTTTCTCCTTTTTTTACAGATGAGTTGCCGATCGCAAGACTCATCACGTGTGCACCTAGCCTTTTACCCGCTAATTCAAAAGAAGATTGTGTTCGCGTAGAGGCTTCAAAAAAGAGATTAATTTGAGTCCGTCCATGCAAAGTAGATTTTATTTTATCAATTTTGTTAGAAAGGATAACATTTGCTTCTGCACGATCAAGCAATGTATTAAGATCTTGTACACTTAGATCTTTAATAGCTAAAAGATGTTGATGAGGGAAAAGTGGAAAAAAATTATCTTGAATCATAGCATTCTTCTTTATCTCTCTCTAAACAGGTTAAACAAGCATTTGTTTGAATATGATAAATGTTTCTTAACTCTAAAAAGACAAATAGTCTATGATATGAATGGTTTGAATGTAGGAATATACCTATGAGTGCTGTATCTGCGCAAAATAATCGTCGAAAAAATACATTTCTTAGCGATACGCTTATGTTTCGTATTGCCTCTACTTTGCCTAAGTTTTTGTTAGCAAGTTTTGAAGAAATAGGAGATTTTGCAGCGAGTCGAGAAGCATGGAAACTCTCTTGCTTGGCAAATCATTATAAGCCTTTATTGTGTTATAATGATGAATGGGGGCAACCGACGGAAAAATTAGAGATCCATTCTTCCTATCAAGCTCTTCAACAATATTCTAGACAAGCTGGTTTGGTTACCTCACTTTGGGAAAATACGAGCTCAGAAAATGGAGTACGCTATCAAGCGCGTGCGATTCGTTTAGCTTTATCTGCTGGTTTAGAAACAGGACATTTGAATGAAGTTATCATAACGAGTGCAGCTATTGCTGTGTTAATTAGTGATATTGAGCTCTTCAAAAAATGGCAAAATGTACTTTTATCACGCCAATATGATTCCTCATCAAAGCCTATTCATCATAAAAAGGCTGCTTCTCTAACTTGTGCATTTGATGATATTGAAAAATACGCTTTTAATTTTCCAAGTGTTAAGAAGATTTCTTTCGATGAAAGTATGGAACGTGATCTATATCGTTTAAATGTTGTAAAAACCAATGTTATTAATCCTACCGCTGACGGATATCTTGTTAGTGCAGATTTAAATGGTCATTTAAGTTGTTTTTTTATTCCACGCATACAAGAAAATGGCGCATTAAATGGATTTATATCGATTCGTCATTTAATTCAGCGTTCTGGAGAACTTTTAACACCAGAGGGGGTTGTTGATTTCCAAGGCAGTTATGGTTGGCTTTTGGGAAATGCTGGAGAAGGGCTTAAAGTTATTAAAGATATCGAGACGATGATGCGTTTCGATCAATCAGTAATATCGGCAGGTGTTTTGCGAGCGGCTCTTCAATTTGGCATAGATTTTTTCCGGAAAAAAATGCCCAATCAACCTTTACCACCACTGACAGAACGTATTTTTGCAGATATTGCATTAGATATAGCTGCTTCACAAGCATTGGTTTTGCGTTTAGCGAGAGCATTTGACAATGCAGCAAATGACCGTTCTGAAGCAGCTTTTGCCCGCATTATGACACCTATTATTGCTTATCACGTAAGTCAATTGGTTGTGCCTATTATTGGCGAAATTATTGCACAACTTGGTATTGAAAGTTTTATAGAGAATAATCCATTATCGCAAATGTTGCATAATGGGCCTGCACGAATTGTGAGAAATAGTTCTGCTAATCAATTGGTAAAGGATGCCATTCTTATTGCTGAAAAAGCACCGGGACTGTTTCAGAAATTGTTAGAAAAAATTGCTCTTGATATTGGACCAGCGGGACCACGAGCAATTGAAATTATTAAGTCAGCAGGTGATATGGCATCAGCAAATGAAGGTGCAGGAAGGTTTTTTGTTGAACAGGTAGCCTATGCAGCAGCAGCAGCAGCATTACGTTCTACAGACATAGAACATGTTGCAAATGCCTATATGGAAAGCCGTCTTGGGGGACAGTGGAGATCTTCCTACGGGATGCTCATTGCACGATATAATGCAGGGCATTTGCTCAATGTCCTCTATCCTTCCATATGATGAAAGTTTTGAATTCTATTGAGAGCACCTTGCAATATAAAAGCAGCGGCTGCCGAATCAATTCGGCTTGCTCTTTTAGCGCGCGATACATTCATTTCTAGAAGAGAACGCTCTGCAGCAATTGTTGACAAACGTTCGTCCCAAAAAACAAATGGAATTTTTGTATAAGCTTTCATATTGCTCACAAAAGCTCTGGTTGCTTGAACACGAGAACCGCTGCTCCCATTCATGTTAAGGGGTAAGCCGATGATAATAACGCCTACATTTTCACGGTCAAAAGTTTTAATAAGTGTGTAAGCATCTTCTGTAAATTTTTTTCGCTGTAGTACAGGACGCGGATTTGAGACAGTCAGCCCCATATCAGAAATCGCAATTCCGATAGTTTTTGTCCCTAAATCTAAGCCTGCTATTGTTTGTCCAGGCAAAAGATGTGTCATAACTTCGTTTATATTAATAACGGTCATAAGGGTATAATGCGTTTTTTAATGTTTCAGATCTAATGGTTATATTCTTCATTCATGTTATCTAATATTCTTGCGCTTGCAAGCTCAGCCTTGTATAGCCAGAATAAAGATTAATAAAAACAGAAAGGCGTAAATAGTATGTCTGTTGATCAAGAGACCGTCAAGCGGGTCGCACATTTAGCGCGGATTGCTATCCACGATGATGAGATAGAACCTGTGACAAAAAAATTCAATGCTATTTTAGGTTTTGTAGAGCAATTGAATGAAGTTGATGTCAGTGGAGTTGAGCCATTAACATCTGTGATGCCGATGACTCTACGAATGCGTGAAGATAGTGTTACAGATGGCGATAAAGCAGCAGATATTGTAGCCAATGCCCCTGTTACAGAAGAAAATTTTTTTCTTGTCTCAAAAATTGTTGAGTAACTTTTTATATTTTTGAAATTTGAGAACCAATATGACCGATTTAACAACCCTCACAATTGCGCAAGCTCGTGATTCTCTAACAAAGAAAAATCTCAAAGCAACAGAATTAACGGAAGCTTATTTACAAGCAATAGAATCAGCTAATCCAATTTTGAATGCTTATGTAACAATAACAGCAGAACAGGCAATGAAAATGGCTGTTGAATCAGATAGTCGCTTAGCGAGAGGGCAGGGAGGGCTTTTAGAAGGAATTCCTTTGGGGATTAAAGATCTTTTTGCAACCTATGGTGTTCATACTCAAGCCTGTTCACATATCCTTGATGGTTTTAAACCGCATTATGAATCAACTGTCACGGCTAATTTATGGCAAGACGGTGCTGTAATGTTAGGAAAACTTAATATGGATGAGTTTGCTATGGGCTCATCCAATGAAACATCATATTATGGTCCCGTTATTAATCCGTGGAGAAAAAAAGACTCGAATGAAAAACTCGTACCCGGTGGTTCTTCGGGAGGATCTGCTGCCGCTGTTGCTGCACAAATTTGTGCCGGTGCAACTGCAACCGATACAGGTGGCTCAATACGTCAACCAGCAGCTTTTACTGGAACTGTAGGAATAAAGCCAACTTATGGACGTTGTTCACGGTGGGGCGTTGTTGCATTTGCTTCATCCCTTGATCAAGCTGGACCTGTTGCTAGAGATGTTCGTGATTGTGCTATCTTACTAAGATCAATGGCCTCTTTTGATGAAAAAGATTCTACTTCCGTGAATTTACCAGTTCCTGATTATGAAAGTTATCTTGGTCAATCAATTAAAGGAATGAAAATTGGTATCCCAAAAGAATATCATATGGATGGAATGTCTCCAGAAATTATTGAGCTTTGGAAAAAAGGCATAAGTTGGTTAAAGGAAGCAGGAACTGAGATTAAGAACATTTCTTTGCCCCATACAAAATATGCTCTACCTTCTTATTATATTATAGCTCCTGCAGAAGCCTCTTCTAATTTAGCACGTTATGATGGTGTGCGTTTTGGTCTACGCGTGCCTGGAAAAGACATCATTGAGATGTATGAAAACACGCGCTCTGTTGGTTTTGGTGATGAAGTCAAGCGACGTATTTTGGTTGGGACTTATGTTCTTTCATCTGGTTATTATGATGCCTGTTATCTAAGAGCTCAAAAAGTAAGAACACTCGTAAAACGTGATTTTGATCAATGTTTTGCTTCAGGCATTGATGCTATTCTAACACCAGCAACACTAACACCTGCCTTTGGTATTGCTGATGAAAAAATAAAAAATGATGCTGTAGCAATGTATCTTAATGACATTTTTACGGTACCCGTTAATATGGCTGGTTTACCAGGAATTTCTGTTCCTGCAGGTCTGTCATCAAATGGTTTGCCTCTAGGATTGCAATTGATTGGTAAACCTTTTGCTGAGGAAGTCATTTTTCAGATAGCGCACATTATTGAAAAAGAAGCAGGGATATTCAGTGCAGAAAAATGGTGGATGTAATAATCAAACTTCGTAAAGGAGCATTTCTCATTGAGGATGAGAAATGCTTTTTTAAAAGGTGGAGTGATGAACTCTATTTCCTCAATTCGTAGTCTTTATCCACCAAGATAGGCTTCTTTAACACGCGAATCAGAGAGCATAGTTTTACCTTCACCGTGAAATAAAATATGCCCTACCTCTAAAATATAAGCATAGTCAGCTATAGAAAGCGCAGCAAATGCATTTTGTTCAATAAGAAGAACAGTTTTTCCCATCTCATTAATTTTTCTAATAATCGAAAAAATTTCTCGAACGAGAAGCGGTGCCAACCCCAACGATGGTTCATCTAATATGACCATATCAGGATTGCTCATGAGTGCACGACCCACAGCAACCATCTGTTGTTCACCACCTGACATTGTTCCTCCTAACTGTTTTGCTCTTTCACGTAGACGCGGAAAAAGATCAAATATCCATTCAATATCACGGGAAATTCCCTGCTTATCGTGACGAATATAAGCGCCTAGATGAAGATTCTCTAAAACAGTGAGATGGGGCATGATACGGCGTCCTTCAGGACTTAGAGCAATACCTAATCGCAAAATCTCTTCTGGTGATTTTTTAATAATAGATTTGCCATTATAGGTAATTTTTCCATAAACAGAGCGATTAAGTCCTGTAATAGAACGTACAATACTGCTTTTTCCTGCACCATTGGCTCCAATTAAAGTGACAATACTTCCCTTTTTTATGGACATAGAAAGATTTTGGACAGCTTTAATGGCGCCATAATGAACGTAAAGATTTTTTATTTTAAGAATATCCATAAACATCTCCGCCAAGATAAGCTTCAATAACTTTAGGGTTATTACGAATTTCATCTGGTGTACCATTGGCAATGCAACAGCCATATTCCATAACCAAAATATGTTGGCAAAGCCCCATAACCACTTTCATATCGTGCTCAATAAGAAGAATTGTAAGATCAAAGTCTTTTTGCACTTTTGCTATGAATTTTCTAAGATCCTCACTTTCTTGTGGATTCATGCCAGCAACAGGTTCATCAAGAAGAAGCAATTTGGGCTTTGTGGCTAACGCGCGTGCAATTTCTAGACGTCGTTGCACACCATAAGGTAAAGCTGTTGCCGATTGATTGGCAAGGTGATCAAGTTGTAGCTGTTCAAGGAGCTCCAAGGAATTTTTATAAACTTCCTTCTTTTCTTTCATTGCTTTTGAAAAAAATAGAGCTGAAGAAAACCAAGGATATTTTTGTCGAACATGCGCTCCTACCATAACATTCTGCAAAACCGTTAACCCTGAGAAAAGACGAATATTTTGAAATGTTCTGGCAATATGGCGTCTACAGATAATATAAGGAGGCGCTCCAGAAATTTTTTGCTCATCAAAAAGAATGACGCCGCTTGTAGGAGCATAAAATCCAGAAATCATATTGAAAACTGTTGTTTTTCCAGCGCCATTGGGACCAATTAATCCAGTAATACTTCCTCGTTTAATTGCCATATTAATATTATTTACAGCAACTAATCCGCCAAAACGCATTACAATATTATTGAGTGAAAGGATGGTGTCGTTCATAGCTTTCCCTCAGTATTAGAAAGCTTTTTGCGTGTCAAAAAGCTATAAATTCCATTCCATGAGAATTCTCGTTGTCCCATCAACCCTTTTCTCCAAAACAAGATAATTACCAGCAATAAAAGAGAAAAAACAACCATGCGAAGTCCTGGTGTTTCTGGGATATGTATAAAACCTAAGTCAAATGGACTTTCAATAATACGAAGCCATTCAAGCATAACTGTAATAATAATGCTGCCAATAATGCTTCCTGTAATTGAGCCGAGACCACCAGCAACTACAATCATCAAAATATTAAAAGTTAGAAGAAAATTAAACATTTTGGGATCAATAGTTGAAATAAGAGCAGCCATTAATGCTCCACCTATACCTGCAAAAAACGCTCCAACAGTAAAAGAAAAACTACGGTAGAAAAAAGCGTTAATTCCCATAGTTTTCGCAGCAATTTCATCATCACGAATGGCACGTAATACGTTACCAGTATTGCTTTGCAGTAAAAGGACAATAAAGAGAACAGTAAATGCTAACCAACCATAGTTCCACCATAATGTTGCATTTTGAGGTATTCCCTTGATACCTAAAGAGCCATTTGTAAGCGATGTTGCGTTCGTAATGACAATGCGAATAATTTCTGCAAAACCCAATGTTGCAATTCCAAGATAATCACCACCAAGACGTAATATTGGCAAAGCAATCAATAAACCTACAACTGCAGCACATATACCACTTATAACAACAGCGACAAAAAAAGGTAATTGCAGATGATACAATGGTTCAGCGATAGGCTCCAGAATCCACATCATTTCTTTTTGTTCAGGGGAAAGAAGTAAAATTGCGCAAACATAAGCACCAATAGCCATAAATCCAGCATGTCCAAGAGAAAACATACCTGTGAAACCGTAAATCAAATTAAGCGAAATTGCTAATATCGCATTAATAGCAATCAGATTTATGATACGAAGCGTATAGTCATTAAAATGGCTATCAGCATAAAATAAAAAACCTATGAGAACTAAAACACTTATACAAGATAAAACAGTTGTCACTGACTTTGCCATTAGATTTTCTCCTGACTTTTTTTACCCATTAATCCTGTGGGCAATATCAATAAAATCAGAATCAATAAAATGAAAGCGAAGGCATCTCGATATCCAGATAGCGCGGGGAAAAATGCGATAATCATAATTTCAATAAACCCTAATAACAATCCTCCCAACATTGCTCCTGGTATCGAACCAATACCTCCGATAACAGCAGCGATAAATGCTTTGAGACCAGGAAGAACGCCCATATAAGGCTGAATTTGAGGATAACGTAAAGACCACATAATACCTGCTATAGCGGCAAGAGCTGAGCCTATTCCAAATGTAAATGCAATAACTTTATTGACAGACACACCCATCAAACGCGTCGTTTCAATATCATGGGAGATTGCACGCATAGCAAGACCCGGTTTTGTTTTATGGATAATCCATAACAGTAAAACAATAAGAATCAATGACACAACGGGAACGATCAGAGACATGGGAGCAATTCTAATGATACCATCTGCTCCTGATCCTAAATGCCATAAAAATGGTGTTACAAGAAAATCTGGTTGTTTTACACCTTTCGGAACACCACTAAAGAGTACAGTAGAAAGATTTTCAATAAAAAAAGAAACACCAATTGCACCGATAAGCGCCGAGATACGCGGAGCATGGCGTAGAGGTTTATAGGCAAGTTGATCAACAATAATACCCACTGCACTTGTAATAAAAATGGAAAAACAAAGAGCTAAAACCCAAATCGGGGTAAAATCTTGTGGAGAAATTTTAAAATAATAAACAAAACCTAACGCAAGGATTAAAAAAACAGCAATCCAGTAAATTGAAGGGCGCCTTTTAAACCCTATAAAGACCGAATAATAAATAAGAGCCGCGAGAAACAAAAGAAGAAGTGCTGCCCAAGCAGGCATAAAGCTAATTGTGGAAAAGAAAACAAAATATGCTCCCAGCATAAAGATATCACCGTGAGCAAAATTAATGAGTCTCAGTATACCGTAGACCATGGTGTAACCAATAGCGATAAGCCCATAAAGAGATCCCAATGCCAGTGCATTAAAAAAATACTGGATGAACATTTCAGTGCTCATCTCTCATCCTTCCACATTTGTTAATTTACATAGGATAACAAGAAATTTCTAAGTTTTTGGTTGAGAAAAAGATCCTCAACCAATTCTTGCATTTTAATAAGTAAAACTTTTTAATTAAAAAGCAGGTTTAACCTCTTCTAAATAAACACGTTTTCCATCCTGTATTTTAATGATACCAATAGGAATCTTAGGGTTATGATTTTCATCCATTGACATATCACCGAAGGGGGTTTGAAAATCTTTTAATTTGCTAAGAGCGATAGTAATTTTTTCACGATCAGCGCTACCAGCATTTTCAATAGCCTTCATGAACATCATATAACTCGTATATCCCAAAACAGAATTGATATTCGGCTCTTTGTCAGGATACTCTTTTTTCCATTCTGCTGTGAATTCTTGCGCAGCTACTGACATATTTGGCATATCCTCACTATAGGGAAGTGTCGTATGTAAGAAACCTTCTGAAGCTTTTCCTGCAATCGCAATGGTTTCTGGATTATCCATAGCATCTCCACCCATAATTTGAAACTTTGCTCCTAATTCTCGTGCTTGTTTCATAATGATAGCACCTTCAGAAAAGTAAGATGGAATGAATAAGATATCAGGTTTTTGCGCGATAATTTGCGTAAGAACAGCTGAAAAATCCTGATCTCCGGAATTATAGTTTAAATTTGAGACAACTTCACCACCTAATTTTTTGAAAGCACGCATAAAGTAGCTTGCAAGACCAATGGCATAATCGTTTGAAATATCTTTGAGGATAGCTGCTTTTTTTGCGTGTAAAGTTTGACTTATGTAAGTCGCGATTCCCACTCCTTGATAGGAATCAATAAAACAAGCGCGGAAATAATATTTTTTACCCTGTGTAACAAGAGGACTTGTTGAGGAAGTTGCAATGGTTGGAGTCTTTGCTTTTTCAGATATTTCACCACCTGCCAACGAAAGCGAGGAACCATAGCTACCAATGATTCCACTTACTTTTTCACTTGCTGTTAAACGCATAACAGCATTAGCTGCTTCTACTTTATCAGACTTATTATCAATAATAACAAGTTCTACTTTACGTCCTAAAATTTCTGGAATTTTTTTATGGGCTAATTCTATACCTCTAATTTCAAGCTGACCTCCAAATGCATTTTGACCACTTAATGGAAGATAAACACCAATTTTGATAGGTTCACTTGCATAAACATTTGCAGTAAATGCCATGAATGCTGTGATTGTCGTAAGGATTTTCTTCAATTGCATTGCGCATTTTCCTTAATTGAATTGTTGTTTTTTCACCTTATATTGAACTTCTTCATCATGCAAGTTACACATTTATGAAAATATCATTATGTAAAAAACCTTTCATATAACCTCTTTTGTAGGGCACTCTTTGTAAGATATGTAAAGCTTACAATCAAATAGTTTTATAAATATTCATGTTGATATTCTCTGACATTAACATAGAAGATACGACAATATGGGGAAATCTTATCTTGGGGCTTGCGTGTTGATACAAGAGCAATGTTTACTTAAACCTAGAGAATCAATATCGTACAATTTATAAGCTACAGGATCACGTTATTATGACGAGTAAGGATGCATTAAAAGATTGTCCCCTATCTGAAGATAGTATAGGTGCTTGTGGGGAGATTATCGAAATCAGTGGTGTCATTAAGTGGTTTGATGGTAGTAAGGGGTATGGATTTATTGTACCTGATTTACCTCATTTCCCCGATATATTATTGCATGTTACGGTAATGCGAAGGGATGGTTTTCAAACAGCTTTGGAGGGAGCAAAAGTTATTTGTGCTGTGGAAAAAACTGAAAGAGGATTAAAGTGCGTTCAGGTGAAATCCATAGATTGTTCTTCAGCAATTCATCCATCAGAAGTTCCAGCCCGTACCCATGTTGTTGTTACTCCAGAAAGTGGACTAGAACGTGCAATTGTTAAATGGTTTAATCGTGACAAAGGATACGGTTTTCTTAGCCGTGGGCAAGGAACAGAAGATATTTTTATTCATATGGAAACGTTGCGCCGTTTTGGTTTAGCAGAGCTTCGTTCCGGCCAAGTTGTTCTTGTACGTTTTGGTAAAGGAGAAAAAGGTTTAATGACAGCAGAGATTTATCCGGATATAGGCATTCCTTTAGCTACGCATTGAATTTCACGAATAAAAACAGTATGTTTTTAAAGGGGGTTATTCCGTAAATTTCTATAGAGGTAGGTTTTTAAAGAAAATATGGCTCTAGTGAATCCATAAACCAAATGGAGAAAGTTGCGCGTATTACGTTGAAAGAAACTAGAAAACAACAAGGGGGCACCCCTCTTATTTTTTTGACTTTTAAACTCTGGTACTTTTTATTTTAGAAACAAAATTTAAAAATTTTCTGTGGTGGAGACAAGAATGTTAAAGCCTTTTAAAAAGGGGTATATTGTTTTATTGGTAATGCTTTTTATGTTAGAAATGCGTGTTGTTGTAGCAAAAAAGCCCATAGAGATTCCTGTTCATCCGATTCCTTTAGAAATACATACAAAGCAAGGTACGGTTTATTATAAGGTAGAGATTGCTTTTACGCCGTCTCAAGCCGCGGCTGGTTTAATGTATCGGACTGATTTTCCACGCGATCGTGCAATGCTCTTTAAGCAGCTAAAAAGTTCTCAATCGGGAGATGAACAGAAAATTTTTATGTGGATGGCAAATACGCCTTTACCTTTAGATATGATTTTCTTAAACTCTGAGGGAATTATTGTATCGATTATTGAAAACACTTCTCCATTTTCGACAAATACCATTTCATCGGAAGTTCCTGCAGCTTTTGCACTTGAGATTAATGCTGGTGAAGTTTCTGAAAAAAAGATACAAAAAGGGCAACGTGTTATTCATCCTGTACTTTGTGGAAAGTGCAATAAAAAATGACCGCTGAAGATATTCGTTTTTTTGAATATAATGGTTTGCGATTTGCTTATCGAGAAGAAGGGCAGGGTGCGCCTGTTTTGTTGATCCATGGTTTTGGATCTTCTGCACGAGTGAATTGGTATGCAACGGGTTGGTTTCGCATTCTCACTGAAGCAGGATATCGTGTTATTGCTCTTGATAATCGCGGTCACGGAGATTCAGTTAAAAGTTATGACCCTGTTTTTTATACACCTCAAGCTATGGCTGGCGACGCAATAAAGTTACTACAGCATTTAGAGATATCTAAAGCCCATGTTATGGGATATTCTATGGGGGCTCGTATTAGTGCTTTCATGGCTCTTTTGCATCCAACATATGTACACAGTGTCATTTTTGGTGGTTTAGGTATTGGTATGGTAACGGGAGCGGGAAATTGGGAGCCTGTTGCTGAGGCACTTTTAGCAGAAGATATTTCTACTATTACTAATACGCGCGGTTTAATGTTCCGTAAATTTGCAGATCAAACGAAAAGCGATAAACGTGCTCTTGCTGCTTGTATTATCACATCAAAACAGGAGTTAACGGCATCTGAAGTTTACAAAATTAAGCAACCTGCACTTGTTGCCGTTGGTTCATTAGATGAAATTGGCGGTGCAGCAGAGCCGTTAGCAGCTTTATTGCCTTGTGGTGAAGCTTTATCAATTCCTGGTCGAGATCATATGCTTGCTGTAGGCGATAAAGTTTATAAAAAAGGCGTTATAGATTTTCTTTCTCGTTATCCTATAAGATAAGCATTCTTCATAGGTTCTAGCATTCACAAAAATACTCAATATTTTTATCTCGTATAAATTGAAAAACGCTTATTTAAAAATTTTTCTATTGTGACATAAGTTTTTTATAAAAAATGGGAAGAAAGCTAAACTCTTATTAGCCTATTTTGTATATTTTTTAGAGATGTAATTCTTCTAGGGTTAGATAATTATACTTTAAAATTTATTAAAAAGAATTATTTTTGAATGATATAATAATATTTTTTTCTAAAAAATGTAATTTTAAATAAAAAAAGTATTATTATTTTTATCCTTTATAAAAGGAACAAAATTATAAATTATTGATCAATTTTTCTTACGAATATGCATTCTAAATGCGTATGCTAAAATTGGAGATAAAGTAAAATTATTAAAAATATACAGTTTTTGCCATTTTTTAATCTATACGGGTATATTTAATAATGATAGAATCCTTTTGTAAAAGTTTTTTATAAATGTATAAAGCGCGTTGTAAATATATGTAATATTAAGTAAATATTCAGATTAAGCTTTTTTACTAACTTTACAGAATCATGAGGTTGTCTTATTTGCGCGACACGCAGTTATTTAAATCGTTAAAAAAACAGGAGAGCATAGTGAATGCTGATGAAATAAAAAAACTTGATAATTATTTAAAAAATATATTCCAAAACTCAGCATTGCAAGTTAGAGCACGGCCTAAAAAGAGTGATTCTTGTGAGGTTTATATGGGAGATGAGTTTTTAGGCATTATCTATCGAGATGAAGATGAAGATGAGCTCTCCTATAATTTCTCAATGGCTATATTAGATATTGATTTAGAAAATTGATTTGTTGTTCATAGTTGAATGAAGTCTTTTTTATCCCATAAGATTTATATAAGTTTTAATGCTTTAAAGCTCGTATGATTATTTCGTGCAATAATAAGATGGTCATGGATAATAATGCCTAACGCATTTGCTGCATCTTTTAATCTATATGTCATTGTTATATCTGCATCAGAGGGGGTGGAATCGCCAGAAGGATGATTGTGGACTAAGATAAGTCCTGATGCGGATAACTCTAAAGCTCGAGAAATAACTTCACGAGGATAAACAGGGGTATGATCAATGGTTCCAGTTTGTTGCACCTCATCAGCAAGTAAGCCGTTTTTCTTATCAAGAAACAAAATACGAAATTGTTCACGTGTTTCGTGAGCCATAACAGCTTTACAATAAGCTAACACTTTATCCCATGATGAAAAAATATCGCGTTTAAACAATTGCGCACGAGCAAGACGTCCAGCAACATCTGAAATAATTTTTAAATCAATTGCAGTGGCGGGACCACATCCTGGAATTTCTTGAAGTCGGTGAATATCTGCTCCCAACACATCAGCTAATGAACCAAAACGTGCTATCAAATTTTTAGCTATGGGTTTTGTGTTTGCACGGGGTATTGTACGAAAAAGCAATAATTCAAGATATTCATAATCTTCGATTGCATTTCCTTTTGACTTTAAATAACGCTTCCGAAGACGCTCACGGTGTCCTTGATAATGTTTATGGAGCTGTGCGTTTTTCTGAGGGTCTTCACTTTTTCTTTCTGATACTGGGGTGAGTGGAGAACTCGATGTTAATGCAAAGTGATCACTTTGAGTATTTTCCTTTTGATTTAATTTTTTAGCCATAACATCTCTACATTGCGTTAGGTATGCGAATTTGGAATATAAAAAATATTTTTAGGAGATTGTGTAAATATTTCATACCCTTCATTTGTGACACCAATTGTATGTTCATATTGTGCTGTCAGAGAGCGGTCACGGGTAACAGCAGTCCAACCGTCAGATAAAATCTTAACTTGTGGTTTACCAAGGTTAATCATAGGCTCAATTGTAAACATCATACCTTGTTTTAATTCTATTCCTTCTCCAGGGGTTCCATAATGGAGGATATTGGGTGCATCATGAAAAAGCTGCCCAATACCATGTCCACAAAAATCTTTCACAATTGAGCATCGTTCAGATTCTGCATACTGTTGAATGGCTGCACCAATATCACCTGTGGTTGCTCCAGGCTTAACAACAGCGATTCCTTTCATAAGACTTTCATAGGTTATTTTTAGCAGGCGTTCTGCAGCACGCCTGATTTTTCCAACAGGATACATTCGGCTTGAATCCCCATGCCAACCATCAAGGATAAAGGTTACATCCACATTCACAATATCGCCTTCTTGCAAGGGTCTTTTATTGGGAATGCCATGACAGACAACGTGATTGATAGATGTACAGCATGAATGGCTGTATCCATGATAATTTAGATCAGCAGGAAGTGCTCCTCGCTTAGCACCAAAAATGAATACAAAATCATCAATTTCTTGCGTAGTAACGCCTGGCTTAATAATATCCGTAAGCGCATCAAGGCATTCTGCAGCAATGCGACCAACTTCACGCATTTTAGCAAAAGCATAATCATCGAAAATGCGAATTTTTCCATTAAATTTTAAAGGGCTTTTATTATATTCAATATACTCAGTCATTGTTTTTTCTGTTTTCTATTTTTACTCTCTGAATCGGAAAAATGCCTTCTACACTTATGTGACACTTTACAGCATAACATTCTACTCCTGATTTTAATGCTAAATCAAATTTACGTCCATAGAGTGGATCAAGATCATGACAGATTGTAAAAGCTGCGCAATCTTCTCGTTGAATAATATAAAGCATAGCAGCTCTTTTTCCTTGTTGTACAACTCCTATGAGCTCATCAAGGTGACGTGCTCCACGTTTTGTTTCACTATCAGGAAATTCTGCTAATCCTTTTTGACGAATAAAATGAACATTTTTGACTTCTAGGTAACAGTCAGGAAGAATGTCGTCACGTAAAAGAAAGTCAATTCGTGATTGTGTTCCATAGCGTTGTTCTTTTAAAATTGTTTTATATCCACTTAATTCTGGTAGTAATCCGTTTTGAATTGCTTCTAATGCAAGTTTATTGGGTAAAGCAGTATTAATGCCAACCAAAGTATTATCGGCTTCAATAATTTCTAATTGATAGGCATATTTTCGTTTGATGTTATTATGATATGAAAGCCAGATATTGGAGTTGAAAGCTGTTAATCCAAGCATTGATCCTGTATTAGGTACAGATACGGTGAGGACATGCTGATCATCTTGTTGAACATCCGCAAGGAAACGTTTATAACGACGGATAAGCTTTGCAGGAAAAAGTTTGGGAATAAAGTGCATATCCCTTTTTTAGGATTTATGATTTCATAATTCAACTGAGATTATGATTTGTAGCGGCTATTCCCTATAAAAAAAAGATAAAATTGATGTAAAAAACGCTACGATATCCTATATAAATTGTTATAAATTCCATCGTCCACTTTAATGGCTTTTAAAATTTATTATCTTTGAGTGAAAAGATAACATTGTCTATAATTTATTATTAAACAGCATTAGAGTACTGTGAAGAAGGTTTCGTAAAAAATAGTGGAGAGGGAGATAGTTAAGTGAAACTAGGTAAGATTGATGGCTGGAACGAATAAGAATCGTGAAAATTTAACAAATGGTCCCATTATTATTTTAGTTGAACCGCAGCTTCCTGAAAACATTGGTATGGTCGCAAGGGCAATGGCAAATTTTGGGCTTTCTAAGCTTCGGTTAGTCAAACCTCGAGAAATGTTTCCAAATGAAAAAGCTATAGCTGCTGCGAGTAAAGCTGATCATGTCATTAACAACACTGTGATTTTTAATACATTGCGTGATTCAATTGCAGATTTACACTATGTTTTTGCCACAACAGCACGTGAAAGATGTGGATTTAAAACTGTAAAAAGTGCTGTCGAAGCAGCAAGCGTATTACGTCAGCGTGAAAGTATCGGACATAAGACAGGTATTGTCTTTGGAAGAGAGAGATGGGGATTAGAAAATGATGAAATCAGCCTTGTTGATGAAATTATTACTTTTCCAGTTAATCCTGCTTTTGCGTCACTTAATATTGCGCAAGCAGTTCTTTTAATGTCTTACGAATGGATGAAAACAGGTCTAGAGGATGTCAGCGATACGGCATTTCGTGCCGCAGAGATGGAACCTGCAAATAAAACAATATTTCATGGTTTTTTATCTCAGTTAGAAGAGGCTTTGAATATCCGTGGGTATTTTAGACCCCCAGAACGCAAAGAAGTAATGCTTGCAAATTTGCGCTCTGTTTTTACGCGCGCTAACTTTAGTGAACCTGAGGTTCGTTTATTGCGAGGCATTATATCTTCTTTGGATCATTTTTCGCCACAATATCCACGGGGGAGTAGAGCACCTGAAGAGCGTGATCGTGAAAAAATTAAAAATAAGTGTGAAAACTAATGGATGAACGACCTGTTCTTTTTTTTGATAGCGGTATTGGTGGTTTAACAGTGTTCAGGGAGGCACGTATTCTTATCCCTGAAATGCAATTTATCTATGTTGCTGATGATGCAGGATTTCCTTATGGAAATTGGAAAGAAAATATTTTGAAAGAGCGTATTTTAAAGATTTTTACAAATCTTTTAACACGCTACAATCCAGCCTTATGTGTGATTGCTTGCAACACCGTTTCTACACTGATGATGGCAGATTTACGACAGAATTTTTCTCATGTCCCTTTTGTAGGAACGGTTCCTGCAATTAAATCAGCTGCTGAACAAACAAAATCTGGTTTTATTTCCGTATTAGCTACTCCTGGAACAGTGAAACGTGCCTATACAAATGAATTAATTAATTCTTTTGCTGGACAGTGTCATGTTCAACTTGTGGGAAGTAAAAAGCTGGCTGGATTTGCTGAAGATTATTTACGGGGAAAATCTATCGATTCAGAAGAGTTAAGAAAAGAAATCCTACCATGTTTTGTGGAAAAAAATGGACAATATACTGATGTTATTGTTTTAGCCTGCACACATTATCCTTTTTTGATTAACTTCTTTCGTGAACATGCTTTATGGTCCGTTGAGTGGATTGATCCGGCGAAAGCGATTGCCAAACATATCAGATCATTATTACCACTGTCGGAAAAAGTACACGATCAATATATAAAAAAATATCAAGATTTTGCGTTATTAACATCGAAAAATATCACTTCTTTAACGGAGAATTTGTTTAAAGGATTTGGCTTAAAACTCATGAAAGGAGTTGACTTTGGGTTGTAAGACCAATAATGATGATCTGGCTATTTTTTCAAGAAAATAGCATTAATTGACGTGTCCCGTGGATAACTTTGCATATTGATATGTTAAGGTATTCTGTCAGTCTTTAGTATTTAAAGGCAGAGGAGGGCGCGTTTCCTTGGGGTCTTAAGATCTCGTGTTTTATTTTATAAGGAAATGCGATGAGTAAACGCGAAACAACAAAGTATAAAATTGACCGTCGTATGGGAGAAAATATTTGGGGTCGTCCGAAATCTCCTGTCAATCGTCGTGATTATGGTCCAGGTCAGCATGGACAGCGTCGTAAAGGAAAACTTTCTGACTATGGGGTGCAGTTGCGCGCTAAACAGAAATTGAAAGGGTTTTATGGAGATATTTCAGAAAAACAATTTCATAAAACATATGAAGAGGCTGCTCGTCGACGGGGTGATACTGGTGAAAATCTTATCGGTCTGTTAGAATCACGTTTGGATGCTGTTGTTTATCGTGCAAAATTCGTGCCTACGATTTTCGCTTCTCGCCAATTTATCAATCACGGTCATGTTAATGTAAATGGTCGGCGCACAAATATTCAATCTTATCGTTGTAAACCTGGTGATGTTATTGAGGTTCGGGAAAAGTCAAAACAACTTGTTTTAGTTTTAGAATCAGTGCAATTGGCAGAACGTGATGTCCCTGATTATATTGAAGCAGATCATAAACAGATGAAAGCAACCTTTACACGTATTCCTGCTTTTGCAGATGTTCCTTATGCTGTGCAAATGGAACCTAATTTGGTTGTTGAGTTTTATTCTCGATAATTTTTCTGCAAGAGAAGTTATTTTTTTCTTCTATTATTATAACTTCAAGATATTGTGTTATTTTTACAATCTCTGAAGTTAATAAGTGCTTTTTGTAAATGGTTCTATATTAAGTTTATTGCTATGTTTTATAGTCATAGACTTATATAGTTCCATTTCTTTTTTGTGTATCTAATTTATAAGTTCAAAAAACATAAATGTAAGCTTGCTTTAATATTTGTTTTTATCTTTGCAAAACGAGCTGTTTATTGTGCAGGATATGGTATTATGAATGATGTTTCAGTTGAATATCAGGCAATAGAAGAAAACGAAGGGAGAGATGATCCTTTAATAAGCGAAGCAGATAGTTGTCATCCAATGTTTCGTGTTGCTCCTTCAAGCGTAGAATTTAATAAATTGCGCAAACGACTTTTGCGTCATATGCGACAAGCTTTGGATGATTTTTCTATGCTCTCTACAGGAAAAAAATGGCTTGTTGCTTTATCGGGTGGAAAAGACTCTTATGGTTTATTAGCGCTTCTTTTAGACTTAAAGTGGCGAGGTCTTTTATCCGTTGAAATTCTTGCCTGTAATCTTGATCAAGGGCAACCTGGATTTCCTAAGCATATTCTTCCAGACTTTTTAAGTTCTTATAAAATTCCATATCGTATTGAATATCAGGATACTTATTCCATTGTTACAGATAAATTGGCAGAGTCGCAGACATATTGTTCACTTTGTTCTCGATTACGACGTGGTAATCTCTATCGTATTGCACGTGAAGAGGGATGTTCTGCATTAGTTTTAGGTCATCATCGTGATGATGTTTTAGAAACATTTTTTATGAATTTGTTTCACGGTGGCCGATTAGCTGCCATGCCTGGAAAACTTAAAAATGATGAAGGAGATCTTTTTGTGTTACGTCCTCTTGTTTATGCAGCTGAGGAGGATATGGAAAAATTTTCTCAAGCAATGCAATTTCCGATTATTCCTTGTAATCTTTGCGGTAGTCAAGATGGTTTACAACGTAATGCAATGAAAGAAATGCTGAAAAATATCGAAAGACAAATGCCAGGACGTAAAGATACGATGATTCGCGCTTTAACAAATGTACGCCCAAGTCATTTGCTTGATAAGAAATTCTTTGATTTTAAGACCTGTTAATAAAGATTAGATATTTAAAAAAATAAGTTCAAAGAGTTTAAGATAAGATACTTATTTATTAAGACACTATTGAAAAAAGTTTCCTTTCACTAACTAATGACTGTCGCAATATGAAAAATGGGAAAATAGTACGATTGTCGATTTTCTCTTTTGTTAAGTAAAAATGGTGAACCTTGAGGATTTTATTCTTTTGCGCCGCCGTCACCTCATTTAAGGCATTAAATTAAGAGAATATATAACTGCTTGGTATTTGTGGAGTGTATAGCAAACATTCAGGGCGAGGATTGCTCGTAAATTCTCATGAAGTGAGTTACATAAGTGATCAAGTTCGATTGTGAGTAGCCGATCTTTTTATAAACCAATGCTGATAGAAATCTTCATCATTGAGGACAGGGAAGAAGTTAAATTTTCAAACTGCTACACCATAAAGATCATAGGCATCCGACTGTTCAATTTTAACGCTGACAAATTCACCAACACGCAACGGGCGTCGTGATGATATATGGACAACACCATCTATTTCTGGAGCATCGTATTGACTACGTCCTTTGGCAACTTTTCCTTGACTTTCATCGATAAGCACTTGGAGTCTTTTTCCAATTTTTTTCTTTAAAAGATGTGTAGAAATTTGTTGTTGTTTTGCCATAAAACGATGCCAGCGATTTTCTTTCACCTCTTCAGGAATATTTTCTAATCCCAAATCATTTGCGGCGGCTCCTTTTACCTCTTCATATTTAAAGCACCCAGCGCGTTCAATTTTTGCTTCTTCTAGCCATTCTAGGAGTATATTAAAATCTTCATTCGTTTCGCCAGGAAAACCAACAATAAATGTTGACCGCAAAGTAAGATCTGGGCATATTTTTCGCCATTTTTCAATTCTACGGTTTGTTTTTTCTATGAGTGCAGGACGCTTCATATGACGCAAAATAGCTGGTGATGCATGCTGAAAAGGAATATCCAGATAAGGAAGAATTTTTTTTGCAGCCATAAGTTCGATAACTTCATCAACATGGGGATAAGGATAAACGTAATGCATACGTATCCAAATACCCATATCGCCTAGTTCGCGACAAAGATCAAAGAATTTTGTTTTTATTGTACGATCTTTCCAAGAATTTTCGAGATATTTTAGATCAATACCATAAGCACTCGTATCTTGTGAAATAACTAAAAGTTCTTTTACACCCGCTTGCACGAGTTTTTCAGCTTCACGAAGAACATCGCTGATGGGACGTGAAGTGAGATCACCACGCAGAGTAGGGATGATACAAAAACTACACTGGTTAGAGCATCCTTCAGAAATCTTTAGGTAGGCGTAATGGCGAGGTGTTAAACGAATACCTTGGGGAGGAACTAAATCAAGAAAAGGATCATGAACAGGAGGAATTGCTGTATGAACAGCTTCTATAACACTTTCATAAGCTTGCGGTTTTGTAATAGCCAATACATTAGGATACGTTTGGCGAATAACATCAGGATCAGCACCAAGACACCCCGTTACAATAACTTTTCCATTTTTTTTGAGAGCTTCATCAATATTGGCTAATGATTCTCTCCTTGCCGAGTCAAGAAAGCCACAGGTATTCACAATAACGACATCAGCTCCTTGATGTTGACGTGAAATTTCATACCCTTCAGAGCGAAGGCGTGTAATAATTCGCTCAGAATCTACGAGTGCTTTTGGGCATCCGAGGGAGACAAAACTAATACGAGGTGCTACCATGATGATCCTACAATTATTGTGAATGATTGAGTTACACTTTTATAACTGAAAAATAATGTTCTTTATTTTTATACCTATGCAATAAAATCTGTTACAAAGTTATTTGATTTTTTTCTACAAAATTTTATGTGTTTTTATGCATGCATACAATTTATATCGTAAAATTCTGTCATTGAGGACGATGATATAAGGTTGCTTCCTTCAAAGCATTCAAGTTCTTTTATAAAGTACGTGGTGAATATTTTAAAGCTTACTTGTCGCTCCTTGCGTAAGTGAAGGAGATGTAGGGAAGGAAAAATGAAACCCGCTCGATAAGGATCTGGACTGTTTATAGACCGAATTGGGGCATCCTTTGGCAGTGGAGAGGAAGTCAACTGCGTGTGGCACAATAAAAAAATACTCAACAACTCCTTATTGCGATATCTATCGCGTACTATAAGGTTTATTTTTAATATTTGCGAATAAGTCCGGTAAGTTTGCCTTGTATTTCTACACGTTCGGATTCGTATGTACGTGCTTCATAATGAGGATTTGCGGCTTCTAATGCAATAGAAGCTCCTTTGCGTCGATAACGTTTTAATGTGGCTTCTTTTTTATCAATAAACGCAACAATAATTTCACCTGTTATTGCTGTATTTTGACGTTTCACAATGATCGTATCTTTATTAAGGATACCAGCCTCCATCATAGAATCATCTTTAACTTCTAATGCGTAGTGCTCACCTGTATTAACCATATTGCGTGGGAGAGAAAGAGTGTTTATTTGTTGCAGTATAGCAGAGGCGGGCACGCTCGCAGAAATACGTCCCATAATAGGAATGGTGATATTTTTTTTTTCTTCTTCATCAAAGTTGTCAAGGTTACTCAAGTTTTTTGATATTTCCCTTTTATTTTTTTCTATCATACTGGGAGAAATTTTACGTGCTAAAGAAAGGTTAAATGTTATTTTCTCAGGGAGTCGAATCACCTCCACTGCACGAGCGCGATTGGGTAAACGACGTATAAACCCTCGTTGTTCTAAGGCTATAATGAGCTTATGAATACCAGACTTTGAAGAAAGTTCTAATGCATTTTTCATTTCTTCAAAAGAAGGAGGAACACCAGTTTCTTTTGTATGGTTATGAATAAACAAGAGTAGCTCATATTGTTTACATGTTAGCATTCAATATTCCAATCAAAATAATAAAAAAGGAGTAAAGTAAAAATACATGTATATATAACAATTTTACAATTTTTTTTCCGCCAAATCAAAATTATTTTCTTTATTTTTGATCCTATAAGTTAAGTTAATGAAGCAATATGTTTATTTATAGACATATTTAAATTATTATTTATATAAAACTTACTTTAAGAATTTTATGAAATTATTATTTATATATTATATATCTACATTAATATTAAACAATGTATAAAAATACTTTATAGCTCTGACTGGATTATCCAACACTAAATTTTATGACCAGTGTTATCCTTTTCTTCTAAAAATATATCTACGTATTTTGTAATTTCTTGATATAAAAAAGTTAATTAGAAGGCATTTTATATATTTAGAACACTCTATGGGTATTTAGATCATTTTGCACACTGCATATTATTTCTGCTTTTTTTAAGTAAAATTATCTACAGCTATAATAGTGAGCATAATTTATAGTCATTCGGGATACTTTCAATGAGACTGAATTTTATGTCTGTTTTATTCTATAGGATAAATTGGCTTTCGTTATATATTCATTATGCATGAATAAAAATCATACCCTCAAAATGCCATTGTTGCTCATTGTCCCATTTTCAGGTCTAACGTACCAACCGCTATATACTATTTTGCTGAACCCTAATGTTGAGATAATTTTTGGTTATTGAAAGGAGGTATAAAAGGTATTTTCATTTCTTTTTTATAGTTTTATTCTCTCACTCAAGTGATGAAATTATAAATTGTTATAAATCAATATGTTATATTGTAAATCTGTATTCATATTTGAAAATTGAAAACTAAAATATGAAGATATAAAAATAATATTATAGTAAAAGGTATTTTTTCTCTATCCATTATGCTCAACAACCCATGTGAGGGAAGGAGGGTAATTTCTTATAATTTTAGCGCTCCGAATCTATGCAATATTTTGCAATGAAATTGTTCCTTGATTGAAACTTCAAAAAGAAGATTAAAGAGTATCTATACAATGATGAAAAAAGGAGGGGAAAACGGAAAATTATTGATAACTGAAGAAAATAATAATATTTTTCTTCAAAAGGTGTTGACCAAATGAAAAGTCAACCGTATGTTCCCTTCACTTTCTGCAAATTAGATAGTCTACAAACTAGATAGCTTGTGTGAGAGCGCGTAGCTCAGCTGGTAGAGCAACTGACTTTTAATCAGTAGGTCCAGGGTTCGAATCCCTGCGCGCTCACCAAATTTAAATAATATCAATAGACTATACAAAAATTTAAGAATCTTTCTCGTTTTGATTCTTTTTGAAGTTTTTTATTGATTCTATAATCAGTCATTTTCTATCAGATGTTTTGGAATAGAGCGATGCTATGCTGTCTCCTGTCCAAAATAAAGAGCTTTAAGCTTACGATACGGTTGTACCTGCGTTGGCAGCAAATGTGGTTGCTCCTTTTCTCAATCCATAGATTGATTTTTTAATACCTACTGCATTACATGATTCGCAAAACAAGTTGCTAAAATCACCACTTATTCACAGTTTATATTATGAAATAACTTTTCTATAAGATGTTGATTTGTTTAATTTTCATTCTTTTAAACATCTACTATAGTACATTTATTTCTTACAAAAATCATAAAAAGGTTAACAATGTGTTAATTTCTTGATAAAAGGAGCCAATTCAAGGGTGGTATATGCGCGAGGGAAATCATTTAAAAACGTAAATTCTTCCGTCGCATATAAAAAGCGTGACAGCGTGACGTGGTTTTTACAGTAGTACTTAACAGAAATAAGTGGACTGAATAGATGCCTTCAAATAGAAAAAAGAAATTTACTTTTATTATTAAACCATCACTTCAATTGTTTTCTATGATCGTCATTTCTCAGTCACTGGTATCTTGTTGCGCAAGCCAAACTATGAATTTTTCAATAAAAGATTCCTATCATAATAAACCAATTGACGTAAACACTTCTGTACTACCTCAACACGTATCCAATAAGAAGAATCAATCGGAAGAAAAAAAGCGTGGACGAGTTGTTGTTGGTAAACCTTATCAAATAAAAGGAAAGTGGTATTATCCTCAAAATGATCCAACTTATAAACGTGTTGGCGAAGCATCATGGTATGGTTCAGATTTTCATGGGCGTTTAACTGCCAACGGTGAAATTTATGACATGAATCTTTTGACTGCTGCTCATCCTACAATGCCTTTACCGAGCTATGCTCGTGTTACTAATTTGAAAAATGGATCTTCAATCATTGTTAGAGTGAATGATCGCGGACCTTTTATGAAAGACAGAATCATTGATTTATCAAGGCAAGCTGCGGCAATACTGGGGTATGTAGATAGGGGGGTTGCAGATGTTAAGGTAGAATATATTGCTGAAGCACCCGTTGGCTATTATGATGGTGCATATTTAATGGCCTCTTATACTCCTGGAAATGCTGCCTCGTATTCATTAGCGTCAGAAAATGTTTCGAAAAAAAGAGAAACTGTTTTGTTAAAAGACAAGCGCAATACAGGAAACAAAGAAGGATTAGCTAAAGCAGCTGCTGTTGAACAGGAACAACGTAATAAAACTGTTGCAGTTAAATTGCCAGAAATTGGTCCTATCATGGTTGATAAGCCGATGCCATTCGATCAAGTTGCTTCTATAAATAAGCTAAACAAAAAAACAAAGGTCAATTGGCTACAACTGTTTTAAGAAAATATGCGTTGATTTTTTATCTATATAATTCTCTAGTAAAAAAGATAAGAACTTACGGATTTAGTGGAAGATTTTCATCTTAAAGCGCGTTGTCCTTTTAAAAAAGCGTGGTTGGGTGCTATTATAAATTCAATACGTTCTTTCCGCTCCATTACTGGTCTATTCGTCGTTTTATGATATTTCTTGCTTTAATAAAGCGCGTACTTTTCTTGCTGTAATAGCTTTTGCTAGACGAGGGGAGATTATTGTATCAGTCTGTTTGTGTAATCTCCAAAGCAACTATACAATCAATTTGATAGGAATAAAAAGCTTGAAAAATATTTTCTTTTGATTCGGTTTTGCAGCTTTCCAAAAAGCATCCACGGTAATATCTTATGAAGAGATTATGCATTACTTCATGCTTTTGTTTATCATGTTCTTTAATGGAGTAAGTCCCCTCACGAGAAACAGAGCGTCTCAAACAAAATACACATACATTGCCAATTCACGTACTTATTTAAAAGGGAAATATTTCAACACGTTACAAGCCTATTTTACGATAGCGCCTATGAATGGTATGATTGGTAACGCCTTTAGACATCACTATCTTTACACTTATGAAGATATAAACCGACACCATCGTACACTTTGTAAGCCTCCAATGTTTTGTGCGATAATTTTTAACACTTGAGAGGTTGATAAGAGGTATTTTTATTCTCTTTTTTAATAATTTTTATCCATATACGAACTTTATTTATGACGCGTAAGTAAGCGAATTTTATTAAATTCAATATGAAAAGAAATATAACGAAGAAATCTTACAGCATTTTTAATAATATATAAGTTAAAATATTATAATTTTTATAATAAACAATGTACTATAAATATAAAACAAAAAACTTAAAAATATTTTTGTCTTTGTATACTTTAAAATATTAAACTAAACCTATGTAGAAGATAAAAAGTGCATCATATTACTTTTGATAACGTTGAATAAAAATAAAGTCTTTTCTTGAGTTGTCAATAATTCCTCAATTTGCGGAAATAAAAAAGTTTTTTCCTATATAAGATTCTTTATGTTGATCTTTGGGATGGGAGGAGAAGCTATGTATACAACATTAAGGATCTTATTGACTTTATGGGGGATATTGGCATTTGACACGTGGGGGAGAGCAGAAGGTTTTCAAATTTCTGCATCACAATTGTTGTTACTCGATGATGATACAGGGACAATACTTTATGAAAAACAAAGTGATATTCCTTTTTTTCCTGCTTCATTAGCAAAATTGATGACAGTGGAAGTCGTATTTCATCACTTAAAGGAGGGAATGTTAAAGAGTACGCAGAAATTCAAGGTCAGTGAAAATGCTTGGCGTAAAGGTGGAGCACCTTCCGGTACAACCACTATGTTTGCAAAGATAAAGACAGAAATCAGTGTTTCTGATCTTTTACGTGGTTTAATTATTATGAATGGAAATGATGCTGCTATTATTCTTGCTGAAGGAATATCTGGACATGAGGCTCATTTTGCAAAACTGATGAATCAGCGCGCGAAAATAGTCGGATTATCTCAGAGTCATTTTGTTAACGCAACAGGGCTACCCGAAGATGGACAATTTGTAACCGTGCGTGATATGATTATATTAGCACGTCATATTGTTCAGGAATATCCGGATTATTATGCACTTTATCGTGAGCCTCATTTTACGTGGAATAATATTTTTCAACGTAATAAAAATCCTCTTATTTCTAAGGAAATTGGTGTAGAAGGATTTGGTTTTGGCTACAGCGAAAAAGAAGGTTTTTCAATGGTTGCCACCATTTCTAAAAATCATCGACGTCTTTTTTTAGCAATCAATGGTTTGCAAGATGGTAAAAAATATACAAAAGAAATAGAACGCATTCTTCAATGGGGAATGACAGCATTTGATCTCAAAACGATTTTCATAAAAGAAGAAACGGTTGGTCGTGCTTCTGTTTATGGTGGTACGCAAAATTTTGTTCCACTCATTGTTAAAAAACCAATAAGTTTTATGCTTTCGAATGAAAAAAAAGTAAATGTTAAAGCAAAAATTAAATATCATGGTCCATTGAAAGCTCCTATCGTTTCTGGACAATCAGTTGGCGTTATTCAAATTTTAGAAGATAAAAAGGTTCTTCTGGAAAAACCAGTTTTTGCCGGAATGAATGTTCAGGAAGGAAGTTTCTTTGCAAAAGTAAAAAATGCATTCTATGAAATAACAATTGGATGGTTACGGAAATATTTGTAGTTACGTGCTAATAAGGTTAAGGTCATACGTGTCAGGTTATTTTATTACATTCGAAGGAGGGGACGGGGTAGGAAAAACGGTGCAGATTTCTTTACTTGCTGAGTCTCTCTCACACCAAGGTTATGATGTTGTCACAACACGAGAACCAGGGGGAACGCTAGGAGCAGAAGCAATCCGGCATATTTTGTTGTCAGGGCAGGCGCAACAGTATGGACCGTTGATTGAAGCTGTTTTGTTTACAGCTGCACGTGTCGACCATGTTACCGAGGTTATCGCGCCTTCTTTGCAAAAAGGTAAAATCGTTTTATGTGACCGCTTTATTGATTCTACACGCGTTTATCAAGGACTCAATGATACAGTCAGTTCTTCTCTTCTTGCTGTTTTAGAGTGTATTGCACTCAATGGTATCTTGCCCCATTTAACATTTTTATTAGATATGCCAGCAATGTGTGGTATGAAACGTGCAAATTTACGAAGAAAAGAAACAGAAGAAATTGATTATTTTGAAAAAGATCAGTTGGAAATTCAAGAACAAAGGCGTCAAGCTTTTCTTCAATTGGCCAAACAGGAACCCCATAGATTTCGAGTCATTGATGCCACTGGCTCAGTGGAAGCCGTTGCACATCAAATAAAAAATATTTGTCATCAGGTATTGTTGGATCAGCTTTCATGAGTAATGTAAATATCTTACGCCAATATGATGATATTGATACAATTTTATCACCATCCCAGAATGATGTTGTCTTTGGTCATGAGGATGTTCGTCATTTTTTGACACAAATGCTTAAAGAAGAGCGTTTGCATCATGCATTGTTATTTGAAGGAGAATATGGGATTGGAAAAGCTACATTAGCCTTTCATCTTGCTTGGAACATTTTAAGTTCTCAACAGGAGGCTTTCTTGAAACCCGATCCTTATTCTACTCCATGGCGCCAAATTACACAAGGAAGTCACCCTGGTCTTTTGTATATTTCACGTCGATTTGATGTAAAAACGCAAAAGTTTAAAACAGGAATACTCGTTGATGATGTCCGTGATATTATGCATTTTTTAAGCCGAACATCGCAAGATGATGGATGGCGTATTGTTATTATTGATTCTGCAGATGATATGAATAGAAATGCAGCAAATGCAATTCTCAAAATACTTGAAGAACCACCTTCAAAAACGTTATTTGTTATTATCGCGCATTCTTCAGGAAAATTGCTTCCAACAATCCACTCACGGTGTCAAAAAATTTCTTTTCGTCCGTTAAATAACGATGAAATGAAAAAAGTTATTATACATATTTTCGCCAATCAGAACTTACCTGATGAGAAAACAATTGAAATAATTATTAAAAAATCTAAAGGAAGTCCTCGAAAAGCTGCTTTACTTATCTGCCATGACGGTCTTGAAATTATTAAAACAATTGATGCTCTCTTAGAGAAACCTGTTTGTAACGCAACGATTGTACATACTCTTGCACAAACATTTTCATCTGTTTCTTCTACATTCCAATTTCAACAATTTTGTGATGAAATTCTTAATAAAATTCAAAAAAAAGCTATCATGCTCGTTGAAAAGGGTGACTTATTCCTCTCAAAAAAATATGCGGAAAAATGGCAAGAGATTCATCAAGAAATAGAGGAAATACAACTGTTTAATCTCGATAAAAAGCAGTTTGTTATTAACTTACTTTTTAAAGTTCATAAGATCATTCATGAGGATTAGTTTTTCCGTGACAATACGATGAACAGACGTTATGTCATTATATCTTTATATCTTTTATTTATAGCGTTTTACAACGAGTATGACATGCGTGACACATATTACATAACAACTCCCATTTTTTATCCTAATGGTGCTCCACATATTGGACATGCCTATAGTGCAATTGCAAGCGATGTCTTAGCCCGCTTTCAACGATTAAACGGAAAAAATGTATTTTTTCTTTCTGGTACAGATGAGCATGGTCTAAAGATGCAACAAACCGCAGCAGCATTAGGTATGACACCTCAGCAACTTGCAGATCGTAATAGTGCTGTGTTTCAAAAAATGCTTGCAGTATTAAATTGTTCTAACGACGATTTTATCCGTACGACAGAAGAACGCCATTATCAAGCTTGTCAAGAAATTTGGAAAAAGATGGAAGCAAATGGCGATATTTATCTCGGTCGTTATACGGGATGGTATTCGGTTCGCCAAGAAGCCTATTATGAAGAGAAAGATACGGAAATTGGATCAGACAACATCCGCCGTGAGAAGGAATTAGGCTCTCCAGTTGAATGGAATGAAGAAGAAAGTTATTTTTTTAGACTTTCTCATTATGAAAAGGCTCTTCTTGAATATTATGAAAAACATCCTGATTTTATTGCTCCATTTGAGCGGCGTAATGAAATTATAAGTTTTATCAAATCAGGTTTAAAAGATATCTCTATTTCACGCGCAAGTTTTAACTGGGGCATTGCTGTTCCTGAGAATCCAAAGCATGTGATGTATGTCTGGGTTGATGCGCTTACAAATTATCTATCAGCAATTGGTTTTTTCAATGAAAATTCAAAAAAACGTGATTTTTGGCCTGCAAATACGCATATTATTGGTAAGGATATTATTCGTTTTCATGCAGTTTATTGGCCGGCATTTTTAATGTCTGCTGGAATTGAATTGCCTAAAAATATTTTTGCACATGGTTTTTTACTTAATCGTGGTGCAAAAATGTCAAAATCTATTGGAAATGTCGTTGATCCTTTTGAAATGGTTGATCATTATGGTCTTGATCAGGTCCGTTATTTCCTTCTCCGTGAAGTACCATTCGGACAAGATGGTAGTTATAGCCATGAAAGCCTTGTGAACCGTATTAATGCTGATCTTGCTAATGATCTTGGTAATTTAGCACAGCGCTGTTTGTCTATGATTGCCAAAAATTGTAATGCACAAGTCCCGAGACCAACTTCATTTTTAGCTCAAGATAAACAGCTTTTAGAACAATCTCTTCAAGTACTTGAAACTGTACATCAAGCTATGTCTTCTTATAGTATGCATTTAGCACTTTCAGCTATTTTTTCAATTGTAGCAGATGCCAATCGCTATTTTGCCAACGAACAACCTTGGAGTTTACGTAAAAATGACCAAGAGCGATTTTCTACAGTTCTTTATATCACTGTAGAAATCTTGCGGAGAATAGGAATTATGCTTTTGCCTTTCATACCCCAATCAGCAGCGAAACTTCTTGATAGCCTTGCGGTTGCTGAAGATGATCGGTTATTGTATCATATAAGTCATTCAAAAATTCAAGAAGGGCTTGATCTTCCACCACCAGAACCGATTTTTCCTCGTTATATCTTGAAGAAAGAAGATACTTATCATGTTGATTGATACACATTGTCATCTTGATTTTGAAGATTTTTCACAAGATTTGGATAATGTCATCCAACGGGCTTTAGATGCTGACGTTAAACGTATGATAACAATTTCAACCCATGTTCATAAGTTAGATAAGCTGTTAGCCATTGCGCAAAGCTATGATCAAGTCTTTTGTTCTGTTGGAACACACCCCAATCATGCGCATGAAGAACAAAATATTACAGCGGAAGAGCTTATACAGCTCTCGAATCACCCTAAAATTGTTGCGTTTGGGGAAGGGGGGCTTGATTATCATTATGATTATTCTACACCAGAAGAGCAAAAGAAAGTTTTTCAAGAACATATCATTGCTTCTCGAGAAACACAGATTCCTCTTGTTATACATTCACGCAATGCCGATATCGATATGGAGACAATATTACGTGAACAGATAAAAGAAGGAGTTTTCCCCTTTATCCTTCATTGTTATTCGTCTGGAATGCAACTTGCTCGTGCTGGAATCGAACTTGGTGGTTATATTTCTTTTTCAGGTATTCTTACTTTTAAAAATGCACTTGAAATCCGTAAAATAGCAAAAATTGTGCCCCATGAGCATTTGTTAGTGGAAACAGATGCTCCATTCTTAGCACCTAGTCCCCATCGGGGAAAAACAAATGAACCATCTTTTGTATGCTATACAGCAGCTGTTTTGGCTGAAACAATTGGCTTAAGCATTGAAGAAACAGCTCAAATAACAACGCGTAACGCTTTTCGTTTATTTAGTAAAATGAAATAAGGCAAAAGATATGTGTGATCAATACCGATTTACAATATTAGGTTGTGGTCCTTCTCCAGGAGTGCCACGACCCAATGGTGATTGGGGAACATGTGATCCGAATAACCCTAAAAATAAACGCTACAGAAGTTCTTTATTAGTTGAACGTATTAAACCTTCAGGAGACAAAACAACAATCGTTATTGATACAGGTCCAGATTTTCGCTCACAAATGATTGATGCGCGTGTAAGCCATCTTGATGCTGCTCTTTACACACATTCTCATGCAGACCATATCCACGGTATTGATGATTTACGCAGCTATGCACTTGCACAAAAATGTTTAATAGATATCTATGCCGACAGATTTACACTAGAGCATCTCAAAAGTGCTTTCGGATATTGTTTTCAAACACCAAAAGCTTCATCTTATTCTCCCATTTTAAAAGAGCATCTTATCAATGAAGATAGCCAATTTATTATTCATGGGCAGGGCGGAGCAATAAGCGTCAATACATATTTACAACACCACGGGAACATTCATTCCTTAGGTTTTCGGATTGGGAATGTTGCCTATTGTACGGATGTTAGTGAATTTCCTGAAAAAACTTTATCCAAATTAATGGATTTGGATGTTCTCATCATTGAAGCTCTTCAATTTAAATCCCATCCGAGTCATTTTTCTGTTGATCAAGCATTACAATGGATAGAATATTTAAAGCCAAAACAAGCAATACTTACACATATGGATAGATCGCTGGATTACAACAAGGTTATAAATTATGTTCCATCCCATGTAAAACCTGCATATCAAGGTCTTACTTTTGAAACAGATGCGTAAGCTTATTATGCGCAATATTTTAAGTTAAATAAAACACTTTTAAATTTATCCTTTATTTTATTTCAATTTTGACATATTTAGTGCTTTTTTATGTCGAAAATGAGGCTTTTATGTATAAGAATTTTAAGCGGGGTGTATGTATTGTGGTTTTAGCGGTTTCCTTGACAGCATGTGGAGGGCGTTTAGAAAAAAATATTTCAACGACAACATTACATGACGGATCAATGAGTTGTGCCGATATTCAACGGGAGTTTTTTGCTAATAAACGTCAGATTAATGATACAATTGCAGAGCGTTCTAAAGCAAGAAATAAAAACGTGGCTTTAGCAGCAGCAGGTGTTATATTTGTACCTGCTTTGTTTTTTATGGATGTAAAATCAAGTGAAAGTAATGAAATTTCAGCTTTAAATAATCGTAATGCTGTTTTGAGTGATCTTGCACGTATGAAACGTTGTAAAATAGTACAGTAATTTTTATTATTTATACGACGTAATTTCATCACAACTATTTTGGTCTTTGAGGAATATTCTCAAAGACCGAATATTTTAATGTGCGGTTCAATTATTATCGCCATTACCATAATTTTTTTTAAAAGTGAGTTGTACGATTACAAATGTGATTTATGTTTTAAAAAAGTAGGGTTTGCTTTATTTTTCTGTATCGTATTATCGCATAATATATATTATGGAACTTTATGGAGGGAGTATATCTAGCATTAGCACTTTGAGGAACGTATGTTTGAAAACTGTGGTGAGCTACTTTTAAAAACTTGATGACCTTTGAAGTTGTATGATTGAAAATCGAGCCTGTTATTCTGGCTCGAAAATTTCAATCACGATGTTTTTTTATTTTTTACTCTTTTAAAAAAATCATCACAATTTGTAGTATTATGAAAGCTAAAAACAATATTCCATGAAATAACGGTACAAATGGCTGATAAATAAAATCAGAATAATATATTGTTATTGCTTCAATCAATGCTGCAATACACCACACAATGATACCCCATAATGAATACATCCAAAGTCCAACTAAGGCAATAGGATAGAGAATAGCCAATATAGCTGATGCAACTTGCCACTGCCAAGGCATAAGATCAAAACGCCATAGAATACCTGGAAAAACACCAACAAGGCGTATCCAATAACAAATACCTAGGACTAAGCAAATGAGTGCCAAAAACCGTAAATAACAGTTATAGATTAAATTGATTTTTGAAATCCGTTTGTGTGAATTATTTTTCACAATAATAACTCTTGCTCAACAGGTTGGAAGTAAGAATCTACCATTTCATCTGTCACATTTGAAAGTTTATCTGGCTGCCATTGAGGTCTTTTATCCTTATCGATTAACATAGCACGTATACCTTCATGAAAATCATGTGAATTAATCATATGATGTGCAATACGGTTTTCAATTTTCATACAATCTTCCAACGTTTGAGATGAATTTTGTTTCATTTGTTTCCAGATAACTTTTAAACTTATCGGAGAACGTGACTGCAAAATATCATAACATTCTTTAGCAAATAAAATACCTTCATTACTTTTTTTATGTAGCAACTCAAGACATTCTTCTAAGGTATGGGCACTAAAACAAGTGTTAATAATACAACGTGTTTCATGACTCGTTTCATAGTCTTTTGTAATTGCTCGCTCGTTTAAAGCTAAAGTAGGATCTCCTTGCTCAATAATAGCTTTTCTAATCATATCGAATTCAATTTCAGCAACGGCGTGTGTTGCTAATCCTAAATTTAAGCAATCTCCCCACTTTATGCGTGCGCCCGTTAATGCAAGATAGATGCCAAAATGATTGGGAAGAGATGGTAAGAAAAAACTTGCACCTACATCTGGAAAAAATCCAATTGCACCTTCTGGCATAGCAAAAACTGTATTTTCTGTAACAATTCGATGCGAACCATAGAGAGAAATACCTACCCCTCCTCCCATCCAAATACCGTTTAAGAAAGAAATGTAGGGCTTTGAAAAATGTTTAATATAAGCATTTAAACTATATTCATCACTAAAGTATTGACAAGCAGAGGCACTTTTCCCCATATGGTAGATTTCTACAACATCTCCACCAGCACAAAAAGCACGCCCCTCCCCTTCAATTAAAACACAAGAAACATTATCATCTATTTCCCATGTCCTGAGAGCTTTTTTTAAAGCTGAAACCATTCGTTGATTCAGAGCGTTTAATGCTGAAGGGCGTGTGAGCTTTATAATACCAGCACGCCCTTCTTTCGTAAAAGAAATATCATCATCTGCTCCAAAATCAATTTGCATCTTACACCCTTCTTAAAACAACTATTTATTGTTTTTTTATATTTTTTGCCCCAAGTTGAGGAAATATTTGCATGATTGCGCCAATACAATATATATAAAATCCTGTTACTGAAATTCCTATTTTAACCCAAGAGGGAGCCTCTAGTTGATAAAAGAATGCAGAAACACCAAAAAAACACCATAAGAGAAAAATTGGAAAATTAACTCTGCGTAAACGAAGGACTCTTACTGGATGAATAAAATAAATTGGCAAAAAAGATATAATCGCCGATAAAACAATAATGATAAAAGTAATCCACTCTCCCGGTCTTACAACAAAAAGCGTAAAAATCATCATATTCCAAACAACAGGAAATCCTTTAAAAAAGTTTTCTTTGGTTTTCATGCTAGTATCTGCATAATAAATAGCAGATGAAATAACAATAATTGCACTCAATGAAAACGATAACCCTACCCCCATAAAACCACTTTGATAGAGTGCAAAAGCAGGAATTAAGACATAAGTCACGTAATCAATAATATTATCTAACAGCTCTCCAGACCATGTTGGAAGAACGTATTTAACATCAAGTTTGCGTGCAATTGGTCCATCTATACCATCGACGAGAAGTGCAAGCCCAAGCCAACAGAACATAGCTGTCCATTCTTTTTGAGAGGCTGATATAAGAGAAAGAAACGCTAAAAATGATCCCGAAGCTGTTAGTAAATGAACAGAAAAAGCCTTTGCTTGTGGCATTGTTACTTTTTTATGGCGTAATAATTTAGCATTTGTTTTGATTTTCTTTGTTAGTTTACGTTTCAAGGTTTTCTTATCCTCGTTTTTAAAGTCTTCAACCATCTATTAATACGCCATTTTTTACCGATGATATAACCCAGCATTTAAAAAAATCATAAAAAGGTTACTTTTTTATATCGCATTATTTATTACATACTATAATAGAAGAGCTTCATATAATAAAAAGAGAGTGATCATTTGGAAATGTTAAAATATTTTCTCAATGGATAAAGGTTCAAATCGTTGTGATATTTGAAAAGAAAGAGCATAAAGATATTGCTGTTATTGGTGCAGGTCCTGTGGGAATGTTGTCCGCACTGAGTCTTGCACATGAGGGGTTTTCTGTTTTTCTTGTCGGCCCCCCTGCTCATACAGATGAGTTACGGACAACTGCTCTTATGATGCCTGCAATACGCATGCTTCAAAAACTCAATATTTGGAATAATATTCAAAAATATGCTGCTTCTTTATCCTATATGAGAATTGTAGATATAACTTCTAGAATTGTGCATGCTCCTACGGTGCATTTTTCTTCTGCTGAAATTGGTGAAAAAGCTTTTGGCTATAATATACCTAATGTAAAATTGAACAGTGCTTTAGTCGATGCTGTTGCACATACGCCCAATATTACAAGATTTGTTTCGGCAGCCAAATCTTTTCATCACACAAAAAACCATGTATGTATTACTCTTGCTGATCATAGAGTCATTCAAGCACCACTTGTTGTTGCTGCTGATGGACGTCACTCTCTTACACGTGCCGCAGCAGGAATAAGTGTCAAACAGTGGAATTATCCACAAAAAGCACTTGTTCTCAACTTTTCTCATGAGTTTTCTCATCAAAATACATCAACCGAATTTCATACAGAACATGGTCCATTTACACAGGTTCCTTTACCAGGGCGAAGATCTAGTCTTGTATGGGTTGTTCATCCTTCTCGTGCTGAGGAATTATTGAATATAGAACCAAAAGAAATTGCAAAAATGATCGAAAACCAAATGCAATCAATGCTTGGAAAGCTACGCTTAGAAACATCAATTCAAGCATGGCCGCTTTCAGGACTTCTTTCTCATCATTTTGCTGCTAATCGAACAATTTTAGTGGGTGAAGCCGCTCATGTTTTTCCCCCTATTGGAGCACAGGGATTGAATTTAGGATTCCGTGATGTCCAAACGTTGATTGATATTTTACCCAATAAAATGTCCAACTCTAACTCTGAAATGATTGTTGCGCATTATAACAAATGCCGCAAACCAGATATATTAATCCGAAGTGGAGCTGTTCATACACTTAACTCTGCTCTACTTTCTCATATGTTGCCTGTTCATATGATACGAAGCGTTGGGCTTGGTTTGTTACATAGTTTTTCACCATTACGTAATTTATTTATGCGCGAAGGAATGTATCCCGGTTATGGATTCAAGGAAATTATGCAAATATTTCCAACAAAATCATCTAAACAGCTCTACTGAGCAATAATGGATAATAACGTAAAATAAACAAATAATAATAAGTCAATAAGGTATCAATACCACAGAAAAATTATTTCTATTTGAGTTTTTGTAATAAAACATGTAAAATTAGTAGTACTATACATCATTTTTTATTAAAAATTATTATATATATTTAGCATACTAATATAAAATAAGAAAAAATAATTATAATAAATATATTTCTTATAGTTTTGTATGAAATATAAAAATTACAGATAAAAAAATAATAAGCATAATAATTAAGTTAATTATAGACTACAGATGGAATTGTAAAGATATCTTGCTAAATCATGTCTGTTAAATTTTACACTATAAAGCAAATGAAAAATAATACCATTTTGAAATAGTTATTTTATAACATTAATTTTAATAAGAAAATAAATAATAAAAAACATTTTTATTTAATCAATAGAGTTTCAAAACTTTTTATCATTAAGTATAATATTAAAAATAAAATCATCTTGGGAACTTGTTAGTAACACAGAGGTTAATGAAGTGTTGTTTCAACAAATGGTGACAAGATGAAACTAAATAAATTTTTGAAATTAAGTATTTTTTTTATAATGATTGTATGTGTCTCGTTGACAGTCACTACTTCAATCAGTGAGGTTTTTCATCTTCCTTATTGTCAAGCCTTTACCTATAGCTCTACTCAAAATGTCACTAAAATAGGTCAGAACTCATTTACTGCTTCACAAGTTAAAAATTGTCTTATGCAAAATGGTTTTGAGAATATTAAACGATTGCGTTTAGATGACAAAGGCATCTGGCGTGCTTTAGTAAAATTTAAAAAGTCCCATTTTTTCGTATCCGTTGACTATTCAGGAACAGTTAGCATTCAAAATGAAAGAAAAAAATATGATTGATTTTAAAACTTACAGCAACGTTTCTGTTCATAGCTGTAAGGAAAAAAAATTAAAAAAGTGCTGTCATTCTATTAAAGAATTTGCTTTCATTGGCGGTTTAAATGGTAGCATATCAGGAGCTATCGCAGCAACTCTTGCAACTTATGGTTATATTGCTCTTCCAGGATTTGGTCCAGTTATCGCAATGGGTATAGGAGTAGCACTTTCTGCCGGAGTGATAATAGGAACACTGATAGGATCAGGAATGGGAGGAAGTGTCGGTATATGCTGTATTTTATGGGAAATTTATATGAATCATAATAATTCTTTCTCTTATAAATTTCATAATGAATAAAAATTTTTCGTCATTTTTTCTATGAAAAATAATTAAGTCATCAACAAATTATATGTTCTGTTTTTGATGAAATGATTATCGTATTATAAATGAAATAATATTTCTATGTAAATTATTTTTCTTAAATTTCAATTTAATACAATCATATATATTTAATAATATAGATTATTTTTATAGATAAAATTTATTTAAATATAATTATAAGGTATTTTATGAAAAAAATATTATTATCATTATTGATTTTTATGGCATTTTTAATTCATAAAAATTCTGCATTAGCACTATCAACACAAGTAAATATTTATAAATTAGAAGATAATAATTCCAAAAAGGCTATTGGTAGCATTAAAATTGAAGAAAACACATACGGTTTGATTTTCATCCCTAATTTATCTACTTTATCAGAAGGGATGCATGGTTTTCATGTACATGTAAATCCTTCATGTGATACAAAAGATGGCATAATTGGTGGAAGCGCAGGTGGACATTATGATCCGGAACATACCGGAAAACATTTAGGACCTTATAATGTCAATGGTCATCTTGGTGATTTACCAGCACTTTATGTTGATAAGCAAGGGTATGCTATGATGAGCGTTCTTGCTCCACGATTAAAAAAAATCTCTGAAATTAAAGGGCACTCTTTAGTCATTCATTTAGGAGCAGATAATCAATCAGACAAACCATTACCGCTTGGCGGAGGTGGTGCGCGTTTGGCGTGCGGTATTATTGAAAAATAAAGAGAATATTCTGGCAAACTGTGTGAATATTTTATAAGAGTAAAGTTTTTTGAATGTTTAATTTGGATAACAAAAAACTTAATAATAATCAAAACGAATAACAATGGAAATTAAAGAAATAGTGGTATAAATTCTCCGTAAGAAGACTTCAATATGAGGAAGTAATATTTTCAATGTTTGATGTAAACAAAGCAAGAAAATTGAATTTCACTTTCTAAAATATCAAATTTGTAATAAATTATAATTATTAAGTCTAGTATCTAATAGAATTACGCCCCACGTACAAAATAGAACGGGTCTAAAACAGAATTTTTACTCTTCCCCTACTCAAGCCCACTCATGAGATGCACGCAAACAATTTTGATTGATACAATATCAATATAAGGTGGTTTTAAAAGATTGAATGCTAGGATATTTCCCCCCCTCATTTAAGTTTAAAACAAATGACTCATTATCATTATAAATCAATATATTATATCAATATAATAAGTCAAATAAAATAGTTAGAGTAATTTTTTATTACTCTGAAAAAAGGGTTTTTAAACAATAGAGTCTTTTTTAAAATACCTCTCATGGATACATATGATCCCAATCTAGTGGACGCATCTCGCCAGTTTGATAAAATTGACGAATGAGTTTAATATAATCAAGAAAATCTTTGTTTTCCTCCACTAATCTATTAGCAGTATCCCAGTCAATATCACTACGTTCTTTGGCAGGAATTAAGATCTCACTCTCGGAAGAGTTTTCCTTATTAAGTCTTATAAATCCAACTCCATGCAAACTTGAAAGCATTCGAAGCTCTTTTAATGTATCAACCCCTTCAATTTCACTAGCAACTAAATAACTCAAATTAGCCCATGACGAATTACTAACTGTTTGAAAAAATGCTTTTCGTAAATTTGAACGATTGATGAGAATTTTTACTTCAAAAGACCGAAGCTTCGTTTTTTTATCAAAATATTGCAAAACACAATCTTTGATTTCACGATTCCATTCACTGCTTAAATCTTGCATTCCTACGAGATCTGGATAAAGCCATTTATTTCCGCCTGCACCATGTTTATTACGAGAACATTTCTCATTAATGCGCTTGCTGTAAACTGCAAGCTCTGACCATAAAAATTTAGATAATAACGGATAAAGATCATGCTCTTTAACAGAGCCATCTTCTGTTCTACTCTTTGCATTGTCCTCTGCTGCATCAATGTCCTCTACTGCATCAATTTCAGCACTATCTGTTTGTTTAGTAAAATAATATTGCCGTGGTCGTCCTTCAGTGGTTTTAATTTCTGAATAACGTTTTTGTAACTGAGGGCGTCCTGCTCCTATTTCAGCAACAATTTGCTGAATAAGAGCTGCATCACTATTAAGGGGAGTAATTATTGCCGTTGAATGCTTTTGTTTTTGACGGCATTTTTCTGGGTAATTTTCAAATATCCATTGAGCAATTTCTCGAGCTGTAAATTTTTTTGTCGGGTTTTTCTTTAAAAAATTAAAAACAGTATTTGTTAAATTCAAAGTCATATGAAAAAATTTCCCCTTTCACCCTCCAGATATTTCATTATATTCAGGTTTTTTAAATGAAAGAACAATAAAATATTTAAGTTTTTTAAAAAAAGCATATTTATAAAATTACCCAATGAAATTAAAATATTTTTTTAAATTTGTGACTATAAACTCAAAGATCTTTTCACATAAGGAAAGTAAGATTGTACTTTTATCAAAAATTGTAAATGTGCTAAAAATCCCCATAAAAAATCATAATCTTGTGTAACTTTTCTATACATTTTTCCTTTTATTTTAATGTTGTTAGAAAAAAATATTAATTTTATGATTTAAGAAACCCCTAATATTTTTAAATTAATGGTGCAATAGTGCAAAAAATTAAAAATAATTATTCAAACATTTGATTGGACCTCACATCGGTCAATTAAAAAACTTATGTGTTTTATTTTTGAAACGAAATGTTATGAGCTCTCAAGTATAGATTCTGCAATGGTAAACTCTGCACATAAACCTTCAAAACTACTATTTGCTTTAATAGCATCATGGGGAATAAGAACATAATACCATTTTTTGCCGCCATAAGTAGCTGCGTAGCGCGTTGCATGACAACACCATTGAACTGCAGCTTCTCCCTTTTTTAAAATAATAGGATTTTGCATTTCAGAGGTTTTTTTAGGCTCACAAAGATATTTGGCATCCTTCGTTTCTACAACAAAGTCCGGTTCATAGATTGATCCTTTATCATATTCTATCTTGAAAAAACCTCGAGCGGCTTTCATCCATTTCAATACTTGTACATCATCCTCTAATATTTGAGCAAATCGTAATTCCCCTTCTACTGAATCAAACTTTTGTAAAGGATAACAACATTTTCTAAAGCCGCTGAATACAAGTTTTTTAATATCGCTTTTAATGGCAGGAATATTACGAAAATCAAGAGGAGACGTCCCTTGCGGCAACACATAATGGATAGGTGTTAAAGTTGTAAAACCTCGTGTCACTTTAACCTCATAATCTTTTTGTGTTTCCCATTGATGTTCTCTTAATTGCGCAACAATAAAATTAGTAAGCTTATTCTGATAGTGAATTAATACGTTTTCAACAGCTGTATCATTGGGTAAATAAGATCGGAAATGTTCTACCATCTGACCAGCTAATTTTCGTAATAAGAGCGTATGGCTATCATAATCGATAAAATCATTATCAATTAAACCACGAATGATGTAGTTTTCAAGATAAGGCTCTTTGACATATTCATTCTTAGAAGTGAGAAAAATACTTTTATGGGTACGCAATTCTCGAATTAAAAGTTCTTTACTAACAGGTTGCAAATTTAAGCTTTCTAGATTTTTCAAATCGAAATCAGAAAAACCATAAGTCACGTCACGCGAAGGTATGAATACAATATTAGGAATATCTATCATCAATTCTGCTAATTGTTTTGTCAAAATTGTAACCACTTTTGATACAAGAGACTTTTGTGATGAAGGCTTAATATTCATAACTTTATTAGCAATTTTTTCTTGTATCGGTGCAGAATAAAGCATTTGAGAACTTGGCAATTTATCATTCTCTTTGATAAGATCCCACGCGATCGCTGCAATTTCTTGCTCTTCAGGCGTTAATGTAGGGGAATCTGTATTACGTAATATGATACCTTGTAAATCAGATGCTCCATTTATATCGGAATTACGTGTTACCATCGTTTGCATCAATAAAGCTTCTACTTGACATGGAACTGCCACAATATCTGTCTTTTCAGAGGGGATATCCCCTCCTGTTCCAATCTCAATATGCTTTTTTATAATTGAGTTTGGATCGTTTGCACGATCAATAATATCTTGAAAACGATCATGCGCAATAATTGTTAAACGATCAATAGCTTCCATGCCTGTTCTATACCCATAAGGCAAACGCAATCCACGCCCAATTGTTTGCTCTGTTAAAATTTCTGAAGCCGATGCACGCAACGGTACAATAGTATAGAGATTAGTAACATCCCACCCCTCCTTTAATTTATTAACGTGAATAACAATTTCCGTTGGCTCATGAGGATCCTCAATAGCAATAATTTTTTGAATATTTTGATCTTCTTCTATATTTGACTGTTTTGTATGAATCTCTAAAACTTTTCCCTTATAAGCCCCTGCAAAAAATTCATCTGATTCCAATAAATTCCGTAGTTTTTGTGCATGATTTGTATCTTGAGCAACAACTAAAATAAAAGGCTTAACGAACTTTTTGTTATAATCTTTTGCATAGACAATTAAATCTGCTTTCACATTTTCATGGGCATGAATTGCATCTTGTAATTTGATATGTTCTAATTGCTCAGATGTATGATTTTGAGCTTGAAAATCTTTACGTGTAGCAACAGCAGGTTCTTTTACAAAACCATCCCTCATAGCCTCTGCAAGTGAATAACTATAGACAACATTTTTAAAATCTACGGGTTTTGCACCTATTGTTTTTGGTGTCGCTGTAAGCTCTATTCCTAAAACAGGTTTTAACTCATTAATTGCCGCTGCACCAGCAGAAGCACGATAACGATGTGCTTCATCCATTAACAAAACTAAATCAGGAAGATTTGCGAGATAATCAAAATAACTTTCGCCAATTGTCTCTTGTAAGCGTTTAATCCTCGGCATACTAGATTTTAGTGCGCCTTTTTTATTATCTGTTGTATTAATTTTAGAAATATTAAAAATATTGATAAAAGCCGTATCTCTATTCTCAAACAAACGCTTTTGTCCTTGAAAATAGTGTTCATCAGCGCGAATACCTTTACCACTTTCATAATCTTCACCTGTAATAATAACGGGTCTATTGGCAATAAATTCACTCATTCCACTGAAAACATACTTCGGACTTTGGGGACTAAAATCCTGTTTTAACTTTTCATAAATAGTCAAATTTGGCGCTAAAACAAAAAAATGGCGACTGCGACCTGTTAAATAAAGATAGCTGATAAAAGCACCCATAAGTCGCGTTTTCCCAACCCCCGTTGCTAAGGCAAAACAAAAAGAGGGAAAGTTTCGTTCAAAATCTTGTACAGAAGGATAAAGATTTTTTATCACTTCTAACTCTGCAACCAAATCAGCATTTTTAGAAAGCTCTATATTTTCTAAGATTTTTACCAAAATATTTAAAGATTCACGTTGAGGATCACGTAACGATAAGCGAGCAGAAATCCTTTTTTCAATAGTGTTCATGAAAAACTCCGCTTTTTATATACTATTCAAATAAATCTAATTCTGCTTGCACAATATCTTTATTTTTGTTGTTTTCTTTTACCACAATCACTGGTTCAAGATTGGCTACATTTAAACTGTAATCGTCCCTTCCCCATTCGCATTTTTCTAATACTGCACGGGGGATTTTAGTGAGTGTCAGATTTTCAAAGGATGCTGATTTTGTATCAAAGGCTGTACCACAAATCAGCAACGTGCGATGAGAGCCTACCTCTTCACTCATTATACGGAGTTGTTCATGGGTCATAGCGCTTGTTGTGACATAAATATAATCTGTTTCGGTTGAATACCCTTGCATCCAATAATGATTTTCATCAGGTGCGTAGGTAAATCCCATATGTTTGCACATTGCTTCTGAAAGCATCGCAGCATTATATTCGCGACTAATAATCCATTGTCCCCATGGATCTTTTTGTAACAGAGAAGGTGCAAGGCGATAATAGCGAAATCCACCGCCACCTTGCCAATTGACACTTTTGGAAATTCCCCCTTGATCAGTTCCATCAATGACTTGTTTTAAACGAGGGATAATGTGGGTGTGACAATGCTCACCAAGTTCAATCATAATCCACTTTCTTCCCATTTTATGGGCAACAGCACCGGTTGTGCCAGAACCAGCAAAAGAATCCAGTACAAGATCACCGGGATTAGTGGCAAGTTGAATAATGCGTTCCATTAAACGCTCAGGTTTAGGAGTTGTAAAGACACTATCAGAATTGAAGACTTTGGCTTCTTTTTTTGCATCTTGATTATGGCCAACTTCCTGATAAGGCCAAATGGTCATTGAAACCATACCATTTTTTACCTCTGATAAAAAACGCTTCATAGAAGGAACATTACTTCCTGTTGGACCAAACCAAACACGATTATCTTCTAATAGCTTAGCAAATTTTTGTTTACTAACGCGCCAACTCGTTCCAGCAGGAGGCATCACACTGCGCCCAGAAGGCGTAACAATTTCATAAACATCTTTTAAATTCATAGTCTTAACTGAAAGATTATCTGATTTCCAAGGACCGCGAGGATCATTATCAGGGTTTTTATAGCGCGCATCCATATCGCTTGAACGAGGAAGCAATTGAGGGCGCCAAACAGTTTTATCTTTAGCATAAACCATTACAAAATCATGGTTGTCTGAAAGCCACTTTGCATCATTTTGTGGAGCATATTTTTTTGCCAAATGATATTGTTTATAAAATTTTTTCGACCAAAAATTTCATCCATTAACACTTTAAGGTAAGCTTGCTCGTCATCATCAATTGATATCCAGATACTTCCATCATCTGCCAGTAAATGATGTAACAATTCTAGCCTGTCTCTCATAAGGCTTAGCCATAGGGAATGCTCTAAACCATCTTCATAATGTTCAAAGGCATTGCCTGTATTATAAGGTGGATCGATATAGATGCATTTTACCTTCCCCATATATTCTTGTTCAAGCGCTTTGAGTGCGAGCAAATTGTCACCAAAAATAAGTTTATTATCAAAAATATCTTGGGATGATATTTGATGCGAAGCGTGATAAGATTTTTCAAGATCTTCTAATAAGATACGAGGCTCTAGTTTTGGGCGTTTTTCTTTTCCAATCCAGTTAAGTTCTAATTTTTGTTTATTATAACTCATGCGATTGTCCTTAAATTTAAACGCTTGTGAAAAGTAAACAGCTTATTCATGAATGGCTAAATTAGAGTCTCTTAACAATATTTTTAGTACCATCCGACAGCAATTTGAGCTTCTTCTGACATACAATCAGGTGTCCATGGTGGATCAAAAGTCATAGTGACTTCAACATACGAAACCCCTTCAACTGCACTGACTGCATTTTCTACCCACCCCGGCATTTCACCAGCAACAGGACATCCCGGTGCTGTAAGAGTCATTTCAATTTTTACTGAACGATCATCTTCAATATCAATACGATAAATCAGTCCTAGCTCATAAATATCAGCAGGAATCTCTGGGTCATAAACTGTTTTGAGAGCAGCAATAATATCATTCGTCATACGATCAATTTCATCTGCTGGAATCGCTGATACATAAGACTTTTTATTTTCGCTTACAGTTTCAACAGATTCTGTAGAATGACGCTCTTCAATTGATTCAGCCATTAAAAAAATGTCCTTGTTTCTTTCAATGCTTCTACTAATTGATCTACATCTTCTTGAGTGTTATACATGGCTAACGATGCCCGACAAATAGATGTTAGACCAAAGCGCTGTAATAAAGGCTGTGCACAATGGGTTCCCGCGCGTATTGCAACTCCTTTTCTATCAATAAACATAGCGATATCATGGGCGTGAATCCCTTCAATTGTAAATGATATAATAGCTCCTTTATTGGGAGAATGACCATAAATACGCAATGACTCAACAGTTTTAAGTTTTTCCTGCGCATAAGCTAAAAGGGACCTCTCATGGGCATGAATCGTGCTACGACCTTTCTCTTGTATATAATCAATAGCCGCAGTTAATCCAATAGCTTCAACAATAGGAGGAGTGCCTGCTTCAAAACGGTAAGGAGGAGCATTATAAAAAACCTTATCGGTTGTTACCTCCTCGATCATTTCCCCTCCTCCTTGAAAAGGACGCATTTCTTCTAATCTATCTTCCTTACCATACAAAACACCAATACCAGTGGGACCATAAAGCTTATGACCTGTAAAGACATACCAATCACAATCGAGATCTTGCACATCAACGGTTAAATGTACTGCTCCTTGAGAACCATCAACAAGAACAGGAATAGAATTTTGATGTGCGAGCTTAATAAGCTCTTTAACAGGAGGTACAGTTCCTAATATATTGGACATATGCGTAATAGCAACAAGCCGCGTTTTTTCGCTTAAAGCCTTTTGGAAATCTTCAATGTGCAGAACACCATTTTCATCGACAGGAACAAAAATAAGTTTCACACCTTTTTGTTCACGGAGAAAATGCCAAGGAATAATATTTGAATGATGTTCCATGATCGTTAGAACAATCTCATCACCTTCTTTGAGTTTGGGCATAGCCCAACCATAAGCAACGGTATTAATAGCTTCTGTTGCATTTTTCGTAAAAACAATTTCTTCAGCTTTTTGAGCATTTAGAAAAACACGAACGGTTTCACGAGAATTTTCATATGATTGTGTTGCTATGTTGGCTAAAAAATACATTCCCCTATGCACATTAGCATAACTATAGTGATAATAATTATTCATTGCATTGAGTACTGACATTGGTTTTTGGGCAGAAGCACTACTATCAAGATATGCTAATCGCTTTCCATAAACTTGATGGTGCAAAAGAGGAAAATCACGCCGAATTTCTTCGACATTATAAGTAAATGTTTTTACGTTATTTTCCATTTTTTTTACCTTAAACATTTTTTGCAAGCCATTTACTAATGATATTCTCCAAAGCAATTTGAATATTATCTTGCTTGATCTCATCAATGAGCTCAGAGATAAATCCTTTAATCAAAAGTGCACGCGCCGTTTTAAATGGGATACCACGCGCCATAAGATAAAAAAGATAATCATGATTAATATTAGCAACTGTTGCACCATGACCGCATGCAACATCATCAGCAAAAATCTCCAGTTCAGGCTTTGCATTAAATTCTGCATCATCTGAAAGAATAAGGCTATTACAAGCCATGCGTGCATCTGTTTTTTGCGCTTTTTGAGACACACGTATTATTCCTTGGAAAACACCAACAGCCTTATCTGTGACCACATTGCGTATAATTTCGGTTGATGTTGATTTTTCTTCCACGTGACGAACAGTCATTGTAAGATCACTATGTGTTTGTCCTGATAATAAATTTATAACGCGTAATTGAAAATCAGATTCTTCTCCCTGTAATTCAATATCGACTTCTTGGCGATTTAATTGGCTCCCTATATTAATGACATAAAGTGATAACTTCGCTCTTTGATCAAGAACAGCACAAAATCGACCAAATTGTGTAGAATTAAAATCACGATTGCGAATGAGAATCCACGTAACATCGCTATCAGCAGCAACATTTAATGAAAATATTGAACTGATAAAGGTATCTTTATCATTGCCAATCTGATGTTCAATAAACATAACTTGACTATTTTTATCAATTTTTATATCCGAAAAAATATGAGACTGTCCCCCCATTTGTATATTTTGTAATTCAATGGGTATATTTAACTTTGTATTTTCAGGGATGTGAAAAAGCCAACCATCTGTAACAAAAGCTGTATTTAACTGTCCAATAAAATCCTCATCAGAAATGTTTTGATTTATCTGTACAGAATTATCTTCTAATGCGTCTGAAAGGCGTTTTACTGTAATATTATCTACCTTTGACTCTATCGATGTTTTTCCATTGTTTATGGAGAAAACAGCACTTTCTGAAAGCAAAGAATCAACCAATTGATTGTTTTGAACTTTTGAAAAATTGCTAATAGACTTCAGTAAGGTACGCAGATTGGTATAATGCCAGCTTTCGATTTTACGGGAAGGAAGCCGTGTTGTTTGAAACTGCTCAATAGTTTTCTTGCGGATTTCCTGTACAGCTTTATCACCAGGTAAGTCGTTTACATACTGATTGAAATTACTGAGTATATTTTCTTCAACTGCTAACAAGTTTTGCTGTGTATTCATATTCAATAACCTCAAACCGCTTCCCTGATAAGATCAGCATACCCATTTTGCTCTAAATAAAGCGCTAAGGATTTATCTCCGCTTTTGATAATTTGTCCTTTATAAAGAACATGTACCGTGTCAGGAATAATATAATTAAGCAGCCGTTGATAATGGGTAATCACCAAAAATGAACGTTTTGAATCCCGAAGTTTATTAACACCATCTGCAACAATTTTTAATGCATCAATATCTAAACCAGAATCCGTTTCATCTAAAATGCAAAGTCTAGGTTCAAGAAGTGCCATTTGTAAAATTTCAGCGCGTTTTTTTTCTCCACCTGAAAAACCTACATTTAATGGACGCTTTAGCATATCCATATCTATTTCAAGTTTGGCTGAAACTTCTTTAACACATTTTATAAATTCAGGAATTTTAAGCTCTTTGTCACCACGCGCTTTGCGTTGAGAATTCATCGCAACTTTTAAAAATTCCATCGTTGCTACCCCTGGTATTTCCATTGGATATTGAAATGCAAGAAAAACACCATATGTAGCACGTTCTGCTGGATCCATTTCTAAAAGCGATTTTCCATTATAGAGAATATCTCCTTCTGTTATTTCATAATCATCACGACCAGCAAGCAAATAAGACAAAGTTGATTTTCCGGCTCCATTTTGTCCCATGATAGCGGCAACTTCTCCATCTTGAACTGTCAAGTTTAAACCACGAATAACTTCTGTATCGGTCCCAGCAATACGGGCGTGCAATTTTTTTATCTCTAACATAATTTAATCCTGTTTTGGCTGTTTTTCAGATACCAATGCGTATTATTTTGCCTTAGCATCCATCTACTTTTGTAATTACCATAGAGGTCATTTTTAGCATTATTTGCTACTGTTACAGCCCTTTTACATCAAGTCTTCTATTTATCTAATTACAATAAATTATCCAACACTACCTTCAAGGCTGATACCAATAAGCTTTTGTGCTTCGACAGCAAATTCCATGGGAAGTTTTTGAATGACCTCTTTTACAAAACCATTTACAATTAATGCGATAGCTTCTTCTTCGGGAATTCCTCTCTGCATAACATAAAAAAGTTGGTCATCAGAAATTTTTGATGTTGTGGCTTCATGTTCAAACTGAGCTGTTGCATTTTTTGCTTCAATATAAGGAACTGTATGCGCACCACAATCATTTCCGATTAACAAACTATCACATTGCGTAAAATTACGCGCATTTTGTGCTTTTCGATATGCTGTAACTTGTCCTCGATAAGTGTTATTTGAAAAACCTGCAGAAATGCCCTTGGAAATAATACGACTGGATGTATTTTTTCCCAAATGAATCATTTTTGTACCGGAATCAATTTGTTGATGACCGTTTGCAACAGCAATAGAATAAAATTCTCCACGCGCATTATCACCACGGAGTAAGCAGGATGGATATTTCCAAGTAATCGCAGAACCAGTCTCAACTTGTGTCCATGAGATTTTAGAGCTATCACCTCGACAATCTCCACGCTTCGTCACAAAATTATAAATACCGCCCTTTCCATCTTTATCGCCAGGATACCAGTTTTGTACTGTAGAATATTTAATCTCTGCATTTTTAAGGGCAATAAGTTCAACGACAGCCGCATGAAGTTGGTTTTCATCACGTTGGGGTGCTGTACACCCTTCAAGATAAGAAACATAGGAATCTTCAGCGGCGATAATCAATGTTCGTTCAAATTGGCCAGTGTTGCGTTCATTAATCCTAAAATAAGTTGAAAGCTCCATAGGACAACGAACCCCTTTGGGAATATAAACAAATGAACCATCTGTGAAGACAGCTGCATTTAAGGCCGCATAATAATTATCACTTATAGGTACAACTGTTCCTAAATATTCCTTAATAAGCTCAGAATGTTCAATAATCGCCTCTGAAATAGAACAAAAAATCACACCAGCACGTGCCAGCTCTTTTTTGAATGTTGTTACAACAGAAACAGAATCAAAGACTGCATCAACAGCCACCTGCCCCGATACAGACATACTGTCATCGAAAGTAGAGGGATCAGACTGTTTTCTTACTCCTGCCAAAATCTCTTGTTCTTTAAGGGGAATGCCAAGTTTTTCGTACGTTGCTAATAACTCAGGATCCACTTCATCCAAAGATTTTGGTCCTGTATGATTTTTTGGAGCAGCATAATAATAAAGCTCCTGAAAATCAATTTTAGGATATTCAAGACGCGCCCAATGAGGCTCTTGCATTGTCAGCCAACGTCGGTAAGCTTTTAAGCGCCATGTTAGCATCCATTCAGGCTCATGTTTTTTAGCAGAAATAAATTTGATAATATCTTCATTTAAGCCTTTTGGAGCTTTATCTGTTTCAATATTGGTTTCAAAACCATATTTATATTGGTCAACATCTATTTCACGTACTTGGCGTATTGTTTCTTGTACTGCCGGCATCAATTTTCTCCATTTTTTGGCGTCAAAAACCGGTAACTATTGGCGTCAAAAACCGGTAACTAAAAGTCTTGTTTTTTTACAAGATTAAAGTAGCAAGTTATTTCCTAGGCTATAGGTAAAGTGCAAAAATTTCAATCAAACTTATCTTATTTTTAAAATAATTCTAATTTTATAACTTTCTGATGATAAATCTTACCCTTTTTTCTTGCTTATAATTTGAGAAAAAAACGATAGAAAATCATCAATATCCTCAGAAGTTGTGTCCCGCCCTAGCGAAATGCGAATGGCACCATTTGGAACATGATACCCCATTGCCTCCAACACTTTGCTTTGTTTTACTTTTCCCGAAGAACAAGCCGAGCCGGATGATATAGAAAACCCTTCTAAATCAAAAGCAATTTGCATCGTTTCAGCTTTTATATTTTTCACGGTAAAGTAAGTTGTATTTGGCAAACGTTGAACTCTTTTGCCAAAAATTTCAACATTTTTACTTATTTTTTGTAGTCCATCTTCTAATTTATTGCGTAAATATATTAACTGTTTTATTTCTTCCTGTGTGAAACAATCAGCCATTGCTGCCCCAAAAGCAGCAATAAGGGGCAATGCTTCTGTTCCTCCACGGAGACCTTTTTCTTGTCCTCCCCCAATAATAAGAGGTTGTGGCATAAGAAGATTACCACATGAAACAAAAGCACCTATTCCTTTAGGACCACCAATTTTATGTGCAGACAGTATAAAAAAATCTCCTCCTAGCTGATTAATATCCACGAAATTTTTATCGACATATTGTGTCAAATCAACAATAAGAGTACCTCCTAAATCCCGAACAATAGCGGCGATTTCTGTTAACGGTTGAATAACACCCGTTTCACTATTTGCAGCTTGAATAGCAACAAGAGGTAAACCTTTTGTTTTATCGTGAACCGTTAAGAGTGATGTTAATTTATCTTGTTGAATGAGCCCGTCTTGATCAACAGCAATGACGCTTATCAATTCTTTAGAAAAACGCCCTCCCTCTGCAACAGAGGGATGTTCAGTCGCTCCAAGGTAAAGATGAGAAAATTGAACTTTTGCATTCCCCATATTGTAAAAGGGTGTTAACAAAGTCATCGCTGCTTCACTCGCACCAGAGGTAAATACCACGTGATCTGGATCTGTTTTAAGATTTTCAGCGATTTGTCGACGTGCCTTTTGCAACAAGGTTTTAGCCGCACGCCCTTCCTTATGAACCGATGATGGATTACCAAATATCTCTAAAGATTCCACTAACGCCATCCGTGCCATTTTTTTGAGCGGTGTTGTTGCGTTATGATCAAAATATCGGCGTCTTATAACCATTTTACATCGCAATCATTAATCTTATGAATTGATTAAAAAAATAGCGCAATTTTCTTGAAAAGTGCACTAAAAAAAGAATATCTAATAATTATTTAAGAGATTCTATGGTAAAAGTCGACCAAGGTCAATGAAAGCCTTTTATTGCATTTAAGGAGCATTTTATGCCAGAAATTATTTTTAACGGTCCCGCGGGTCGGCTCGAAGGGCGTTATCAACCTTCACAACAAAAAAATGCACCCATTGCGATCATTTTGCATCCTCATCCCCAATTTGGTGGAACTATGAATCATAAAATTGTCTATGACCTCTTTTATATGTTCCAACAACGTGGCTTTACAACTTTACGTTTTAACTTTCGTGGTATTGGTCGTAGTCAGGGTGAATTTGATTATGGAATAGGAGAACTTTCAGATGCTGCTGCTGCTCTCGATTGGGTGCAAACACAACATCCAGACTCTAAAAATTGTTGGGTAGCAGGATATTCATTTGGAGCATGGATTGGTATGCAGCTTTTAATGCGCCGACCGGAAATTGAGGGATTTATCTCAGTTGCCCCTCAGCCTAATGTTTATGACTTTTCATTTCTTGCACCTTGTCCATCTTCTGGACTTATCATTCATGGCGGTATCGATAAAGTTTCCCCCCCAAAAGATGTTCAAATACTTGTCGATAAATTGAAAACACAAAAAGGAATCATCATCACACAAGAAATATTGGAAGAGGCTAATCACTTTTTCAGTGGATGTCATGAAGAACTTATTGAACGATGTGCCCACTATTTGGATAACCATATCACCAATGAACTTCTCGCTCCTCCTCCTGAAATACTTTCACTAACTTAGGAAAACACGATGGATTTATAAAAAATCAGAAAAAATCGTCTTTGATCATAACTAAAGTAATTTTTTTAGTCTGTACTTAAAACTTTTCTAAATTTTATTCTAGGATAGAAATGAGAATAACAGAATGCATTTTTTCTATCACCTAGAAATCTCTTTTTTAGCGTAAAAAGGAAATAATACCTGTATTATTATCTTTATATTATCAATATGTCTCTTTCTCTTGTGATGTGTGCATCAGTTATGATAGATAACGCTCCATCATATAATCACCTATTATATGAAATGAATGCACTCTTAAAATTAGGAAATTGAATCTGTGTTTGCCTTTAAATCTGATTTTTTACACATTATGAGCGAACGTGGTTTTATCCACCAAATTTCAGATGAAAAAGGCTTAGATGATCTTTTTTCAAAAGAAACTGTAAGCGCTTATATTGGATTTGATCCAACAGCATCGAGTTTACATGCTGGAAGTCTTCTTCAGATTATGATGCTTTATTGGTTACAAAAAACGGGTCATCGTCCCATTGCTTTAATGGGTGGAGGAACCGGATTAATCGGTGATCCTTCCTTCAAAGATGAAGCGCGACGTCTTCTGACACAAGATGATATTGCTGCAAATATCGATGGTATTAAAAAGGTATTTGCTAACTATTTGACATTCGGTGACCGAGAAACTGATGCTTGTATTGTGAATAATGCTGAATGGTTATGCAATTTAAACTACTTAGAATTTTTGCGTGATGTGGGAAAACATTTTTCTGTCAACCGTATGTTGTCATTTGATTCTGTCAGACTCAGACTTGAGCGTGAGCACTCTTTGTCATTCTTAGAGTTTAATTATATGATTCTGCAAGCTTATGACTTTGTTGAACTTTATAAACGTTATGGGTTGCGTATGCAAATGGGGGGCTCTGATCAATGGGGCAACATTATTAACGGAATCGAATTAGGGCATCGTTTAGGAACACCACAATTATATGCGTTAACATCACCATTGTTGACAACCTCTTCCGGTGCCAAAATGGGTAAATCATTGAATGGGGCTGTATGGCTGAATGCGGATATGCTTTCACCTTATCAATTTTGGCAATATTGGCGCAATATAGAAGATGCTGATGTAACACGATTTCTAAAGCTCTATACCCTATTGCCAATGGATGAGATTCTTAAACTTTCTGTACTACAAGGGACAGAAATTAACGAAGCAAAAAAAATTCTTGCAACAGAAGTTACAGCAATGTTGCATGGACGTGCTCTTGCCAATGCAGCAGCAGAGACTGCTCGCAAAACGTTTGAAGAAAAAACTCTGGGAGAAAATCTTCCAACTGTTGAAATTAATGCCTCAGAATTAAAAAAAGGTGTTGGATTGCTCACTCTTTTAGTACAAGCAGGACTCGCTAAATCTAATAGTGAGGCACGCCGACACGTTCAAGGTGGAGGTGTACGTGTAAATGATCAAATTATTGAGGATGAAACACATCTTATTATTGAAGGGGATGTCAGTGCGGAAGGAATCATTAAGCTTTCTTTCGGTAAGAAAAAACATATTGTGATAAAACCAGTATAATCTTTTGTTGTTTTGTTTATGTTGTTCACGCCGATCTTGTTCTTTCAATCCAATCGTTGTGATAGAGCGAGTTTTGTTAGGAAAATAAAGGTCTCTTAAAAACAATAATATTCTAGAGAGTTGAATAGTTCTTTTCTTCTGTGTACTCTGATATCTTATACTTATTACACAAGAAAGATGAAAACAATGACAAGATCAATGAAAGGTGCTCTTGCTCCTGATTTTAATTTGCCTCGCGATGGAGGAGAGACAGTATGTCTTTCTGACTTTAAAGGAAAACCTGTTGTTTTATATTTTTATCCAAAAGATGACACCAGCGGTTGCACAAGCGAAGCACTTGATTTCACAAAATTAAAGATGAAATTTGATGAAATTGGTGTTGCTGTTATTGGAATCTCTCCAGATAATGTAAAAAAACATGATAAATTTAAAGTAAAATATGAACTTGATGTCATCTTGGTTTCTGATGAAGAAAAAACAACCCTCGAAGCTTATGGTGTTTGGGTTGAGAAAAGCATGTATGGACGCAAATATATGGGTGTTGAACGGAGCACTTTTTTAATTGATGCAAATGGAATAATAGCAGAAGAATGGCGCAAAGTAAGCGTATCTGGGCATGCTGAAAATGTTTTAGCTACTGCAACACTTTTACATCATAACGCTAACTTATAAATTGAGTGTTTGATTTATCTTAAAAAGCAAAAGTCATCCTCCGAATTGATTTTAGTTTTTCAATGGATTCAATTTTTACAATATATTGATTTATAAGGATAATGAATTGTTTTATATTTATATTAGTCCTCCGAATATCGCAAATTTTTCTTATTTCAGCTTTCTATCACTTGCAATATCATAAGCAGGATTGGCGTGTGAGAAAAAATTGAAGAAAGGAACAAGAAAATCCCTCTTTGAACCTTTAAAGTATCAAGAACTATCGTAATATCACAACATCAATAAAACAAACAACTTAAGAAAAAAATCTACATGGCTTGAAGGAAGGATATATAATTAACGAATATCCTCAATTTCTTTGTCTTGTCCATAAATGCGCCGTGCGAGTGCTGCCTCTATAAATGCATCTAAATTACCATTCAGTACGGATTGTGGATCCGTATTTTCAATCCCTGTACGCAAATCTTTGACAAGCTGATAGGGTTGAAGAACATAAGATCTAATTTGATGTCCCCATCCGATTTCTGTTTTAGAAGATTCAGCAGCATTGGTTTCTTCTTCTCTTTTTTTAAGCTCTTCTTCATAAAGCCGTGCACGCAACATCGACCAAGCCGTAGCGCGATTTTTATGTTGAGAACGCTCTGTTTGACATTGAACAACAATACCCGTTTTTATATGTGTGATGCGAACAGCGGAATCTGTCGTGTTAACATGTTGTCCTCCTGCTCCCGATGCACGATATGTATCAATACGCACATCTGCCTCTGAAACATCAACTTCAATATTGTCATCAATAACTGGATAAACCCAAATGCTTGCAAAAGAGGTATGGCGCTTTGCATTCGAATCAAATGGAGAAATCCGCACCAAGCGATGAACGCCTGATTCTGTTTTTAACATTCCATAAGCATTATGCCCTTTTACAAGAATAGTCGCTGACTTTATTCCTGCTTCTTCTCCATCATGAATTTCTAAAATTTCAACCTTCATTTCATGCTGTTCAGCCCAGCGCATATACATACGTAAGAGCATAGAAGCCCAATCTTGGCTTTCTGTTCCCCCTGCTCCAGCATGAACTTCTAAATAGGTATCATTCGGATCTGCCTCTCCTGAAAGAAGTACATCAATTTGCCTTTTATCTATCTCATTTTTAAGATTACGTATTGAATTTTCTGCATCAGCAATAATTTCAACATCACTTTCTTCTTCGCCCATCGCGATAAGCTCAATGCATTCTTCAAGTGTTTTTGTAAATGATAAAAGACCATTGATTGAATCATCAAGACGTTGACGCTCACGCATCATATCCTGTGCTTGTTGTGCATCATCCCATAATGACGGATCTTCCGCTTTTTGATTAAGATATTCGAGACGTTTTAGTGATTGATCCCAGTCAAAGATGCCCCCTTAGCAATTGAATTGCTTTCTGGATTTCATCAACTAATGTTTCTATTTCTGCTCGCATAATTTAACACCGTATTTTTTAACACTCTTTCTGGTTATGTCACTAGAATTTTATACAAATTTGATAGCTGCTATGAGGAAATAGCATGGACTTATCATTCTATTTACAGGACCGACACTGTAAAAAAAATAAAAACTATAGACTCATGGCAAAAGGAGATTTTGTTGATTAATACAGCCCACCTGTCCCACTTTCAAGGGCTTTATTGACTTGTGGAGAAGTGGTTACTGCAGGAACACCTTCTTGAAAAGAATTTGTACTCCCAATAACTTGATATATATCAGCAGGACCAGTCCCTGGTTTAAATGCTTCTATAATGACATCTTGATCTCCTCTTTCCGCAAGCATTCCTGTTTTCCGATTAATTGGCATTAAAATCATACCCTTTGGCATCTTAAAGGGAACATCTGGCTTTCCTTTAAGAGCATTTGCCATAAACTCACCAAAAATAGGTGCAGCTAATGAACTTCCGGTTCCATTATATCCTAATGGAGCAGGTTGATCGTAGCCGATAAAAATACCAACGACAATGTCAGGAGTAAATCCCATAAACCAGACATCTTTAGAGTCATTGGTTGTCCCTGTCTTAGCGGCAATATGTCGATTAAGATAACGTAAACGTGCTGCAGTACCACGCTGAACAACCCCTTCCATCATGGATGTAATCTGATAAGCAGTCATAGGGTCAAGAACTTGATCTCGCTCATCAATCAATGTGGGTTCACGTTGATTATTCCATGAAGGCGTATTACAATTTTCACAAATACGATCATCATGACGATAAATTGTCTTTCCATAACGATCTTGAATTCTGTCTATCAGAGAAGGCTTAATAGAGCGTCCCCCATTGGCAATAACTGAATAAGCTGTAACCATTCGTAATACTGTTGTTTCACCAGCCCCTAAAGCCATGGGAAGATAAGGCTGCAATTTATCCACTATGCCAAAGCGTTCTGCATATTCAGCGACAAGAGGCATTCCCATATCATTGGCAAGCCGTATTGTCATAAGATTACGAGAACGCTCAATACCATAACGCAACGTTGAAGGTCCTGCAAATGTACCACCATAATTTTTTGGTTGCCAAACTTCCCCATTATATTGACGAACTTCAATGGGGCCATCTAAAACAACGGATGCTGGTGTATACCCGTTATCAAGAGCTGCTGCATAAACAAAAGGCTTAAAAGCAGACCCCGGTTGGCGATAAGCTTGGGTTGCACGATTGAATTCAGATGCAGCAAAAGAAAATCCTCCCACCATAGCAAGAACGCGCCCTGTATGAGGTTCCATAGCAACAATTGCACCTTCAACCTTTGGAATTTGTTGTAAACGATAAGTGTTGTTTGTATTGGATAGTTTTTCAACAAAAATGACATCCCCAACTTGCAGAACATGAGATAAATTCTGAACAGTTTTTCGATAACCATTTTCTTTTACAACATGGAGTGCCCATTTTGAATCAGATTCAGATAAAACAGCAATTTCCCGTTTTTTTGATAATATACCTGAAGCTTCGCGCTGTGGCTGTAAACCAATCTCTACTTTATTGGGATTAGCAGAAAGAACAACAGCTAAACGCCATTCAGGAACATCACTTAGCCCCGTGATATTTGCAAGTTCTATCCCCCAATCACCTTTTTTATCGATATGCGCATAAGCTCCACGCCATCCTTGCGAATGATCAAATCTAATTAATCCAGCGTGCAAAGCACGTCGCGCAATAAGTTGTAAATGCGGATCAAGCGTTGTACGAATGGAAAGCCCACCTTCATAAAGTGTCTTAGCCCCATAGCGATGTATTAAACGACGTCGCACTTCTTCAGTAAAATAATCAGCCGCAAAAACATAGCTATCACTCCCACGTATTGTCGCTCCTAAAGGTTTAGCTTTCGCTTTTTCACCTTGTTCACGCGTTACATATCCATTTGCAATCATCCGATCTATAACCCAATTGCGCCGATCAATAGCACGTTGTGTATTCTTAAATGGATCATAATTTGCTGGCCCTTTTGGAAGAGCAGCCAAATAAGCACATTGTTCTAGCGTCAGATCATTGACGGATTTATTGAAATAGGTCAAAGAAGCAGCGGCTATACCATAAGTACCACGACCCAAATAAATTTCATTGAGATAAAGTTCGAGAATATGATCCTTTGAATAAGTTTTCTCAATACGCATTGCTAAAATAGCTTCCTTAAATTTACGCTCTAACGTTGTTTCTGAACTTAAAAGAAAGTTTTTAGCGACTTGTTGCGTTATAGTTGATGCACCCTCTGGACGTCTTCCAGAACCAATATTACGAATATTATTGATCAAAGCTCGAGAAAGTCCTTCGGGATCTAAACCAAAATGATGATAAAAGTTTTTGTCTTCAGCCGAAATAAAAGCATTTATAACAAGCTTTGGTATTGATTGAATTGGTAAATAGAGGCGATGTTTTGTTGCAAACTCTGCCATAAGACGGCCATCAGAAGCATGGACGCGGGTCATTACCGGCGGCTCATAAAGTGAAAGAACTTCATAATCAGGGAGTGCATTTGCTTGACCACTGGTCATAACACCCCATGTTATTGCTCCACAAAGTCCAATAGCAACAAAAAAACGAAGAAGATATCTCAAAAAAATCATCATAAAAACGGCTATCGCTTTCTTAAGAATTAATCAAAGAAAAAATACGTTACTTCAAACACACCAAGCGGATATCACCACAAGATTGAGATCAAGAGAAATTATTTTCTATCTTTTATTTATACTAAGGTACACTAGAACCCCATATTGATACTCTATTTTCTCACAAATTTAAAGAGGCTGTATCATTTTCTGCCTATAATGAGCAAATTGACGAATAGAATGAGCAATAGAGGCTGCCATTTGTTTTCTCCAATGAGGATCATTTAATAACTTTTCGTCCTCTTTATTGGATAAATAACCTATCTCTATCAAGACGGAGGGTATATCTGAAGCTCTTAAAACTTGAAAATTAGCATACCGATGTGGGTTATTAATCAAGTTAATATGATTCTTTGATAAACTTGAAATAACACTATTTGCAAAATTAACCGAAAATGTATGTGTTTCACGTCGTGTAAGATCCATCAAAATATCTGTAACTTCGAGTGTTTCATCTGCAGGCAAACCATCCAGCAAATCAACTTTATTTTCATTTTCAGCTAAAGATTTTGCAATGGCATCAGAGGCTTTGTCTGATATGGTATACACTGTAGCACCGCGAAGAGAATGTAGATCAATCGTATCTGCATGAATAGATATAAAAAGATCAGCATCGAGCTCTTGCGCTTTTTTAACTCTTTCACTTAGTCTTAAAAAAATATTGGAATCTCGCGTTAAAGCAACAGTAATATGAGAATCCTTTTGTAATTCGTCTCGCAATGCACGCGCAAAGTCTAAAGTCACATCTTTTTCTAAAACTCCAGTAACACCCCGTGCACCGCCATCAATACCACCATGACCAGGATCAAGAACAACACGAAAATTATATGCTGGCATTAACTGCGTTTTTGTATCAAAATTGGTCTTTTGCTGTTTTTTTAATATTTCATCAAATTTTTCTAGTGTAGTTTTACGAATATCAATCAGCAACTGCCATAAATCATTATTTAATTTTTTTACGACACTTTTTTCAATTACAAAGGCCGTTTTACTTGTCAAAATAATGCGTGAAGTCTGTATGTCAGAAAAAGCATAACGCACATCTGAAAGCATAACGGATAATGTATTCTGTTTCTTTAAAGGCGTATTTTGCATCGAAAAGTCAATTGTAGGTAAATTGATAACCAACCGTGCTGGCCTGTCCAAAATCTGTAAACGAACATTTGGTTTTGAATTGAAAACCGCAATAATACGCGTATGAACACTATCACCAATGGTTCGAAAATTAATAAGTCTCAGAGGATCTGCGGCTTGAACACTGGTTTGGAATAGCAAAAATAATAATAAAAAGTATGTGACAAGCACAATAACATTCCCATAAGCTGTTTTCAGCTTTTTGGTAAAGAAAACTCTTATCATAAGCAAAATACTCTACATTACATTTGTAATAATTTATCTTGGTTATATAAAAACGATACACCAATTTATTCTCTATTTTTCAATAAAAGCTAAATAAACACCCAAAAACGAAATTAAGGTCATTAAAGACATTATCATTATACATGATTTACATTGTTACTTGCCAAACGCATGATATCAACATAAAAGAATATTTATGCTTCCTAGCTGATAATAGTCATCTAAATTATCTGTAACTCATATTAAGTTGTCTTTAGAGGTTTTTTGCCTATTATGCATTGAGACTTTTTTATGGATGAAAAATTTCTATGTTATAACATTAGGATTGCATTACTTAAGATTCGTTGGTTCGGATATCCGAACTGTTTTAAAGATTATTTTACCGGAGACTTTTAAGAAATATGAGTCATAAAAAACAGATGGAGATAATGATGAGAAATGGTGTAAATGCAGTCATGCCTTTGCACGTGGTGTTCCGTCCTGTTTTTCTGGTACCTCCCTTTTATGGCAGACAGCCTTTTATATTTACGAATAGTTATAGCGTTCGTTTGAGTAAAATTGTGCATGTCGCCTTCAGGATATTAGCTTATGTCAAACAAAATGCTTATAGATGCCTCCCATCCGGAGGAAACACGTGTTGTTGTTGTTCACGGCAACAAAATTGAAGAACTTGATTTTGAATCAGAACATAGAAAACAGCTCAAGGGGAATATTTATCTCGCACGTATTACGCGTGTAGAACCGTCTCTCCAAGCAGCTTTTGTTGAATATGGTGGAAACCGACATGGTTTTTTAACATTTTCTGAAATTCATCCTGATTATTATCAAATTCCTATTGCTGATCGCCTTGCTCTTCTTGAAGAAGAGGAAAAAGCAGCTGTAGGAGAAAATTCTATAGATGCCTTTACGGAAGAAGCAACTAAAAATAAAAAACGCTCCAGAAGAACAAAAAAAAATGGAAAAAACAATGTCATAGCAGCCGATATTGAAAATGATATCACATCTGAATCAACAATAATTGATAATACAGAAGAAGCATTAAATGCCGATATCTCTTATGATGAGATCGAAATGGTTGGTGCTGAGGACATCCGTGAAGAGCTCCCAATTTATCAAAGAAAACAAGGGCGCCAGTATAAAATTCAAGAAGTCATTAAACGACGTCAAATTTTGTTGGTACAAGTCATTAAAGAAGAGCGTGGTAATAAAGGTGCTGCCCTTACAACATATCTGTCTTTAGCAGGTCGTTATTCTGTTCTAATGCCCAATACAGCACGTGGTGGTGGTATTTCACGAAAAATTACGAACGTACAAGACCGTAAGCGTCTTAAAGAAATCGTAAAAGAATTAGCCGTTCCAAAAGGTATGGGTGTTATCTTACGAACCGCTGGTGCCAATAGAACAAAAGCTGAAATTAAACGTGATTATGAATATCTTATGCGGTTATGGGATACTATTCGCACTTTGACACTCGAGTCAACGGCGCCATGCCTTGTCCATGAAGAAAGTAATCTCATCAAGCGTTCTATACGAGATCTTTACAATAAGAACATTAGTGAAATTCTTGTCTCTGGAGACCAAGGATATCGTGAAGCGAAAGACTTTATGCGTATGCTTATGCCAAGTCATGCAAAAGTTGTGCAACCTTACCGTGATCCTACACCCATTTTTGCAAGAAATAATATTGAAATTCAACTTGATAAAATGTTGCAACCACAGGTTTCTTTAAAATCTGGTGGTTATCTTGTTATTAATCAAACAGAAGCACTTGTTGCTATTGACGTAAATTCTGGCCGCTCTACGAAAGAATTCTCTGTCGAAAAGACAGCTTTACAAACTAACCTTGAAGCTGCTGAAGAAGTAGCGCGTCAATTACGCTTGCGTGACCTTGCTGGTTTAATTGTGATTGATTTTATTGATATGCTTGAAGAACGCAATGTAAAGCTGGTCGAAAAAAAATTAAAAGATTGTTTAAAAAATGATCGTGCTCGTATTCAAGTAGGTCATATTTCACACTTCGGCCTTTTAGAAATGAGTCGTCAACGTATTCGCATATCGGTTTTAGAAAGTACAACACAGCCCTGCCCGCATTGCGCAGGAACAGGAAATATACGTTCTGAATCATCAATTGCGTTACATGTCATGCGCTCAATTGAAGAATATCTTCTTCATAATTCGCAATATAATATTATCGTGCGCACACCCGTAGCAACAGCGCTTTATGTATTAAATCATAAACGCAACATTCTTGTTAATTTAGAAACTCGCTTTAAGCTTAATATTAGTATTGAAGCAGATGATAGTATTGGAACGCAGCATCTTGTTATTTCTAAAGGCTCAATAGCAGAGAGCATTTCTCGATCTTCATTGGAAGATGTTAATAAGCAAGAAATTGAAGATTCTGTTTTCACAGAAAGTGAATCTATTGAAAATCCTTCTCCCATTGAAACAAACCAAAAGCGTCGGCGCAAAAATCGTCACGATGAAATTACTGATCATTCTCTCTCCAACGTTCATAAAAAAGAAGATACCTTGAGTGATGATTCTTATCGTCGAGGACGTCGTCGAGGACGTCGTGGTGGTCGACGCAATCAAGATAATAGTTTTCATCAGATTCGCATTCCTTACGCAGAACCAGTGGGAGATTTTGCTAAGCAGGCTTTAGCAGAAATTAAAGCAGCACACCGCAAACATCGTGTTTCACCTGCTAAATCTTTTGAACTTGAAGAAACAAAAAATAATACACAAGCTCTAGATATACAACAACAGGGTGAATCTGAAAAAAATGATACAAGTATTAAACCTAAAAAACGTAAAACACGTTCTTCAAAAGTAGTAGAAAATCAACTTTCTTTAGATAATGATCAAAATGTCGTAGAACAAAAATCTCTTGAAGAAAAACCTAAAACTAGTTCAGTACGTAAAGCTAAAACAAAAAAGGCAGACAAATCTATTCATAAAGTAGAAGATAAAACTCTTGAAAATAGTAAAAAGTCAACACGTGGAACACGTAAAAAATCATCTTCTAAAGAGGCAACGCAAATACAAAAAATATTAGAGAAAGAAACTATAATCGAGATGGAGGAAGTTGTCGAAACCTCTCCTTCCCAAATTGAAGAAACAATTAATCAACCCGTTGTTGTTTCATCAACGCCTAATGATTCTTCCAAAACTGAACGTATTGGTTGGTGGAAACGCAGAATTCTTTCGAAAAATTAAAGATTAAAAAAACCGCCACAGTTTTCTGTGACGGTTTAAATAAATAATTATAGAAGACGTTTCAACCAATTCTATGGTGTGGGTTTATCACTTTTGTTTTGCTTTTTCTTGCTCAGCCCGCATACGATCTTCAATTTCTTTTTGCTTTGATTGAATAGCTTGCTGCATCTTTATTTGTTCTTGTTGGAAATCTTTTTCCTCCATACCAGGACCGGTATAGGCTGCTGTAAACCCATTAAGAGAAAATTCAATAGGATTAGCTGAACCACGGAAATTAACTGTGGTTACAACCATTTTTGTACCACTTTTCATAGCAGCTATAAGCTTATCATCTAAGACATCATTGGCAATACAACTTGGTCCATTACAAATAATATAAGGAATTTTTTTAGAGAAGTCGTCACCAATTTTAATGTGAACACCTTCTGGCAAAAAACGACCTGTAGGTACTTGAATACCTATACGTTTTTCATTTTGCTTCCCTTTTATTTCAACAAGATTAAAAGCCGTTAAAGGTTGTCCCGTATTCGATAATACAGTATTCATTGTATTACAAATATCAACATCATGCTGCTTACTGCAAACTTTGTACCAACCTTGTGATAAAGTTTGCGCATTTGCAGAAATACCAGCTATAAGAAAAAGGGCAGCGGCTCCAACTAATACTGAAACAGCAGAATAAACATTTTTATGCGACATGATTAAGTTAATCCTTTCAACGCGCTTTTAAGTAACTTCAAAAAAATATTAAATATAATTCCAACTTAAATTTATTAAATTATAATGAAATAACACTTAATTTTACTATTTTTACTTCAATATAAAAAAAAAAGTCAAATTTAGAGAAAAAAATACGACGAGCTATTCTAATTTTTATACACCCATATAATTCCCCTCTTTATCATATTGGTGTTTGATGCAATCTATCCATAAAACACCTCTGTGCATTTAAGCTAAGATTACACAAACGAATCAATATTGCAATATTAATTAAAATAAACTCCTATACTACTCTAAAAATCTTACTAATTAAACTTTTTACATTTATTACTCTTCATGTTAAGCTCGTAGAGCCTTAGCAACAGCTGTTGTAATGCATGAAGCTTCAAAAGATCAGATAAATTTTACTTTTTTCTTTATGTGATTCGTGTGATACACAAAAATAAAATCATTTACGGTATTATTGAAACATTTCATAAATTAAAACCACTGATTGTCTAAAATTTCTGCATAATTGTAAGAGAACTTTTTGCTAATGGACAATTTTCTGCCCTTGTTTACAAAACAAGGGCGATACATTTTTGTAATAAAAGTTTTATATTCTACAGCTTTTAACCAAAAATTTTAGTTTAAAAATACGCTACTAAAGAAGTGCTTTTTTCTTAATTAAACAACATATTTTCTTAGAGAGAAAATTTATAACTGTTGAAAATATTTTATTTATAATAATAATTTATCTTTTACATCATCAAATGTTTGTTTTTCATAGCTATTAAGAGCCTTCTGTTAGCAATTCTTTTATATTGCTAGAAACTGGGGCTTATCGAATTAATTGCGTCTTTTACTCAATAAAAATCTTTATCTTTCCAATCAAAATCTTTGCGTAAAATAGCACCTATATCACTCTGCAATATATCCGCTAAAACTTTGCAACTAATAATAAATATGAGGATAATTTTCTATTTATTAAATAATTCAGCTTTTCTTCGTATTCTCCTACTTCGTACTCTCTCGCTATATCTACCCTAGAGATAAATTTTTATTTTTTTCAAATAAATCCTGTAATTTCGAACCAAGATTATAATATTCATTCTTCAGATTTTTCAGTTCTTTTAAAAACTTATTTCGTTCCTGCAAACGCTTATAGTATTCTGCTTTAGAAAAATTTTTTCCCAAAATATCTAAATATAAATACTTATCTTCAATAAATTGTATGCTATCTTTAGTATTCTTTCTTTTGTTTTTTAATGTTGGTGTTGTTCCTTAGAAGATAAATCAGCGTGAGCGTTTTTATGCCATATATTACAGGGAGTAAAAAACTATCGTTAGCAACTTTTGTAATGAAGAAAGCATGTTATCTTGGCTTAAATTTTTGCTTTTTAGAGAAGGTACTTATATGCACGTTCTATTTATTACAGTTACACCGTCTAAGCTATTTTCTTCATTGTATCAATATGTCTTATGATGAAGAACGCAAAATGAATATGTAAGAAGTTCTTTTATTATAAACTTAAATTTTATTCTTATAAAAAATCAATAACTATTTGTTTTTTATAATAATTTTATAAAAATGAGTAACAATTCTGAAACAACAAAGAAGTTTTTAACCAGAATGTTGTTCTGCCATTTCGACAAGCTGTGTCATAATATTCGCTGCTCCAACAAGCCTTTCATCCGCTGTGGACCAATCACGAATAAGAGCGATACTTTGATCTGGTCGAATTTTTGCCATCGAACCTTGTTTTCCAACCCACTGAACAAGAGCAACACTATTTGCAAAATAATTATTGCGAAACTGTATAACAATCCCCTTTGGTCCAGTATCCAATTTTTCTACATGCGCTTTTCGACACAATGTTTTGATATAAAAGACTTTAAGAAGGTGTTGAACTTCAAGCGGTAAAGGACCAAAGCGATCAATTAACTCCGCTGCAAATTCATCAATTTGTTCTAAATCATCAAGTTCTGTTAAACGACGATAAAGCCCCATACGTAATGGCAAGTCAGGCACGAAACTTTCTGGTATCATCACTGTTGTACCAAGTGAAATTTGAGGAGACCATTGCTTATCTTCATTTAGCTCTCCATCTTTTAATTCAGCAACAGCTTCTTCAAGCATTTTTTGATAGAGTTCAAATCCAACTTCTTTAATATGTCCCGATTGCTCTTCACCTAAAAAATTGCCTGAACCGCGGATATCCATGTCATGGCTTGCCAATTGAAAACCGGCCCCCAAGGTGTCAAGAGATTGTAAAACTTTAAGACGGCGATCAGCAGCAGCTGTTAAAACTTTACCAGCAGGAAATGTAAAGAGTGCATAAGCACGTTGTTTTGAGCGCCCTACCCTCCCTCGTAACTGATAGAGTGCAGAAAGACCAAACATCTCAGCGCGATGCACAATTAGGGTATTGGCTGTTGGAATATCAAGACCAGATTCAATAATGGTTGTCGATAGCAAAACATCATATTGCCCATCATAAAATGCATTCATAATATCATCAAGTTGTCCAGCCGGCATTTGTCCATGAGCCACAACGAATTTAAGTTCTGGCACATGTGTTTTGAGATATTCTTCTACAAAAGCCAGATCAGAAATACGAGGACAAACATAGAAACTTTGTCCGCCACGATAATATTCTCGAAGCAGGGTCTCTCGTATAACAAGTGCATCAAAAGGTGAAATAAAAGTACGAACCGCCATTCTATCAATGGGGGGCGTTGTTATCAATGAAAGTTCACGTACACCCGATAATGCTAACCCTAAAGTGCGTGGTATGGGAGTTGCTGAAAGTGTGAGAACATGAATATCACTTTTAAGCTCTTTTAAACGCTCTTTGTGTTTGACACCAAAATGCTGCTCCTCATCAATGATGAGAAGGCCTAACCGTAAAAAATTAACTGCACCACTTAATAATGCATGGGTTCCAATGACAATATCTATTGTACCATCTGAAACACCTTTTTTTACTTGTGCAAGTTCTTTCGCTTTTACAAGCCTTGAAGCATGTCCAATTTTAACCGGTAATCCTTGAAAACGCGAAATAAATGTCTTGTAATGTTGACGTGAAAGCAAAGTTGTCGGTACAACAACAGCAACCTGATATCCATTTAATGCTGCGACAAAAGCACTTCGAATGGCTACTTCGGTTTTTCCAAAACCAACATCACCGCATATCAAGCGATCCATAGGCTTTCCTGAGGCTAAATCGTCTAAAACAGCATCAATTGCATTCATTTGATCTTCCGTTTCTTCATAGGGAAAGCAAGCAACAAACTCATCAAATGGTCCAACTGGTGGAAGTAAAGCAGGCGCAGCACGAGTCACACGCTCTGCAGCTATACGAATTAATTGCCCTGCCATTTCCAATAAATGTTTTTTAAGCCGAGCTTTACGTGCTTGCCAAGCAACACCCCCTAATTTATCTAAAGTTACCTCTGTTCCTTCTGAGCCATAACGTGAGAGAAGCTCAATATTTTCAACAGGTAAAAAGAGTAAATCACCTCCAGCATATCTAATTTCAAGACAATCTCGTAAAATTCCAGTGGTTTTGATGGTTTTAAGACCAACAAATTGGCCAATACCGTGGTCGATATGCACAATAATATCACCAGAATTTAAAGCAGAAATTTCAGAAATAAAATTTGTATTATTTTTACGCCGCTTTGGCGATCTTATAAAACGATCGCCAAGGATATCTTGCTCTGCTATAACAGCCAAATCTTCAGCCTCAAAACCATGTTCTATCATGATAACAGCTGCTAATATGCGATCTCGTGGTGTTGCTTTGACAGTTTGCAAGGATTTTGCAACATCTATTTTTTTCAATCCATGCTCATCGAGAACTTGTAGCAAACGATTGAGAGATCCTTCACTCCAACACGCTAAAAGCACTTTTTTACCAGCAGTGCGTAAAGATGCGATATGATCAACAACACTTGAAAAAACATTTTTTTCCTGCGCATTACGCTCTTTTACAAAATCATATCCCTGTTTAACATTGGTGTGAATAACAGTTTTTTCCAAACTTTGTGGAATATTAAAAGGCGAAAAATCAATACGCTGTGAAGATTGTTGCACACCCTCCAAAACACGCTCTGGCGTTAAATAGAAAAGACTAGGATCTATTGGGTGATAAGAAGTAGAATTTTTTTCATCATTTTCGCGCTCTTTGCGCGCGTTATAATAGTCCTCAATAAGACGATAGCGCTCAATGAAGGCTTCTTCTATGAGATGCTCAAAAACTATCGGTAAGTTACCACAATGGTCAAAAAAACTATCAAGGTTTTCATAAAAAAATGGAAGCCAATGTTCCATACCGGCAAAACGCCGACCTTGAGCAATTGCTTCATAAAGCATGTTATTTTTTTGTGATACACCAAATGTACGGGTATAATTGCTCTTAAAACGGCTTATGCGTTCTGGTGTAAGAACAACCTCACTCATTGCCTGTAATAAAAGTTCAGTTTTTTGACCTGTTGTCCTTTGACTTTCTGGATCAAATATGCGGATACTTTCTAGGGTATCTCCAAAAAAATCAAGACGTAAAGGTTCAACATCCATGGGAGAAAAGATATCAAGTATTCCTCCTCTTACAGCAAACTCACCAACATCACGGACAACCGTAACGCGTTCAAAACCATTGGTTTCTAAAAACTGAATAAGATTTCCCATGTTATTGCGCTGGCCAACACGTGCGTGAATAAGCTGAGCTTCTATCATTTCACGAGGAGGTAACTTTTGCATAATCGCATTTGCTGTTGTTAATATAATTGCAGGATGTGGATCTTTACGTAAATTTGCTATGTGTGCCAATGCTGATAGTCGACGTGCCATAACAGCAATTCCTGGTGACACACGATCATAAGGCAAACAATCCCATGCAGGAAATTGAAGTATGGGTAAATTGGGCTCAATAAAATTTAAAACTTGTTGTAAATGAACAATTTTTGTTCCGTCGCGGACAACATAGATGAGTGGTTTACCTTGTGCAATTTCTGAACTTAATTTAGCAAGCGCAAAGGCTTCAAATCCATCAGGAACTCCATCAAAAATCATACGAACAGAATTATTTTTGGGAATAACAATTTTTTTAAATATAGGCATCAGGATTAATAACTTAAGCAAATACGATAATTGGCAATATCGCGAAAAAGTGGACTATCAACTTCAGAGGGTGGCAAAACTTCTCCAGTAATCCATGTGAGTAAATCACGATCATCAAAAGACATAATATATTCAAGTTCAGAGAGCGTTTTATCATTCATTTCAGCAATATGAGCATCGACATAATGTCCAAAAATGAGATCCATTTCACGAATACCGCGATGCCATGCACGAAAAATCAATCGACGACGACGCACATCTAATTGATTTTTGTCAACGACAAAAACTGTCATAAAAAATCTCCTTGAATAAAGTAATATAAACTATTCAATTAGTAGTATAAAATTTGTACCTTGCTTTTAAGGAAGTTCTATAATCTTTTGTTCTTTAAGTGTAATTCGACGATGCATTTGCTTAGCCAAAGCGTAATTATGTGTTGCAATAAGAGCAGAAAGACCCGACTGACGAACAAGGATAGACAAAGCTTGAAAGACATAAGCTGAAGTTACTGGATCAAGATTTCCTGTAGGTTCATCAGCCAAAAGAACCGAAGGGCCATTTGCTACTGCACGTGCAATAGCAACACGTTGTTGTTCTCCTCCCGATAACTCTGAGGGACGATGGTTAGCGCGATGAGAAATACGCAGATACGTCAATAATTTGCGCGCACGATCTTCTGCTATGGATTTTTTTAATCCTGCTATCATTTGCGGTACCATGACATTTTCTAACGCCGTAAACTCTGGAAGTAAATGATGAAATTGATAAACAAAACCAATATCATTTCGTCTTATAGCTGTTCGCTCACTATCAGAGCGCTTTGCACAAGAAACACCCCGTAACATCACATCACCAGCTGTTGGTTTTTCTAATAATCCAGCAATATGAAGAAGTGTTGATTTTCCAGCACCAGATGGTGCAACAAGTGCGACAAGCTCTCCACGATTAAGAATAAAATTCGCTTTATCTAAAACAATAAGCGGCTTATGACTCTCGAAAAAGTGTCTTTCAATCTCTACAAGCTCTAAAATAGCTGTCATTATTCATACCTCAAAGCTTGTACGGGATCTAGCTTAGCAGCACGCCATGCCGGAATGAGAGCAGCAAGAAACGACAAAAATAAAGCCATCATAGCAACCAAGATTGTCTGTTTCCAGTCAATTTGTGCAGGCAATTTTGTTAAAAAATAAAGTTGAGGATTAAAAACGTCGACATTAAATAACCAAGATATAAAGTCTTGGATATGATTAATATTCGCGGTCGCGATAACACCTAAAACTAAACCCAATATAGTTCCAATAAAACCAATCATCATTCCTGTAATGATAAATATACGCAAAATCGCACTCTGTTGAGCCCCCATCGTGCGTAAAATCGCAATATCATGACTTTTATCTTTTACAAGCATAATCAGCCCTGAAATAATATTTAAAGCAGCAACAAGAACGATCAGAGAAAGAATGAAAAACATAACATTTCGTTCAATCTGTAAGGCTGAAAAAAAAGCCTGATTGCGTGTACGCCAATCAATTAAATAGACCTGTTGATCAACTGTTTTTTCTACAACAGGTTTTATTTGATCAACAGCATCAGGATCATTTAGAAATAATTCTAAAGACTGAACCTTATCTCCCAAATTAAAAAACATTTGTGCTTCATGGAGAGGCATAAAGATAAATATTGAATCATATTCAGACATACCAACTTCAAAAATAGCAACGACTCTATAAGCTTTCACGCGTGGGGTAACGCCAAAAGGAGTCTCATCACCATCTGGAGTAATAATACGAATATCTCTTCCAACTGTCAGCCCCAATTTTTCTGCTAAGCCACTTCCAATTGCAACACCTTCTTCTTCATCAAACCGAGAAATCGATCCTAATTTAATGTTTTGAGAGACTGTTTTAAGCTTTTCTAGATCTTGTTTGCGCATACCACGAACTAATGCGCCAGAGCCACCTTGAACTTCACCTTGAACAAGCGCTTGACCTTCAATAACAGGCAAAGCAAACTTTACACCATTTGTAGATTCTAAAGAAGAAATAAGAGTCTTATAATCAGAAAAACCAGAATCAACTGTTTGAACAATAAGATGCCCATTCATACCAAGAATACGATTGAGAAGCTCTGTACGAAAGCCATTCATCACCGCCATAACAACAACCAGAGCAAATACGCCCAACATAATCCCAATAAGAGAAATAATTGAAATAACAGATGCAACGACATGTTTTTTATTGGGAATCATGTAACGAAAAGCGATCATCCACTCATAAGATGAAAACCATTTGTCTTTCAGCCTCTTCATAACATTTCCTATTAATTCATAGAAAGTTGGCTGAGTACATCTTCAACCTTTAGAGATTTTTTTACACCTGTTTTTCGATCTTTAATTTCAACTTCATTTTGTGCAATGCTGTTAGGACCAACAATGATTTGCGTTGGCAAACCAATCAAATCCATTGTTGCAAATTTTGATCCAGGACGTTCATTTCTATCATCTAATAATGGATCAAAACCAGCCTCCTTTAATCCCTGATAGAGAAACTCACATGCCTTCGTGCATTTTTCATCATCGGATTTCATATTGATAATCCCAAAATCAAACGGTGCCATCGACTTTGGCCAAATAATACCATTTTCATCATGAGAAGCCTCTATAGCGGCCGCAACAAGACGCGAAGGTCCAATACCATAAGATCCCATAGAGACTACATGCTCTTTTCCATCTTGTCCCATAACTTTTGCTCCCATTGGAGCAGAATATTTCGTGCCAAAGTGGAAAATATGCCCGACTTCAATACCACGCGCTGAAAGACGACTATGATCAGAAACTTTAGCCCACTCCTCTTCATTATGCATTTCTTCCGTCGCTGCATAAAAAGATGTCCATTGTTTAACGATATCATCTAAAACAGCTTTATCACTAAAATCGATTGAACTATCAGGAACAGTAAGTTCAAGAAATTGTTTATCACAGAAGATAGCGCTCTCTCCCGTTTCAGCCAAAATGATAAATTCATGACTGAGTTTCCCCCCTATTGGACCTGTATCTGCACGCATAGGGATTGCTTTTAAGCCAAGACGAGAAAAAGTGCGTAAATAAGCAACAAACATACGATTATAAGATGTTTTAGAGCCTTCATAATCAAGATCAAAAGAATAAGCATCTTTCATTAAAAATTCTCGTGCCCGCATCACACCAAAACGTGGGCGAATTTCATCACGAAATTTCCATTGAATATGATACAAATTAAGTGGAAGATCTTTATAAGAACGAACATATGAGCGAAAAATATCTGTTACCATCTCTTCATTGGTTGGACCATAAAGTAAATCACGCTTTTGACGATCTTTAATGCGAAGCATTTCCAAACCATAATCATCATAACGACCGCTTTCACGCCAAAGATCAGCAGATTGAATTGTAGGCATCAATATTTCTATTGCACCCGCACGTTCTTGCTCCTCACGAATAATTCTACAAACTTTATCAAGCACTTTTTTTCCCAAAGGAAGCCAAGAATAAATTCCTGATGTTTGTTGGCGAATCATACCGGCACGCAACATGAGCCGATGAGAAACAATCTCTGCTTCCTTAGGATTCTCTTTTAAAAGTGGAAGGAAATATTGAGAAAGACGCATTGAAATAATTAACTCCTAATCACACCTATCATATCGAAACAATTTATCACACCCTCTATTCATCTATATCCGCATTCTGAATACTTGCAAATATAACGATCTTACTATTTAAAAATTTATTGGGCTTTATTCTCTATTTTTCTTATTTAGCAATAAAATAAAAATGCTCTTCTCTTTTTAAATAACGTAATATGAAAGTTCCTTATTTTGACCGATGTAAAAAAACTGTACAGATAGGTTTTTTTTGCCAAATTTCATGAACAGCCGCTCTCACAGCACGTCGTGTTGCCTCTCGAATAAGTTCATTATTTTTCTGTTTCATGCGTGGGATATTATAAACTGTATTTTCTATAATATCTAAAAGAATATCTTTTAAACTTTCTCCCTTTCCATTACTTTCAGGTAACCCGAATGTTGTTAGACCTATATCCCCTAATAATTCATGCTTACTATTTATATGGAGAGAAATAGTAACATGACCAGCATAACTTAGTTTGCGACGTTCACGAATCCCTAGTTCATTTTCATCTCCAATTAGGCAACCATCCTTATAGATGCGGCCAACAGGAACTTGATCAACAACTTCTACAGGCTCTGGTGCAAAACGTAACATATGTCCATTTCTGATATCTGTAACAATTTTAATACCCGCTTGACGCGCTAAAGTTGCTTGAGCCTTAAGATGCATTGCTTCCCCATGTACAGGAACAAGTATCTGTGGCTTTACCCAATCATACATCTGCAAAAGTTCTGAACGACGAGGATGACCTGAAACATGAACAAGTGCATCTTCATTCGTGATAATTTCAATACCCAAATCAATGAAACGATTTTGTACCTCAATAATCGCTTTTTCGTTTCCTGGAATACTTCGTGATGAATAAATAACGGTATCACCAGCAGAAAGTGCAATATTTCTCATTCCATCACGTGACAGTTTAGCCAAAGCAGCACATGGCTCACCTTGGCTCCCTGTGACAATTAAAACAAGATCTTTTCGCAAAATGTAACCATAATCATCTTCCGTTACAAATGGTGCTAAACCATTCATATAACCAAGCTCTTGTGCAACCATAATACTTCGCTTAAGGGAGCGCCCAATGACAAGCACCTTACGTCCAGCAGCTTCAGCTGCAAGAGCAATAGAACGTATCCGACCAATATTAGAAGAAAAAGTTGCTATTGCAACGCGCCCTTCAGCTTTGGAAATAATCTCAGAAAGACTGGCTTGAACCTGCTGCTCTGATGGAGATATACCATCCCGACACGCATTTGTAGAATCACAAAGTAATGCTAAAACACCTTTTTTTCCTAACGCACGAAATCTTTTTTCATTCGTCACAGCCCCAAGTGAAGGAGTATGATCAATTTTCCAATCACCAGTATGAATCACAGTCCCCAAAGAGGTTGTAATTGCTAAAGATACAGATTCTGGTATTGAATGGTTAACAGCTATAGCCTCTACAGCAAAGGAACCTACCTGAAAACAATCACCAGCTTGAAAAATATTGAGTAAAATTTTTTGAGATTCAAAATCTAATTGTTTTTTAGTTTCCAATAATCCTGCTGTAAAAGGCGTACAGTAAATTGGAACTTGTAACTTTGGCCATAAATCAAGAACGGCCCCATAATGATCTTCATGTGCATGTGTTAAAACAAGACCCCGTATATTATGTTTTTCACTTTCTAGAAAACGAATATCAGGAAAAACAAGGTCGACTCCTGGTAATTCAGAACCAGCAAAACTAATTCCCATATCAACCAGCAGCCATTCACGAAGATGTTGGGGACCAAATCCGTAAGCAGCTAAATTCATCCCTATTTCACCTACACCCCCCAGAGGTAAAAAAACAAACTCATTCTTATTAGCTGCAACCATAAATATCTCCCAAAATCATTAAGGTATCTGATGGTAAAATAATTTTTTAATAACGACCTGCATTAATAGAAGCAGCCGAACCAAAATGAACATCTCCAGCTGTTATAATGGCTGTCTGACCATTTTTTTGCTTTATGATGCAGTTAAAATCACTATCAAGACCATCAAAAACACCCTCAATGACTTTTTCATCATTCACCACTTTGACATGTTTCCCAAGGTGAGCAGAATATAAAAGCCATTTTTTTCGGATTATTTCACATCCTTTTGGTTGTTTCCAAAGAAGGTAATTTTTAGAAAAATACTCCGTCAAAACCGTAAATAATTGTTCTGCTTCAATATGCAAACCGATATTCTTTAAGCTTGAAGTGGGATAGGGTGCATTTTCATAATTATATTTCACATTTATTCCAATACCAATAACCAATGCATATTGTTGTGATGACAATTTTAAAATCTCAAGCAAAACTCCAGAGCTTTTTGCTCCTCTGAGCAAAATATCGTTTGGCCATTTTAAACTCACAATATTGTCTGTCTGCTTTTCATCTTTTATCAATTGTTTTATTGCCTCTGCCACACTTATTCCAGCAACAAAACCAAGTTGAGCTGCAGTTTGATGAACAATATCATCAATTAATAGAAGACTAGAATAAAGGTTCCCTTTGGGACTAGACCAAGTCCTCCCTCTTCTTGCTCTTCCCTGTGATTGTTCTTGTGCAACAATCCAAAGATTACCTTGATGACCAGTTTGCGCTTTTCGTTGCGCAATGAGATTTGTTGAGTCAACACTATCGTACACTTCAATAGTGTATCCTTGTTCTTGAGCAAAATCTGATAAAATATAAACCATATTCATTAAAACAATGCAGCTGCTGCTTTTTCTGCTAATTCAGCAAACCAAACTCCAAAAAGTGTATAAAATAAAATAAACAATGCAGAAAGACCGAGACAAAATTGAAGCTCATTCGATAAAGCAACAAAATGCGCTTTTGCGTCATCAAACCACATAATTTTAATGACTCGTAAATAGTAAAAAGCTCCAACGACAGATGCTATCATCCCAACGACTGCAAGTGGCGTCAGACCAGCATGGACAGCAGCAGAAAATGTATACCACTTCCCAAAAAAACCAGCCATAGGTGGTACACTGGCTAACGAGAAAAGCTGTATTGTCATAACAATAGCCATAAACGGATTTGTCTTTGCTAACCCTGAAAGATCATAAATATTTTCAACATTGCCATTCTGAGAGCGCATTCCAAGAATAAAAGCAAACGAGCCAATCGTCATTCCAAGATAAATCGTCATATAAAGAATAACACTTTTTATTCCTAGCATATCTCCAGCAGATAAACCAACAAGTGCATAGCCCATATGACTGATCGACGAATAAGCCATTAATCGCTTAATGTTATTTTGACCAATTGCAGCAAATGCACCAAGTATCATTGATGCAATCGCCATGAAGACCAAAATTTGTTGCCATGCAGGCATCACATTATCAACATGCCCTAGGGGAATAAAGGTCATCACAATAATACGGATGATTAAAGCCATTGCAGCAACTTTAGGGGCACCAGCAAAAAATGCTGTAATCGGTGTTGGCGCTCCTTCATAAACATCAGGTGTCCACATATGAAATGGAACAGCAGAAATTTTGAAAGCCAAACCAGCTAAAATAAAAACAATTCCAAAGATAACTCCCAATTGCAAATTTTCACTTTTTAAAGCAACAGCAATTTCGTGAAAACCAATTTGACCCGTAAAACCATAAAGCAATGAAATACCATAAAGCAGCAATCCTGAAGATAATGCTCCTAAAACAAAGTATTTTATACCGGCTTCAGAAGATTTTACATTATTACGATTAATCGCTGCTAAAACATATAAAGCTAAAGATTGCAGTTCTAACCCCATATAAAGTGACAGCATATTACCCGCTGAAATCATAAACATCATTCCAAGGGTTGCTAAAAGAACAAGCACTGGAAATTCAAATATATTAAACTTTTGTGCATTGGCAAAACCAACAGACATGATAAGAGAAAAGAGTGCACCAATAAGCATTAAAATTTTCATATAACGACTAAAGGAATCGATAACGAGCGCATTGGTTTGAAATGAACCATTTTTCGGAAAAACTATAAGAATAATAATGGTTGCCACAAGAAGTGCCATGGCTAAACCTGTCACTGTTAAAGAAGCACGTGTATTGGAATAAACACCAATCATAAGCAACACGACAGCTCCTAATGCGATTAAAAGCTCCGGAAGAATTAAGACTAATTGCGCTATTATTTCAGTTTGCATGTGCGTTCTTCCCTTATCTAGTGCAGTTTATTGATGAGGGTTTCTACGGAAAACGCCGTTGCTTTAAGAATAGGCGTTGGATAGATACCAAAGAATATTGTAAGAATAACCATTGGATAAAGGATGAATTTTTCTCTTAAAGAAAGATCTATTAATACTTTTAAATTCTCTTTATCCAAGGAACCAAACACCACACGCCGGTAAAGATAAAGGGCATAGGCTGCCGATAAGATAACACCTGTTGTTGCTAAAACAACAACCAATTTATTTACTTGAAAAACACCTATTAAGGTTAAAAATTCACCCAAAAATCCTGAGCTTCCAGGCAAACCAACATTTGCCATAGTAAAAATTAAGAAAACAACAGCATATTTAGGCATATTATTCACTAAACCACCAAACGCTGAAATTTCACGTGTATGCAAGCGATCATAGATAACCCCAACACAAAGAAACAACGCTGCTGAAACAATTCCATGGGATAGCATCTGATAAATAGCCCCTTGTATCCCTTGTTCATTCGCAGAAAAAATGCCCATTGTCACATACCCCATATGCGCTATTGAAGAATAAGCAATAAGCTTTTTGATGTCATTTTGAACAAGTGCAACCAACGACGTATAAATAATAGCGATAAGCGATAATGTAAAAATCAAAGGTGCAAAATCTGCTGAAGCGATAGGAAACATAGGCAAAGAAAAACGAAGAAAACCATACCCACCTAATTTGAGTAAGACACCAGCTAAAATAACGGAACCCGCTGTCGGTGCTTCCACGTGAGCATCAGGGAGCCATGTATGAACTGGCCACATTGGCATTTTAACTGCGAAAGAAGCAAAAAATGCAAGCCATAACCATATTTGCATATGAGCAGGAAACTGGTAATTGAGTAAAGTTGGTATATCAAGTGTCCCAGCCTCCCAATACATAGCCATAAGAGCAACCAGCATAAGCACTGAACCAAGTAAAGTATATAAGAAAAACTTTATACTTGCATAAACACGACGTGCTCCACCCCATACACCTATAATGATAAACATTGGAATAAGGCTGCCTTCAAAAAAAACATAGAATAGCATTGCATCAAGAGCACAAAAAACGCCAATAATCGCAACTTCTAGAAGAAGAAATGCAATCATATAAGCCTTTAATCTCTCTTTAACATTTTCCCAACTTGCTAAAATACAAAAAGGCAAAAGAAAAGCCGAGAGAACAACAAAAAGAATAGAAATACCATCAACCCCCATATGATAGCTAATGCCCCCTCCTAACCAACTGGACTTTTCAACCATTTGAAAATTTGGGTTGCTAGAATCAAATCCTATCCAAATAATTAAAGAAATAATAAAAACAAATAAAGTCGTAAAAAATGCAACATTACGTATATTATGGCGTGCTACTTCACTATCATCTTTGATAAACAAAATCAGAAGCACACCAACAAGTGGCAAAAATGTAACCGTAGAAAGAATAGGCCAATCGGTCATTAGTTTACGCCCCCGATCATCATCCATGTAATGAGTAATGCAACGCCGATAAGCATTGCAAATGCATAGTGGTAAAGATAGCCTGTTTGCAATCGAACAATTCTATTTGTAATATCAACAACACGCGCTGCGATACCATTAGGACCTAGACCATCAATAATCTTACCGTCTCCCACTTTCCAAAGAAAAGAACCAATTCTAAAGGTAGGACGAACAAACAAAAAGTTATATAATTGATCGAAATACCATTTTTGGTAAAGAAAATTATATGCTCCTGGCATAATACGAACCATTTTCTTAGGAAGAGATGGAATAGAAACATAAAATAAATAAGCTAAAATAAACCCAAGAACCATCGCTATAAATGGCGACCATTTTACCCAATTAAAGACATGGTGGGCATCATGAAGAATGTGATTGTGGCTGCTTGTAAATAATGCTCCCTTCCAAAAAGCATTATACAAGTCACCAAAAAAGTAAGGTTGGAAAACGACACCAGAAAATATTGCTCCAATAGATAAAAGAAAGAGTGGAATCAACATAACTGGAGGTGATTCATGAACATGATGCATAACATCAACTGTTGCCCGTGGTTTACCATGGAATGTCATAAAGATAAGCCGCCATGAATAGAAACTTGTTAATAAAGCTGAAAAAACAAGAAGATAAAAAGCATATCCTGAAGCAATATTATGGGATACAAAAGCAGACTCTATAATCGCATCTTTTGAGAAAAAACCTGCAGTCCCGAAAAGTGTTCCTGGAATTCCAACACCTGTCAATGCAATGGTCCCGACCATCATCATCCAATAGGTGACTTTTATATGTTTGCGTAACCCACCCATTTTTCGCATATCTTGTTCATCAGATACAGCATGAATGACAGAACCTGCACCAAGAAACAATAAGGCTTTAAAAAAAGCATGCGTAAAAAGATGAAAGACAGCAGCGCCATAAGCTCCAACACCTAAAGCCACAAACATATAACCGAGCTGAGAGCATGTAGAATAAGCAATAACACGTTTAATATCATTCTGCACCAACCCCACAGTTGCTGCAAAAAACGCTGTTGTTGCTCCAACAATAATAATCACGGTCAAAGCAGTTGAAGAAAGTTCAAAAATTGGCGACATACGCGCAACCATAAAAACACCAGCCGTTACCATTGTAGCGGCATGAATAAGCGCTGATACAGGGGTTGGTCCTTCCATTGCATCAGGCAGCCAAGTATGTAAAAGAAATTGTGCTGATTTTCCCATCGCACCAATAAATAATAAAAGGCATGTAATGGTAATTGCCGTCTGCCCATCAAATTGCCAACCTAAAAATGTCATATTTTGTATAAAGTTATTGTTTGCAGCTTTTGCAAAAATGGAAGCAAAATCAACCGATTGGAATAAAACAAAAATACTAAAGATTCCTAAGAGAAAACCAAAGTCTCCAACACGATTAACTACAAAAGCTTTCATTGCGGCCTTATTAGCAGAATCACGCTGAAACCAAAAACCAATGAGTAAATAAGAAGCAAGTCCGACACCTTCCCATCCAAAAAACATCTGAATCAAATTATTGGATGTGACCAACATAAGCATCATAAATGTAAACAAAGAAAGATAAGAAAAAAAACGAGACCTTGAAGGGTCATGGTGCATATAACCAATTGAATAAATATGTACCAATGCCGAAACACTGTTCACAACAATAAGCATGACAGCTGTTAATACATCAACATGTAAAGCCCAATTAAAGCTTAAGTCACCAATAGTAAGCCAATGTAATACCAAGACATCAATCGCTGGAATATGACCAAGTGCAATACTGAAAAATGCTATCCACGATAATATGGCAACAACAAGCATAAAGCTACATGTTATCAATTCACTCGCACGATCTCCTATCGTTTTTCCACCTAGTGCAGCAATTAAAAAACCCAAAAGCGGAAGAAAGACAATCGTATAATACATCACTGGTTAGCCTTTCATTACATTAACATCTTCAACCGCAATGGAACCACGATTACGGAAAAAAACGACCAGAATTGCTAAACCAATGGCAGCTTCAGCAGCTGCTACGGTTAAGACAAACAAAGCGAATATCTGACCAACGAGATCATGAAGAAATGCTGAAAATGCAACAAAATTGAGATTAACTGAAAGCAATATAAGCTCAATGGACATCAAGATAATAATTACGTTTTTTCTGTTGAGAAAAATTCCAGCAATACCAATTGTAAACATCAAAGCAGAAACAGTGAGATAATGTGTAATATCAATATACATCTACATAGCCCCCCTTACATACCTTTGCCTGATTCAACTTGTTTGATTTCAATGGCACTTTCTACCGTTCTAGAAACTTGCTCCGCAATAGATTGCCGCTTTACTCCTAATTTATGACGAAGTGTTAAAACAATAGCCCCAATCATTGCAACCAATAAAATCATTCCAGCAATTTGAAAATAAAAAACATAATCCGTATAGAGAATATCACCTAATGCTTGTGTATTTGTTCGCTGCGCTAAATCTGGCATTGGTTGGGTAACATGCGTTCTCAAGTCTGGAGAAAAATAGCTACTCACAAAAACAACAATCAATTCTACAGCGATAATAACACCAATAAGAGCTCCAATAGGAGCATACCGAAGAGTTCCACTCTTTAATTCAGCAAAATCAACGTCAAGCATCATAACGACAAATAAAAATAAAACAGCGACAGCTCCAACATACACAACAAGCAGAATAAGCCCTAAAAACTCTGCTCCTGCAAGCAAAAATAAAGCCGCTGCATTAAAAAATGCGAGGATTAAAAACAAAACAGAATGCACTGGATTGCGTGCTGTAATAACAATAACTGCACTTGTTAGCATAATAAAAGCAAACAAATAGAAAAATGCCGCCGCTAGATCTGTTAGCATAGGCTTCTCCTCAAATATTCAAACAATTGGTATAAACTTCATACCAGATTACAATTTATCGGAAAAATATCCGACACCTCATTTAACGATACACTTAACGATAAGGCGCATCCATCAATATATTTCGAGCAATTTCTCGCTCCCAACGATCTCCATTCATTAAAAGCTTTTCTTTATCATAATAGAGTTCTTCACGCGTTTCTGTTGCAAATTCAAAATTTGGACCTTCAACAATAGCCTCTACCGGACAAGCCTCTTGACAAAAACCGCAGTAGATACACTTAACCATATCGATATCATAACGAACAGTTCTACGCGTACCATCATTACGTCGCGGTCCAGCCTCAATTGTAATCGCTTGCGCAGGGCAAATTGCTTCACATAATTTACAAGCAATACACCGTTCTTCACCATTTGGATAGCGACGCAATGCATGCTCACCGCGAAAACGCTGAGATACAAAACCTTTTTCATAAGGATAATTAATCGTGGGCTTTGGTGAAAAAAATTGACGCATGGCTAAGAAAAAAGCACTCACAAATTCCAATAGAAGAAGTGACTTTGCCGCATGAATAAAACCTGACATCGTAAAATCTCCTCTTAAACGAAATCCGTAAACTTTAAAAAAGCAGCAGTTATCACAACCATTGCTAGTGAGAGAGGAAGAAAAACCTTCCAACCAAGCCGCATGAGCTGATCATAGCGATAACGTGGAACAAATGCTTTAACCATAGCAAACCAAAAAAATACAAAACAGACTTTTAAAACAAACCAAATGATACCAGGAATCCAATTAAGCCACCAAACATCTAAGGGTGGCAGCCAACCGCCTAAAAATAGAATGGTTGTTAATGCGCACATTAAAACAATCGCAACATATTCACCAAGAAAGAAAAGCATGTAAGGCGTTGAAGAATATTCTACCATATGACCAGCTACAAGTTCAGATTCAGCTTCAACCAAATCAAAAGGAGGACGGTTTGTCTCTGCGAGCGCAGAAATAAAAAATATAATAAACATTGGAAAAAGGACCAACCAGTTCCAATCGAGAAAGCTGTTAAAAGGAAGACCAAGAGTTGTACCAATTCCAGAACTTTGTTTATGAACAATTGTTGTAAGATCCAATGAACCACTCACTAAAATGACGGTTACAAGCACAAACCCAATTGAAACCTCATAAGAAACCATCTGTGCAGCGGAACGAAGAGCCCCTAAGAAAGGATATTTAGAGTTTGACGCCCACCCCCCCATAATGACACCGTAAACTTCAAGAGATGAAATAGCCAAGATATAAAGCAAACCAACATTAATTTTTGCAACTTCCCAGCCCTCATTGACAGGAATAACAGCCCAAGTTGATAAAGCAAGTGTCGCTGAAACAAAAGGAGCCAAAAGAAAAACACCCTTATTTGCACCTGCAGGGATAATAGGCTCCTTAACAACAAATTTAATTAAATCTGCAAAAGACTGTAACAAACCCCATGGACCAACAACGTTTGGTCCACGACGCAATTGTACCGCAGCCCAAATCTTTCTATCTGCGTAAAGAAGATAAGCAACTAAGATCAAAAGAACGACCAAAAGAAGAAGTGTTTTTCCAACTATAATGAGTAATGGCAACAGCCAAGTCATAAAGAAATCATACATCATTATTCCTTTTCCTTTGCCTTACTTTACAGTTTGCGTAGCACGGTTTTTTGTAAGAGATGAACATTCAGCCATAACAGCAGAAGCACGTGCTATCGGATTTGTTAAATAAAAGTCTTTAACCATAGAAGTAAAAATTTGACTCTCTAGAGAAACCATTTTTGAACCAAGCGCCTTAAGACCACTTATATCAGAAGGTACTATATCATCAACAGCACAAAGGTGTGGATAATCATTAAACAAGCATTGTCTTAATTGAGAAAGAGAATCAAAAGGGAGCCTTTGTCCTAAAATATCCGATAAAGCACGCAAAATAGCCCAATCTTCTTTTGCTTCACCTGGAGCAAAACCAGCCCGATTTGTCATTTGAACACGTCCTTCTGTATTCACATAAAGCCCTGATTTTTCAGTGTAAGCAGATGCAGGCAAAATAACATCAGCAGCATGTGCACCATTATCACCATGGCTACCAATATAAACTGTAAAAGCTTTTGTATTGGCTAATTCTACTTCATCAGCACCAAGTAAAAATAAAACTTCACAGGTTTTAAGAATATTTGCAACCCCAAGTTTAGAAGTAAAGCCTATGTCCAATCCTCCAACAATCGATGCTGCATTATGAAGAACCCCAAACCCATTCCATTCTTCACTAAGAGCACCAATATTGTCAGCTAATTTAGCAAGACTTTTTAAAACAGATAAACCTTCATTTCCTGAAACAGCCCCCTCTCCGATAAGAATAAGGGGCCTCTTCGCTTCTTTTAAGACATTAAAAAAAACATCCTCTCCACGAATAAGTGTCGTTAATGTATCACTCCCAGATCCAAGATAAGAATAAGGATAACGTAAATCGACTTTCTCTCCAATTAATGCAATAGGAAAATTTCCCATCCGTTGGCGCTTAAAAATACGCGCATTTAAAACAGCCGCTTCATGACGTGGATTAGATCCCACAATAAGCAGTGCATCAGCCTGTTCAATACCTGCAATTGTAGGATTAAAAATATAACTCGAACGCCCAAACTCAGGCGATAAAGCCCCCCCTCTTTGGCGACAATCAAAAAGCGTTGAGCCCAATGAAAGAAGCAATGTTTTAAGTGCGTACATTTCCTCAACAGACGCGAGATCTCCAGCAATCGCTCCAATTTTTTCTGGCAAGGTTTTAGAAACCACCATTTTAATTTTTGCAAAAGCTTCTGTCCAACTGACAGGTTGAAGCTTTCCTTCTTTGCGCACATATGGCCTATCAAGCCGCTGAGTCCGTAATCCATCCCAAATAAAACGCGTTTTATCAGAGATCCATTCCTCATTTACATCTTCATTCGTACGCGGCATAATCCGCATAACTTCACGGCCACGACTATCAATACGGATCGCACTACCAAGCGCATCCATCACATCAATCGATTCCGTTTTTACCAATTCCCACGAACGAGCATGAAACGCATAAGGTTTTGAAGTTAAAGCTCCCACCGGACAAAGATCAATAACATTTCCCTGTAATTCAGATGTCATAGCTTTTTCAAGATACGTCGTAATTTCAGCATCTTCACCACGACCGATCAAACCAAGCTCAGAAATACCTGCAACTTCCGTTGTAAAACGAACACACCGTGTACAATGAATACACCGTGTCATGACAGTTTTGACAAGAGGTCCAATATATTTATCTTCTACAGCACGCTTATTTTCTGTATAACGAGAACAATCTCGTCCATAAAGCATTGCTTGATCTTGAAGATCGCATTCTCCCCCTTGATCACACACTGGACAATCCAAAGGATGATTAATGAGAAGAAATTCCATAACACCTTCACGTGCTTTTTTTACCATCGCCGTATTGGTAAAAATCTCAGGTGCTTCACCGTTAGGCCCTAATCGTAAATCACGAACCCCCATAGCACAAGAAGCCTGAGGTTTTGGAGGACCACCCTTAACCTCAACCAAACACATACGACAATTTCCAGCAATTGACAAAGATTCATGAAAACAAAAACGTGGAATTTCTGCCCCAGCCGCCTCAGCAGCCTGAAGCAACGTGTAGTAATCAGGAACTTCAATCTCTTTGCCATCAACTTTGATATTTATCATCACCCATCCAACCTGCGGATAACCCACTTAAAATTTGCATTCGGCTGCTCTTTAAAAAATCTTCTATCCTACTGCTTCTAAAGCAATGTTTTTGCTTTGGACTACATTTCGCGTGTATTCATCAATTCTACGCTCGATTTCCGGACGAAAATTACGTATCAACCCCTGTACAGGCCATGCGGCAGCATCACCAAGCGCACAAATAGTGTGTCCTTCAACCTGTTTAGACACTTCAAACAAAAGATCAATCTCGCGTTTTTGTGCTCTTCCCTCAACCATACGCCCTAAAAGACGCATCATCCAACCCGTCCCCTCACGACACGGAGTACACTGACCACAACTCTCGTGCTTGAAAAAAGCAGCTATACGCCAAATTGCCTTGATAATATCGGTTGATTTATCCATAACAATCATTCCCCCCGTGCCAAAAGAAGACCCGACATCTCGCATCCCATCAAAATCCATGATCGCATCGATCATATCCTCACCACGGACGACTGGACAAGAAGCCCCCCCTGGAATAACTGCTAAAAGATTATTCCACCCACCACGAACACCACCCGTATGTTTTTCAATTAATTCACGGAATGAAACACCAAGAGCGTCTTCAAATGTACAAGGTGCATTAACATGCCCTGAAACCATAAACAATTTCGTTCCAACATTATTTGCTCGTCCGATTGACGAAAACCACGAAGCACCCCGCCGCAAAATCGTTGGAACAACAGCAATGGACTCTACATTATTTACTGTTGTTGGACAGCCATAAATCCCCATATTGGCAGGAAATGGTGGTTTAAGCCGAGGTTGTCCCTTTTTTCCCTCAAGACTTTCAAGAAGAGCTGTTTCTTCACCACAAATATAAGCACCAGCTCCATGATGAATAATAATATCACAAGCATGCCCATATTTCGTTTTTTTGCCAAGTAAACCTGCATCATAGCATTCATCAACGGCAGCTTGTAGCGCTTCACGTTCACGAATATATTCACCACGAATATAAATAAAAGCAACATTGGCTCCCATAGCAAAAGTAGCGATTGCACATCCTTCAATCAAAGTATGGGGGTCATGACGTAAAATATCACGGTCTTTACAAGTTCCAGGTTCAGATTCATCGGCATTGACAACCAAATAATGAGGACGACCATCATTCTGCTTTGGCATAAAGGACCACTTCATTCCGGTAGGAAAACCAGCACCACCACGACCGCGTAAACCCGATGCCTTCACCTCATCAATGATCCAATCACGACCTTTGTCAATCATCTCTTTCAGACCATTCCAATGCCCACGCAACATCGCAGCCTTTAATGATTTGTCTTTTAAACCATACAGATTGGTGAAGATACGATCTTTATCAGCTAGCATACCCCACCTTTTTTTCTATTACCCATAGCATTTTCCGCTTTTCCTCAAATGCAATTTTTAAATATCTTTTCAAGACTTCTTACTTTTCATTAAATGTTGTCATCATGGGTAGAATAATAAAATATTTTTTCAAGAAAAATACTTAATTATGTTCCCACTCTTTCCTTATCCTTTTTTGGTGAAGACTTGAGAGATCTTTTTTTCTTTCTCATCATCAATAAGAGAAGTTAAACCACTAATCGGTTCCGACGACTTACGGCTACTTTGCGGACCAACCGCTATCTCAGAACCTTTCCCAGCTTCAAATGCATCAATAATTTCTTCAAGACGCTCAGCTGTAAGATCTTCATAAGTATCTTTAAAAATCATAACCATCGGAGCATTCACACAAGCACCAAGACATTCTACCTCTTCCCATGATAAGGTTCCATCCTGATTGGTAACAAAAGGTTCATGATGAATTTTTTTCTGACAAACTTTAATCAATTCACCAGATCCACGTAACATACAAGGGGTCGTACCACAAACTTGAATATGCGCTTTTGTTCCAACAGGCTTAAGCTGAAACTGAGTGTAAAAAGTTGCAACTTCCAGAACACGAATATAAGCCATGGAAAGAATCTGAGCAATATGCTCAATCGCGGCACGTGTCACCCAACCATCTTGCTCTTGAGCACGCATTAATAATGGAATTACAGCAGACTGCTCACGCCCTACAGGATATTTCTCTATAGTATTTTTTACCCATATCTGATTTTCTTTTGTAAAAGAAAACTCAGCGGGCTGATAAACATCATCTGCAAGACGGCGTACGGACATTAGCGATCAACCTCCCCAAAAACAATATCAATCGAACCCAAAATAGCTGTAGCATCCGCCAGCATATGACCTCTGGTTAAAAAATCCATAGCTTGGAGATGCGCAAACCCAGGAGCACGCAACTTTACACGATAAGGCTTATTGGTTCCATCAGAAACAAGATAAACACCAAACTCCCCTTTCGGAGCTTCCACAGCAACATATACTTCTCCAGGAGGCGTATGAAAACCTTCCGTATAAAGCTTGAAATGATGAATCAGTGCTTCCATCGAACTTTTCATTTCACTCCGTTTCGGTGGTACAATCTTGCGATCCAAGCTCGAAACCGGTCCATTTTTTTCAGTACTCAGCAAACGCTCCACACATTGGCGCATAATTTTTGCTGATTGACGCATTTCTTCCATACGAATAAGATAACGATCATAACAATCGCTATTCTTACCTACAGGAATATCAAATTCCATTTCATCATAACATTCGTAAGGTTGGCTTTTACGTAAATCCCATGGAACACCAGCCCCACGAATCATAACCCCAGAAAAACCACGTGCCCAAGCTTCATCAATAGTTACCACGCCAATATCCACATTACGCTGCTTAAAAATCCGATTTGGCGTTACAAGCGCATCAAGTTTACCAAGAGCAACAAGAAAAGGATCAATAAAATTACCTATATCTTCAACTAAAGATTCTGGTAAATCTTGATGCACACCACCAGGACGAAAATAATTTGCATGAAGACGTGCGCCACAGGCACGCTCATAAAAAATCATCAATCTTTCACGTTGCTCAAACCCCCAAAGAGGTGGTGTTAAAGCACCAACATCCATTGCCTGTGTCGTTACATTAAGCAAATGATTAAGAATACGCCCAATTTCAGAAAACAAAACACGTATTAATTGCCCTCTTTTAGGAACTTTAATATCCAATAACTTTTCAATAGCAAGGACAAAAGCATGTTCCTGATTCATAGGAGCAACATAATCCAAACGATCTAGATAAGGACCCGCTTGAAGATAAGTTTTTGTTTCCATTAATTTTTCGGTACCGCGATGCAATAACCCAATATGTGGATCTACACGCTCAACAACTTCACCGTCCAACTCCAAAACCATGCGCAAAACCCCATGCGCGGCAGGATGCTGCGGACCAAAATTGATATTAAAGTTTCGAACATTGACCTCAGCCACAATCAACCCCTTGCTTTTTAAAAAACTTCATATCAAATGTCAAAAAAATCTATCATACTAAAAAATATTTAATTATTTAAGAAATACAGTACTCTAATATAATGCCTTATCAAAACAAATATTATTATTTTTCATCACATGGCAAAGTATACTGTCCTCCTTCCCAAGGAGAAAGAAAATCAAAATTACGCATCTCTTGACGCAAAACAACAGGCTCATAAATTACCCTCTTTGCTTCATTATCATAACGACATTCAACAAATCCTGTCACAGGAAAGTCTTTGCGTAAAGGATATCCTTCAAACCCATAATCTGTTAAAATCCGTCTCAAATCCGGATGTCCTGAAAATAAAATCCCATACATATCATACGTTTCACGTTCATACCACTCTGCGCCAGGATAAACCGTACAAGCTGAAGCAACAGGAGTATTTTCATCCGTACGAACTTTTACACGTAAGCGTAAATTCTCACGAGGAGATAACAATTGGTAAGAAACATCAAAGCGCTTATCGCGAGAAGGATAATCCACACCACTAATGTCTGTGAGATTAATAAATTGACAGCGCGAATCATCACGAACAAACATTAAGACATCGATAATTGCGTCAAGACGTGCCACAATGGTCAATTCACCAAAAGCAATAACAGTCTCTTCAAGCTTATTTTTTAACTTGTTTTCCAAATAAGCAGCAAGTTCAACCAAAGTTTTATCCATCATGACAAGAAAACTCTCTATCGCTCTATGGATCCGGTACGACGGATTTTTTTCTGTAGCAACAATATGCCGTATAATAATGCCTCTGCTGTAGGTGGGCACCCTGGAACATATATATCGACAGGCACGATACGATCACATCCACGCACTACTGAATAGGAATAATGATAATATCCCCCACCGTTTGCACATGATCCCATAGAAATCACATAACGTGGCTCTGGCATCTGATCGTACACTTTTCTTAAAGCAGGAGCCATCTTATTTGTTAGAGTACCTGCAACCACCATCACATCTGACTGACGGGGTGAAGCTCGTGGCGCATATCCAAAACGCTCATTATCATAATGAGGCATTGAGCATTGCATCATTTCGATAGCACAACATGCCAAACCAAAACTCATCCACATTAAAGAACCGGTACGTGCCCAAGTAACCAAAGCATCTGCCGAGGTAACTAAAAATCCCTTATCTGATAATTCAGCATTAAGATCACGAAAAAACTTATCGTCAGACCCTATCAGCTCACCAGTATTGGGATCAATGATTCCTTTTGGTTTTGGAGCAGCAATCGTTGAATTATTAGATCCTAATTCCATTCAAGGGCTCCTTTTTTCCATTCATATATAAACCCAATAGTCAAAATTGCTAAAAACACAATCATAGACCAAAAGCCAAACATACCTATTGATTCGAATGAAACAGCCCAAGGAAAAAGAAAAGCAACTTCAAGATCAAAAATAATAAATAAAATTGATACCAAATAGAAACGAATATCAAACTTCATGCGTGCATCACTAAATGAATTAAACCCACATTCATAAGCCGATAACTTTTCAGGATCAGGGGAACGATATGCTACAATGTAAGGTGTAATCAACAAAACTCCAGCAATAACAGCTGACACAATAATGAAAATCAAGACCGGTAAATAAGAGCTCAATAAATAAGCCATAACCCTCTTCCATCGTAACGAAATGCCTGAGTTTAACACAATGATTCAATATTGCGAGACCAAACAGACAAATTTAATAATCGCTCTATTAATTCTATTCATACTGCTTCAAAGGCATATAGAGCGATACTTTTCTTGTCGGCATAGGTAACGCAGAGCAAAGAAAGACGCAAGCCCTATTATTATAAACCATATAAAAAGAAAGAAAAAACATATCATCCCCCAATCAAATACTCCACCACCACACTCAATACTATATGGATATTTTAAAAAGGAAATTTCACAAGGAATCACGAAATGGCGCGAGTGACGGGGCTCGAACCCGCGACCTCCGGCGTGACAGGCCAGCACTCTAACCAACTGAGCTACACCCGCGCATTTTTTTCGAACCAATTTAATTTGGTACAAGCGGTCGTGTAAGGGGTTCATGCGTTTATGTCAAGAAGGATTATGCATTTTTAAAAAAAATTATCAAATACTATCTTTATTCTTGCGTTTAGAAAAATTTTTCCTTAAAGAGTTCCCATTCAATTGCTAATCATTGCATTGGGCGATTAGCTCAGCTGGTAGAGCGCCTCGTTTACACCGAGGATGTCGGGAGTTCGAGTCTCTCATCGCCCACCATATAGCTTTATATTCATATTAAGTTGTTGATATTTCATATGTTTTTTACTGTGAGGGATGCGTAAATAGAAGTGATGGTATAGGATTTTCTAACATTTCTTTATAAAGCATGCTTCGTACAATGTTTCTAATGTTTCTTTGAAGTCTGCTAACGTTTCTTGATGTGAGCCATCTAAAAGTCTCATAAACGCAACAACAGTTTCACGTTGCAACGGAGTAGAAGGCTTTATTATGATGCTTTTGCGACAAGCATCCGATTCTCTTCTCAAAATTTCTGCTACCT